>JADJGC010000024.1 GCA_016708315.1 bacterium
TCGTTGGCCTATGCTTGTTGATTTGGACGTGCGGAGATGACAAAGTAATCGCACCCCCGGAAGACACGACACAGCCTCTGAAATACCAAAGCGAATCGGAGTTGTTGGCAGTCTATACCTCCGGAACGCTGCGTCCACAGGAATGGCTCGTTCGCAAGATCGACCACGAACTTGACCTCATTCGCACCACTTGGTCCGACTCCGTTCCCGACGTGAATATAAAGTTCTTAAGTCCCTTCATGGGATCAGGTGTGACCATACGAGTGACTCCCCAGCTTCTCGAAGAACTGAAAGCCGGAACCAACCTGGAATGGAACGATCTAATTGCTGAGCTGGCATTGAATGTCCACTTCTACGATTGGAATTTCAATCCGCATTATATCGGACTAAGGCCGGCCAATATCATGCATCCAATCAGACTCGCCGAATACTTCGTTGATTTTCCCGGCGTTGAGTACATTCACGCTGGCGGAAATCTTCAGGGTTGGGAAGATTTCTATGCGCGCGTCCCTTCGGCTAGTGGAGCTAAGTATTACTTCAAAAACTGCACTTGCCCCGAACTGTGGCACGCTTACGCGTACATTGAAGTCGATAGTGACAGCGCGCACCTACTTGGTGTTCATTCCGAATGTTTCGAAAGCATGGTCAATTACCCGACTTGGGTTTCGTATGAGCGCTTCGAGGAGTTGATTGACAGTCTCGAGTCCGTCAAACCGGCTTGGGTTGACACTGCAAGAACTGCAGTATTCGGATTGGCCAACGGCGACTACTTTCAATGGTCGAAGAATTCGGGAAAGTAAACTAATACACTTTGCTCAATGTGCGTGCCTTCTTCCTCCGCCCGCCTCATCAATTACGCCTCCCCCTCACCGCCATCACAGCCAATGCAGCATTCAGAATAAAAATATACGCTGCGAACGTCGCATTCTCAAAGTTGAAGACCTGCACCGACAACAAACTTATCCCAAATCCGACCGCGCTAATACCATATCCAATCCAACTCTCGGATTGCGGATGTCGATACGACTTGATCAACGTCGGTATCGCCGCCAGCATATCAGCCAATAGCGAGAACAGCAGCGCCAAATTCGGATTGTCGGTAATCGCCCAGAGAATGATCCCGATGATCGCCGCCGCCATCAGGTAGTAATCGCGCGGATCACTTTTCCAATAAGCTTTCTTGTTGAAGAACGATGCCGCGACGATTAATAACGGCATGAAGCCCGCGACAAACGACGTCCACGAAATACTCGCAACGCCCTGCACCCTTTGCGCCACAAAGATGACCATCGGGAATATTCCCCACAACAGCCACGTGATGCGGTTGGGCTGGGCTTTGCCGACGATGGTATCGTACAAGTAGTACAATCCGCCAACCGAGCCGATGACAGCGCCGACAATCGCCCAATATTCCGGAAGCATGCGTCAATCACCGCAAACCACCAGCGACTGTCAAGACTTTAGTCCGTAGGTCGACTTCAGCTTTCTTGGTCCATATTTGACCTTGACAATTTTGACTAGGCTCTTAGCTTGAGGGTGGTACGGGCATCCCTGACATCTCAAGGTCGAGAATATTTTCGCCACCGATGCTATACTTAATTAGTACTTCGCTAACGTATTAGACCAAACCCTAACGCATACCGCTTAATTGGAGGTTGTATGTCTAAACGTGTCCCCAACCAAAGACACATCGGCGCGGGCGCTCTGGCAATACTTGCCGCCGCGTTTTTGTTTTGCACATATGCATCGGCGTCTCCACTCGACAGTCGCGGCGACCTCAATCTCAACGGACTTGCGAATGAGGTGTCCGATGCGATTCTCTTCTCCGACTTCTTCTTCGCTGGATTGGCGGCATTCACGACGGATGTCGACGCCCAGGTCGCCGCTTCCGACGTCAACGCCAATAACATGCCGCTTGAGTTTCGCGACCTCGTATATCTGGCCCGCATTGTCTATGGCGATGCAGTACCCTTTCCCAAGTTGCCCGCAGTCGACACATTGACAGCCCTTTTTACCCAGAATACTTTTTCCCAGTATGTGCGCGTCGAATCTCCGCACACGCTTGCCGGCGCAATTCTGGATTTCGACGGTGAGATCACCCCGGACTTCATGCCGGCCGCGCCTGATAACTTCTTCCACCTGACAATGAATCTCAGCGGCGGTACCCGGGTACTTGTGGCCAGCGGTCAGCCCGATCAAGCCTCGAACGGATATTGGTTCAGCTATACCGGCGAAGGCACCCTCGTTTCCGTGACAACGACGGATTTCGCGGACTCGCCGATCGATGCCCAGATTGCCTTTGAGACCGCACCCGCAAACTGCGGCGATTTCAACGCCGACGGCCATAGGAACATTAGCGACGCAGTGTCCTTGATTAATTACATTTTCGTCTTCGGACCGCCGCCTCTTGATGTCTACGCTGGCGACGTTGACTGCAACAGGATACTGACTGTAAGCGATGCAGTTTACTTGGTCCTCTATGTTTTTGCAGGCGGTCCTGCGCCCTGTACCAATTGCCCGTAGTCTATGATTAGTTCGTAGATCTTTGGTAGGACAGACATTCCTGTCTGTCATTGCGCCTCTTTCGCTCAGGTAGGACAGACATTCCTGTCTGTCATGCGCCACAATCAACCCTGTCCCAACGCAGCTCACTCCAGCGTCTTGTACACTTCGCAAATTTCAATTCCCCTCTTGAGAGGGGTGCCTTGAGCGCGCGATCCGCCGCGGCGGAGAGCGCGATCAAGGCGGGGGTGGCTGGGCGCGGGGGTGTCCCTCCCGCAACCTTCACCCCCTCATCGACTTTATTGTTGATTCTACTCCGCTTTGCGCTAACATATCTCTCAACAAGATTCTGCTCGATTCGAAACCGAGGACTAAATGAAAACCACTCCGCGACCAGTCATACTAATTCTCACCATAGCTTGCATCGCGACCATGTTTGCCGCCTGCGCCACAAAGAAGACGACTTCTACTCCTCTCGGTTCTGGTTCTGGCCAGAGTCTCAGACTCGGCACTGGCTCCGACTCCACCGGACAAAACTTCGGACTACTCGATCCGGATGCCACACGCAAGTCTGACTCGACAGGAGCTGTTGAGGTCGAAATGCGTCCAGTTCAACTTAAATCGCCTCTTCTAACCTATCCGGAAATTGCCCGCAAAGCTGGAATCGATGGTTCAGTCTGGGTCACGGTTCTGGTTGGAATTGATGGAGTAGCTCGAGCCACCCTAATCGAAAAGGATTCCGGAACACTTGTCGGTTTTGAAGATTCAGCGCGAGCCTGTGCCAAGGCATCACGATGGAAACCGGCGGAGAACCAAAGGTCGCCCCGTTGCGCTCTGGGTTACCTACGAGATAAAATTCCAGCTCGACGATCCTCAGTAGGACAGCGCTATCCGTTCCACTTCCTACTCACACCCGCTGCACGGCGCCGGTCCCGAAGCAAATATGAAACTCACCATGTACACAACATCTGAAATATCCATCTGCCCGCTGCAGTTGATATCGCCGCCCGCTGAATCCTGTGGTGCTGGTCCTGCCGCAAAAATGTAGTTCACCATATAGACCACATCCGAAATATCGACGCTCTGCGACCCGTTGCAGTCGCCGCAAACAGACCCGCCGATCTTTTCGAGAATCAGCAAGCCGTTGTAATTCGCGACATAAACATTATTCCCGGCAATCGCAACATCACGGGCTTGCGAGTTTGTTCCAAATGAGGCCGCCCAGACCGGCATCGCGGGATTGCTGATATCAACCACCCACAGACTATCCGTCTCACCGCCCAGATAAGCATAGTTGCCGTCAAGTTCCACTGTCCACAGCGGACCAACCATCGCAACTTGGCCAATGCGCGTCATCGCCCCCGGATTCTTGACATTGATAATCTCCAGCCCGCCATACCAGGTCGCAACGTATGCCAGCGTATCGCGCACAGCCACTGCCATCGCTTGTTTCGCCGTCGGGAAATTTCCTTCTTGGTGAATGCTTGCCGGACTACCAACATCATAAATCCGCAGTCCCCCGTTGTCGCAAGCCGCATAGACTATCGTATCAACTAAGTCAATTCCCCATGTCGTTCCCGGCGGGTCAAACATTCCCAAGTAGTTCGGCGCTTCTGGTAATGCCATGCTGTGAATGACAAAACCGGAATTCCCCATTGTCGCACATAGCAGCGTATCATCGATATCCAGTTTGTTCATATCTCCGCCGCCAAATATCTCGCCAACCGGCACAGGGGCTTCGGGATCCGATATATCGAACACATGGATCTTGTTCTGACGGTCATCTGCCGTGTAGGCATAATCTCCGCGCACTTCAACATCCGAAGCCGAGTATGATGTATGCTCACCTGCGAGAATCGGGTTGGTGGGATTCGAAATGTCAAGCACGTGCAGCCCCGTGTTCATGTTCGCAACGTAAGCATAGTTGCCCGAGACTGCGACATCCAGAACTACGTACCGTGATTGGTACTTGCCGACTACCGGCAGCGAAGGCAAATTATTGAGGTCGACTACCATCAACGAATCAGTATCGCAGAAGTACGCCGTATGATTTCTCACCAGCACATTGTAAATGTAAGGCGCATTCAATGTCGCGGTCAGCGTTAATGTCGGGGCCTGCGCAAGATTGATGACCTGCAGCGCACCCCAGTTTGCCATAACTGCAAAGCTATCGCAGAATGCAGCATCACAGATCACACCGTTTGCGTTCCAGCTTCCTGCCAATACCGGGTTCTGCAAATCGCTGATGTCGATGTAACGAAGCCCCTTCGACATCACAGCTTGTACCGCATAATCTCCGCGCAAATCGAAACAATATCCCTGATCCGTCGAGAGCAAACTGCCATACAACTGCGGGCTTGCAGGATTGCTGACATCAATAATCTGAAATCCGCCGTTCCAGGTCGCGACGTAAGCGTAACTGTCGCGTACTTTGACATCCATGCCAACGCGCGCGGAATCGCAGTGGCCAACTTCAAATATGTCGGCGGGATCGCTGACATCGAGTATTCGCAGCGCATGATCCCACTCATTGACATACGCCAAATCGTTCGACACTGCCGCAGCGTAAACTTGTCCGTCCGGATCAAAAAGACCGACCTGGTTCATGTGTGCTGGATCGGAAATGTCGACTATCCGAAGTCCTCCAGCACCGTCCGAGATATACGCCCGCCCACCGTCAACAACGATCTTTCTCCGATCCCCGCGCGGCAAATACACCTGCCCGACCGGCGTCGGCACCGTAGAATCGCTGATATCAAACGCCATCAATCCGAATGGACAGATAGCGTATCCATAGTTCCCTTGCAGATCCATATCGTTGAACTTTGTCCACAGCGTACTGCCCCGAAACTCAAGCGTTATCTCCTTTGAATTCTGCGCAGCAAGCGGATGCATTAGCGCCAAAACGCTCAGGATTACGGCAAGTCTGATAAGTGCTTTCACTGCCAACCTCGCGCCAAAATTGTTGTATTTGTGCTATTCTCTGCAGGAGTGCCCGTTCAATCGGATTCTTTCATCAAAAGACAAGAACCACAGTCACTTCGAAGACCATGCCCACCCCATTATTGACAAGTTACTACATATTCCATTTTTGTCAATAGTCGCCTTTTTTGCCAAAACCCCGACACCCAATCATTCCACCGTCAACTTCTACTCCCCTCTATCAAGAGGTGGGGGGTGGCGGAAGCGCAAACCCGATCCCCCTGGCAAGCCAAGAGGGGCCCGGTCGGAGGACGCGGGACGGGGGTGTGTCCGCCACGCCCGCGCAAGATTCCCCTCTCCCGTTTTGGGAGAGGGGTTAGGGGTGAGGGCAAAAATCTGTTGCTATCCACTCGACATTATTTTTCGCGCCAATAAGTGAAGGCACTGATGTTCGCTCAGAAGCGCCAGCTTTGCCGGCCCAACATGTGTTTGCAGTGAGTTCGCAACGGCCGTTGCGGTTTAACAATCTCGATCTCACTGCGAAAACTTGCAGGGGCGAGTCTGCAAAAGGTAGCCCCGGTTGCAGATGCAAATGGTCTCTAAAGTGAGCACCGGTTTCGGTGAATGGCCCTAGCTGTCCCGATTAACCCGGGTTATGCCGTAATTTTTGAAGAGAAAGAAGTCAATTTAGTAGACACTTAAACGAAACGAAATCTCGACCTGTTCAAACCCGTCACTCATTCTTCCGTACTAATTGGTAAACTGATACGATGTTTACAATTACATAGGAGGAATTAATGATTCGTAAAGCATCCGCCGTCTGGAAAGGCGATCTCAAAGCCGGCAAGGGCACAGTCTCGACCGAAACCGGCACCCTCAAAGACACGCAGTACTCGTTCACCTCGCGTTTTGAGTCCGGTATCGGCACCAATCCAGAAGAACTCGTCGGCGCCGCCCATGCCGGTTGTTTCTCAATGGCGCTTTCGGCTTGTCTTTCCGCCGCTGGATTTGTCCCCGATCAGATCTCAACAACCGCCAACGTCCACCTCGACAAAGTTGAAACCGGTTTCAAGATTACCCAGATCGAGCTTGTTACTGAAGCTCGCGTAGCAAACATTGACGAAGCCAAGTTTCAAGAAATCGCCGCCGGTACCAAAGTCGGCTGCCCGATTTCTCAGGCTCTCGCCTCAGTCGAAATCAAACTCACAGCAAAATTGATTAAGTAATTTCGCATCCGCCGTTCCCCTCTCCCGCCGCAGGCGGAAGAGGGGTCGGGGTGAGGGCAAAAAATTAACTTGACAAACTCGCACTCGAATGCCAACTTCGAATTGTCGATCTTAACCCGGTAACTTAAGTACATCTAAATTTAGTATAGGGCCTCATCATCGCCTCATTGTTAGCGTTTTAGACTTAATCCAATTCTCGAAGACACGGGAGGAATTGCTATGTCTAAGCGCGTTCTTACAAGAACATCGTCATTTCTAAACTCAGCCGCAGTATGCTCCGCTAAGGATCGCGTTACGTTACTGCTGCTATATCAGTCAGCAAAGCCGCTCAGTACCTTTAGTAGACTTACGGCGCTGGACTGGTGATTTTTTTGTTTCGGCTTTTCCGTCTAAGCTTTTTCGCCGGCGCAGACGCCGGCGCGAGCTGCGACTAGCCTCTTCGCAAATTGCCCGGTCCCGACTACACAACCGGGGCCGGGTGCTCGATATACCACAGTACGCTGTGGACCTATTTGGGAGACGACGCGACCAGGATTCGCGCAATTGGCAACTTGACAATCCACGATTTGAGGTTATCATTAGATACTGCTATCGAATGAACTAAGAGAAAACAGTACTTCAAAACATTCGATTGGAATCTTAGCCCGATCATATTGCTAACGTTTTAGACACTGCTTTAACCAAAACCCGTTGAGGAGGTTGTATGTCTAAACGTGTCCCAAATCCGAGACACACAGTCACTGCCGCGTTGGCGTTGCTAGCCTTCGCGCTCTTACTAAGCACTTTTGTGCCTTCTATCGCTCTTGCCGCGCGTCCGCTGGTTACCATCGAACGCACTAAAGATGTTATTCAGGGGCTGTACGAATATGTCGAGATCAATTTTGATCCGAGAGGCACGGGCACCGTATCTGCCGGATTTGACTTATTGATTGCATACGATGACGCTGCGCTCACACTCGAAAGCGTCTCGCAAGGGAGCCTGCTAACGAATTGCAGCTGGCAGTTCTTCGTCTATCGTTCGGGAGTGGAAGCTGGCTGCGAAGGCGATTGCCCTACCGGTCTTGTGCGAATCGTCGGACTCGGAGACTCGCCGACAGTCCCCGGAGAGCAGACCTGCAATCTCGGGGATAACGGAGCAGGGACGATTGCGGTTCTGAAATTTTACGTGAAGAACAATGCAGCATACGAGTGTATGCTCACACCTATCGAATTCTATTGGAATGATTGCGCCGACAACGGTTTTGCTTCTGAGACGGGCGCGACTTACCTCATTTCAGACACCGTATTCTCAGCCACCGATGACTTCAGCTATTATCCGATTCCGCCAACACTACATACTATCGAAGGTGCCCCGGCGAGTTGCATCACAGGTGGTTCGCCCAATCAGCCTACAAGAGAAATCAACTACCGTCATGGATACATCAACATCGTCTGTGCCGATAGCATCGACATGACCGGCGATCTTAACTTGAACGGAATTCAATACGAGATTGCTGATGCCGTTTTGTTCTCTGAGTACTTTCTTTACGGCCTTTCAGTATTCAATGAAGACCCCATATTTCGGCAGGCGCAGATCGGCGCAAGTGACGCTAATGATGATGGCAATGTCCTCGAGTTCCAGGACCTGACCTACCTCCTTCGAGTTATCGTCGGTGACGCGCTGCCATTTCCGAAGGAATCTCCCTCCGACACTGCTGTCGCTATCTTCACACAGAATACAGTCGCCAAGACTGTCCGCGCATCGTACCCGACCCAACTCGCCGGTGGTGCGTTCGCATTCATCGGAGAGATTGTGCCGACCTTCCTTCCTGGCGCACCCGGAAACTTCGTGCAGGACTATCATTACGAGAACGGCGTGACCCGCGTGTTGCTGTCAAGCTCCACTCCGCATAATTCACCCGACAGTCTCTGGTTCTCGTATACCGGCAATGGAACTCTAAGTTCGGTCCAAACCGCCGACTTTTTCGACACCAGAATCACGTCACAGATCGTCATTGAAGGCGCTCCCGCAATATGCGGTGATGTCAATGAGGATGGCTCTATCAACATCAGCGATATTGTCGCAATGATTGGCCACATCTTCGACATCTGGCCCGGACCATTTGACCCGGCACTCGCCGATGTCGACTGCTCCGGTCAGGTTACTATCTCCGACGCTGTCTATTTGTTGCAGTATGTCTTTTCCGGCGGCAGCGCGCCCTGCGCCAACTGCCCATAGTTTGAGTTGAAGTACTCATCCGCTCGGAGCATTACTCCGAGCGGATGAGATTCTCAGAGAGAGATTCTTACTCGATGTTACATACACAATTGGCGGAATAGCCGGTTGAGGAGGTTGTATGCTTGCTCCATTTGTCCGGTCGCGCACTCGCAGACATGACCGAACAATCGCATTGGCGTTGCTTGTTTTGCATTACTTTTCGTTTCAGCGTCATCGTTCGCCACGACCACCATTTCAATCCCGAAAACGCACAATACGCAACTTGGCGATACCGTCCTGATGCCCGTGCGGCTCGATCGCGATGAGGCTGGCCCTGAATTTGGTTCCTTCAAGTTGCAAATACATTACACGGCATTTCTCGTGGACTTAGTTTCCGTCGAACCAGGCGACATGGTCTCCGGTTGCGGTTGGGAGCAATTCGATTATCAGCTTAGCATGTTGAACGCTGATAGCTTAGGCATTATCACCATATCAGCAGTCGCCGATGTTGCAGGAATTCCCGGCACGCCCGGCTGTTACCTTGGCCCGGCACTTGGATCAATTGTCAATCTCAAGTTCCACGTCCCCAATGACGAATCGAATCAGTGTCAGGCCGCATTTGTCCGATTCTTTTGGCCTGACTGTGGTGACAACTCCTTCACAACTCGCGATGGTGATTCACTGTACGTCGCCGATGACGTTTATGGGTGGGACTATGTACTGCCCGTGCCGGCTACACTGTCAACATACGCCGGGTTACCAAACTCCTGTCTGTCCGGTCCCATCGAAGGAAAGACTCCATACCGTGCCATAACATACAAACCGGGATACATCGACATCACATGTGGTCCCGATCCTTTTGCTCGCGGCGATTTCAATTTGAATGGTATCCCATACGAAATTGCCGATGCTGTGCTTTACTGTGAGTATTTCATGCACGGACTCGCGGCTTTGGATCCAAATCCTCAAATACTCGAAATGCAAATCCAAGCCAGCGACGCCAACAACGACGGCACGACGCTCACCTTCCGAGACCTGACCTACCTTTTGCGCATAATAGTCGGAGATGCATTGCCATTTCCGGATCCGCATGTGGTCGATACTCTGTCCGCTACGTTTACCCAGGACTTCGACGCCAAAGTCATCAGTGTGGATTTCGCCGGCGACCTCTCTGGAGCATATCTCGAATTCACGGGCGACATCGTCCCGACATTTTTCCCGGCAGCTCCTGTCGACTTCTTCCAATGGTATTCATTCGATGGAGTAAAGACGCATGTGATGACCTTGTCCAGTACACCAAACCCGACTCCCGGCCCAATCTGGTTGACGTACACCGGTGAAGGCAACCTCGCCTTTGTCGGTACATCCGACTTCAACGACAACTACATCCAAGCCAATATTGCCTATCAAAACGCACCAACGCTTTGCGGCGATATCAACTTCGACAACACGACCAGTATCAGTGATGCAGTGTACTTGATTGGCTACATCTTCGCCGGAGGTCCTCCGCCTATTGACGAGGCTGATGCCGACGTCGACTGCAGTGGAATTGTCACCATTTCGGATGCCGTGTACTTAATCACATACGTCTTTGGCGGCGGCGCCGCGCCATGCCCAAAGCTGTCCCTTAGCAACCTCGGCTCCGTCAAATTCAACGGAGCCGTTGCCACAGATAAATCATAGCCCTGTAGACTCAAAGGAAAGTCCCTACAAGTGGACGAAATATGATGTCCATGCAACCTCTCAAACGGCGCACATCATGTAGTTAGAGCCCGCTTAACTTAGTCTTTGCCGGCGCTATCTGATCTTATCGTTCTCAACGCTAATCGCACGGCCAACGGTTTCGATCGGCCAAGGCTACTCATACTGGGAATACTCAATATCAAGTAGATATCAACTACAACCCGGACTTCTCCGGCCTTCGGTCAATGGCGTTTCAACTGACGATTGAGTACGATGAAACTTTGTTCAAACTCGACACGATTAAGGCGGGTCGCCTACTAACGGACTGCAATTGGGAAATATTCACATACCACCCAGGCGCAACGAATTGCGCTGGCGAATGTCCACCCGGGCTCGTCACTATAACTGCGATTCGGTCGTGGGTCTTCACACTCGATCCCGCATGCGATCTTGGATTGTCCGGCTCCGGCACCATTGCAATGCTGGTGTTTACTCCAATCAGCCCGAACGTATCGGCTTGCTCCTCTTACCCACTTCGTTTCTACTGGGAAAGTTGCGGCGACAATTTGTTTACAAATGTCTACGGAAACCTCTTCTACGCCGATACTGTGTTCAGAAGTACCGGTGCAAACGACTTCTATCCAGTACCCGCAACGTTGCACACGAATCAAGGTCGACCCGGACTCTGCGGCGCAGACAACAGTTTGAGTTGGCGGGCAGTTAACTACCGCGAAGGCGGGATCGAGACCATTTGCGGGGACCCGCCCCCTCCCGACTATGGAGACTTAAATCTCAACGGTTTGACATTCGAAGTCGCCGATGCAGATCTTTTTGCGAGCTACTTTCTTCACGGCCTCTCGGTTTTCAGCACAATTCCGTCTCAGCGCCAGCAACAAATGATCAACAGTAATGTCAACCACAATGGGCTCTACCTCGAGTATCGTGACCTGATCTACATTCTGCGAGCCATCGCAGGCGATGTCGTGCCGTTCAACGATATCTTCCCCGCCGACACGATGACGGCAGTGTTCACGCACAACACGAGTTCCAAATCTATCCGCGTTGATTCGCGCGCGCCGCTTGCAGGTGCTTACCTGACATTCGCAGGCGAAATCACTCCAACATTTCTTCCCACTGCACCGGGCAACGTCTATCAGAGCTGGTCGTTTGAGAACGGCGTAACCAAAATCTTGCTCGCGGGATCGGAAGCAGATCAAGCGCCCGGCGAGCCTTGGTTTACTTACAGCGGTGAGGGCACGCTTCTGACCGCAGAAACCACCGACCTCGACAACTCTCGCGTTTACACCCAACGCAGGACAGAGCTCGATCCGGTTGCATGCGGCGACGCAAATCGTGATCTCAATCTCAATATCTCAGATATCGTTGTGATGATTTGGGCGATATTCGCCGAGTGGCAAGGAACGATTGACTTGGAAGCCGCCGACGCAAACTGCGACGGCTTCTTGACAGTCGCGGATGCCGTTTATCTATTCAGTTATCTATACAGCGGCGGAACCGCGCCTTGCGCTGCTTGTCCGTAGTCTGACTTACAGCAGGTCTGTCCGATAAACCAATCGGACGGATCTACTTCTTGCTCGAATCTTTGGCTGTCATCAACCCCAGCCTTTTACCCTGCTCGCTATCAGAGATCAACTGCGCAAGTCGCCTCGCTCTTGTCTCTTCCTTCTTGGCACTCATCACCCAATAGCTTGAAGTCCGCTGATACCAAGGGGCTTGATCTGAATAATACTTCCAAGCCTTCTTGTTCTTTTTGAATTCCTCGATGTACATCTCCGACATGGTGCGCTGTTCCTGTTCATAAGAATAGTCGCGTCGCCGCAAGGAATTCGCCTCGAACATTTTCTTCCCCGCCGGTTGAATTAAACCCTCTTCAAGCAGTTCGCCGTATCGCTTGATATTCACCTTGCTCCAGTTGCTCGTCGATTTGCGCGGTGTGAAGCGGATCTTGTAGCTGTCGCCGTCGATACTCTTGCGTATGCCGTCGATCCAACCGAAGCAGAGCGCCTGATCGACCGATTCCTTCCAAGTGATACTTGGCTTGCCGGTGCCAACTTTATAGAACCCTACCCACAGTTCGGCGACCTTGGTGTGGTTGCTCTTAAGCCAGCGCCGAAACTCTGCTGGGTTCTTGAAGAATTTTGGACTGTCGGTCACTTACTGCTCCGCTCAACCTTCACCCAATTATTTCTTCGCCTTGAACCGCGCCAACACCGCGACATCGCTGTTGATTGTCAGCACTTCATCTTTGATAGTGTAGGTCAATGCCTGATCCAGCGCTTCGAAAAGCGCCATCTCAATATCGGTGCCGGAAGGACACGCCATTTTCGTAGCCGCCATGTGACCAAATATTAGCGTGTCGGCGTTGACTGCAAAACTTCCCGTCATACGATTGCAACCGCCGTAACCGGAGACCTTGCTTCCTTCGGCAGTCAACTGAATGTGAACCGGCTGTCGTGAAGAATCCGCGACAGTTTCCATACCGCGCAGTTCAGTCAAGATCCACATCGTACCGTAAAGAATGTCGCTTTCCGTTAGCGGCGCATAACTGGCGACATGCGTGAGGTCATAATTTAATTGCGAGTCGATTTCTTTCCCCGAGCGGTCAAGCAACCGCAACGAGTGCGCCGATGTGATCGCAAGAATCGGTCCTTCGCCCGAAGCCGGTCTCAAGGTGATCTTTCCCGCCGCCGCTGTCCAAGTACCGTTTTCGAGGAATACGTTCTTCCCTTCTGCCGCCTTGCCCAAGTATTCGCGACGCTCGACATAGCTGCTGTCGGCGCGAAGGTCCAATGTCAACGTGATTCCCTCGCAATCAGCACACGGGATCGTACCGCTGAATATCGCCGGAAGCGAAAGTTGTTCCGTTGCCGCCGACAGTCCTTGCGTCGCCGGCTCACTCTGTGGTTCACTCTTCTTGGCACAGCCGGCAAGCAAGGTCATTGCCGCAAGCATTGTCGATACGAATATTCTCAATGTCATTTGTAGCCTCCGTAATCTGTGAGAAATAGTTGACCTGATACTTTTTCATCCTTGATTGCCAATTTCTAATCAATCGGTATCATCATTACCGACGCCTCGAAACTTGCGACCAATTCCGCACCTGTCGACAACTCCAGCACGTTGCCGATGACGCGATAGTTGGTCACCCGCGACAGCGCCGCGATGATTTCACTTTCGATCTCCATCATTCCGGGACAGAACACCTTGGTAGCGCCGATTTGAGCGAAAACCAGAGTCCCGTCGTTGATACGATAGCTGCTCATGATCCGGTTACATCCGGTATAGCCGATGAGCCGGCTCCCTTCAGCAATTAACTCTATATAAATCGGACGCATTCCCGGTTCGACGAAAAGACTACGGCCATTTACGCCGGTGAGATACCAGGTTGTTTCTACCAACGCGGCGTTAGTTGGGATTCCTTGTCCCGCCTGGCCAATCTCCTGAGTTGTAATCTCATCGACCTCCGCTGAGTCTTCAACAACTTCCTCATAATAAGTCGATTCTTCCGGCACAGTGCGAGTGTATCCGAAGCATCCGCCGACGACCATTGTAAGTCCGGCGATGCCAAGTAGCTTGACGAGCGATTTCATTCATTGCCTCCAGTCTTCTGACATTGTAGAATAAGCTGTCGATTGCCGACCAACAAGGACATCCTTAGATTGGACACCGGTCCGATACTGAAACCTTCTGTGGCCGCAATCGTATCTGTAATCTGTTACCAATTTTTTGAAAGGACCCAATAGTGTATACAGCCTCCAATTCGAAACGATCTCTGCGTGATGTAGCCCTAATTCTGCCAGTGTTAATCGCGATCTTTGCAGCGGTAAGTCCCCTGCTGGCGCAGGAAGACACCACCATCACCGCAACCGAGCAGATGCGCAATGATGCAATCGCCATGATGCCGCTGGTGAAAAGCGATTTCGCCAAGGTGTTCCTTCAGTCAATGATGGAACTCCCCGCGATTGAAGGCAAGCGCATCATATATCGCAATCGCGAAACGCGCGGCGCCATGACCGAGGCTGAATTCATCGCATCGGGTCTCGACACAACCTCCGGTTTTGTCAGACGTGAATACGGCGAGGACTTCTACTATTTCACGGGATATGGAACACCGGTGGCCGTTGCGCGCGCATATGATCTGCTCGGGCAAGCCGGACTCAAATCCGCCGATGGTTTGAAACTGGTTGATTTTGGATTCGGATCTATCGGTCAACTGCGCGGGCTGGCTTCGCTTGGTGCTGATGCGACCGGCATTGAAGTCGAAGCCGTTTTCAAATCGCTCTACTCCCAGCCGACCGACACCGGTACGATTGCGCGCTGTAAAGTTGCCGGCAAAGGGAAACCCGGACACCTGCGCGCCTTCTACGGATTCTTCCCGACCGACTCACTGATTAATGCGCAACTCGGAAGTGGTTTCGATGTATTCTTCTCGAAGAACACGCTCAAGAACGGTTACGTCCATCCTGAACGCGAGGTCGACCCGAAGATGCTTGTCCATCTCGGCGTCGATGATTCCACCTATGTCAAGCGCGTCTACGACTTGCTCAAGCCGGGCGGATACTTTATGATCTACAACTTGCACCCGAAGTACACCGGCCCTGAGGCAGAAAAGTATATACCGTGGTCCGATGGCCGTTCGCCATTCAAGAAAGAGCTATTCGAACAAATCGGTTTTGAAGTGCTGGCATTTGACATCGTCGACACTCCGGCGGCGCATGAGATGGCGAAAGCTTTCGGTTGGGATAAGGACATGGATCTTGCCAATGATTTGTTCGCGATGTATACGCTGGCAAGAAAGAAGTAAACCGAATCTACGCCGGTTTGCGACAATGAAGACGCGCTGATGACCTACTGGACCGGGCCGAAGTAGCGATCGAGCCAAGCAAGGACTTCCTTGATATGCTCATTTCGCGGCACCGAATGACCGAGCGGATAACTGATGTATTTCTTGTATTCCGGCGGCGTGCCAAGCAGGTCGAACATTGGTTTCTGTGAGGTCTCTGCCGGAAAGAAGAAATCCAGCTCGCCGTTGAGCATCAAAGTCGGCTGAGTTACGCGCGAGACATAGTTGATCTGATCGGCTTCCGGCAGGCTGCGCTGAAACACCATGCCGGCAACATAGAGGATGACCAGGTTGATCCGCTTCTCGATAGCGGGCATGATCGCTCCCATCGCACCGCCCCAACTGATACCATAGTAGGCAAGCTTGCACAGGTCGATATCGTTGCGCGTTTCGAGATAGTCAATCGAGCGCGCGAGATCTTTACCCCACATTATCACATGATCGCGATAGAACGCAGTCGGTTCGGGATAGTCCGAATTGAGTTCATCGCCGCGTTGATAAGTCCCTTTGTAAATCGGCAGCAGTAATGCGCGACCGCTCTTGACAATAAACTCGGAGCGCCTCAGCTCGGACGGGCCGACAGTTGTGCTGTGAATAGCGAGCGACCCGGGAAAGAGAACCACTGTTTGCAGCGGGTTCGTGAGTTTCGGCGGGAGATAAAGATAGGCGATCATCTGCTCGCCGCCATAAGCGGCTGCAAAATGAATCGTCTGACGAATGCCAACGTTGGTTGGTTCTTCGGCGACAATTTCCGCATTCAACGGCGTCGGGTCGTAGTGGAATTGTCTCAGGAAGAAATTGAAAACCTCATCCGGAACCGGCTTCTCCACCCGGAAATCACGAAACGGTAACTCGATTTGTCGCTCAAGATTATGGCGATTCGTTTCCGTCTCAAGCGGTCGAATACAGCGGAATCCGTTGGTCGCATTTCTATTGAAAGCGCTGATTGCAAAGGCATCGGTAAACGCATACTCCGCATCGTTCCAACCGCCGCCGAGTATAAACCTGTCGCCACGGCGATTGCATTCATTGAGCGCCCATTCGGGCACATTACCGGCAAGATCGTGTACCCCAAAACGATTGATACTCGCGGTCGTGCCTACCGGAACCGGCCCTTTGTCCGAGAAGTTGGCAAGTGGAATCATATGCGAGCTGGCAACTGTGAACGCAACTCGATTCCAATGGAATATCGTCGGCAGTTCCTTGCCCGCCCAAGCAGCGTAGGCATTCGCTTCGAACCAGCTCACACCTGTCACTGGATAGTTGTCCTCGCCATGCGGATACTCGCCCATCTCCCACTTCGCAGGACCGGGTTGCCCGATGGTGTCGACAAAGCGCGCCATGGCTTCTTCCCAAGAAAGTGTCCGATCGCCGTCATTGAACGGATGCCGCCAAAAATCGCGATTTCGATATCCACCCGCATCCACGAATTCCTTGTACATGCGATTAGTCACTGGATGGCGGTCCATCAAGAACGCGACCGTCGGCTCGGAAGTCAGATGGTCGAGTCCCGGCATAAAGAGATTGAATTTGCCCGCCGGTACGCGTTCCATTTCATCAGGAATCTCTCCCGGCTTGGATAGTAGATAGTGCCACATCGGAATTGCTGAATCGGTTGCGCCGGCGGTGCCAAGTTCATAGATCCAGAGAACATCTTCGGAACAGCGGTAGTCTGCTAACTCGACACGGAGTTGAGTGATGCCGCGCGGAAATCTCAGGTCAACCAATGGCGTCGTGCCCAGCCGAACCCAATGAGTTGACGACTTGCCGTAGTATCGCGCAGAGACCAGCGCACCCGGCGGGTCGGAGGTAATCGAAATCTTGCGGGTGAAGTCTTGCCACAGTTGCTCAAGCTTGGGATTGTCCGGTTCGAACTTTCGGATTTCGCACGCGAGCAGGAATGCGTCCCACGCTTCGGGCCCTTCATCAAGTGTCTGAATCGTTTCAATGATGCGCATCAGCTGCGGCAGTGCTTCATCTCTTACCCAATTGCGGAGCTGCGACAATTCAGCAGCCAGGTCAGCAGCGCTTTGATGACGCAAGTCGGGATCCTTTTCGACACATCGACGAATGATCTGTTCGAGCGGCTTTGGAACGAACTCAGCAAGATCGGTGATCTGATTCGGATCAAACTTGAGAATCGAGCTGAGGACAGCGGAAGTGTTCGCGCCGTCAAATAGCCTTCTGCCGGTAGCCATCTCGAAGAGGACACAGCCAAGCGCGAAAATATCCGTTCGCGCATCAACAGCTTTGCCGTCAATCTGCTCGGGCGCCATGTATTGAATCGTGCCAACAATTGCCCCGACGGTCGTGAGCGGCACAACAGCAGTCTTGGTTTCGTCCGACAACGGGGCATCAACAGTGGTGGTGGGACGCGCCAATCCGAAATCGAGCAACTTCACGCCGGAGTCGGCGATCATCACATTGCCGGGTTTCAAGTCGCGATGAATGATTCCCGCGGAGTGAGCCTGCACAAGCGCATCAACGATTTGAGTCGCGACTTTCAGTAATTCGTTCACTGCCAGCGGACCCCGCTCGACTCTGCCGGCGAGTGTTTCACCTTGCAGGTACTCAAAGACGAGATAGTCGCCGCCGTCAAAATGCCCGATATCGTAGAGCGTGCAAATATTCGGATGATTGAGTTGCGAGATGGTTCGGGCCTCCCGTTCGAAGCGCGCACGGATATCGGCGGAGGACGCCAAATGCGGCGGCAGGACCTTGATCGCAACGTCACGGCCGAGGCGCGTATCGACCGCGCGGTAGACTTCACCCATTCCACCGGCGCCTAGCTTGCCGACGATCGAGTAGTGATCGATCTGTGATCCGGAATCGAACTTGCGTTGATGAGGGTTGCTATCTGGTGCTTCGTTCGTTGACATCTTATGCAGTACGATACAGAGTGATGCTGCTGTTTATGAACTTGAAGAGCTAATCATCCATTCCAATCTTCTTGAGAAATACCGGCCAGCGCGGATCAGAGTGGAGCGACTTCAAGAACGGCTGCGTTTTTGTCAACGGGATGCCTGAATCGCGGATGTCATAAGCCCTTTCGAGCCATTCAAAGGCCTTGTCAACTTCGTCTCGGTAAGCGCAAGGACATGACAATCTGGAAGGCCCACTTTTCGCCTTCATTCTTAAGCAGGCCAGATGGAGATCCGACTCTTCTTGTCTGCCGAGCGCAAAAGCCACCATCGCAAGGCCGCAATAGCGAAATCCGGCAGTTTCTTTTTCCACAAGCTTGCATGCCTCTTCAAACTTGCCTTCAACCAAAGCAGAATAGCCTAGTGCCAGATGGAGCGCTGTCATATCCGGACTCAACTCCAGAGCACGAAGCAATGTTTCCCGGGCCTCGCTATGCCTGCCGGCACAACCGAATATGCGGCCCAGCTCACGGCAGGCAGTCGGATTTAAGGGATCCAGTTCAACCGCAGCCTTCCCAAGCGTGATTGCGCGGTCGAAATTTCCGAAGATGAACTCGCAGGACGCCAGACAACTCGTAATCGTGCTGTCACTGGGCGCCAATTCGTGCGCTCGTCGAATCTCGGCTATGCTTTCTTTGACCTTCAGTTCTAAGCGCCAAGACAAAATGTAGCATAGCCAAATGAGCCTCGGGCAGTTGGTCGTCGAGCGCGAGCGCCCTGTCGGCAGCCGCCCTGGCCAATGGGATGCTCTTGATCATATTCGCCATGTCCATACGCCACACGGTATCCATAGACAAAGCTGAGACCTGCCCAGGCACGGGCATTATCCGGATCAATCGCAATGGCCTGCCTATATAGCTCAACAGCCACTGTCCAGGCTCTCTTTCGTCATCTGCAGATGCGATTGTTGTGCGCGGAGAATCAACGAATAACTTTCAGGGTTGATTCGTCTTTTTCGACTTCGATGCCAACAAGAGTGACATGCATTGCTTTGGAAACAGCGCCGGCAATCTCGTCCTGCACCGCGAAAATGTCGTCGAGTACGCGGTCGTATGTCTCCGACCAGAGATGAAATCCGTCAGCAACATTTACCAACTGCGCCGTAATGCGCGCCCGATTGCCCGCCTTGCGGACACTGCCCTCAAGAATCGTTCCGACGCCCAGTTTTTGCCCGATACTGCGCAGGTCTTCGTGTTTGCCTTTGAACGCAAACGACGAAGTACGTCCAGTGACTTTCAGTTCGGGATTTTTAGCGAGCACATTCAGCAATTCTTCGGTCAGACCATCCGAGAAATATTCGTTCTCGGGATCGGCGCTCATGTTGGCGAATGGCAACACGGCGATCGAAGGCTTGGCCGTCGTGACGCGTGCGGTGGCGCTGTGTTCGCCCGGTTCGACAAGCCGCGACAATGTGCGAAGATCGGCTACCAAGTCGGCGGCCGATTGATAGCGTTCTGCAGGTTGTTTTGCCAGACACTTGGATACTATGCGCTGTAGTTCCGGCGGTACTTCGGACTTATATCGCGCCAGCGGTTCCGGCGGTTCGTTAATGATCTTGTTCATGGTGGCAACGTCATTGTCCATTTTGAACGGCGTGCGCCCGGCAATCAGTTCATACATCACGATGCCCAGCGAAAACAGATCGGATCGCTGATCGGCTTCGAGCCCTCTTGCCTGCTCGGGCGACATGTACGCCACGGTACCGAGAGTCGAACCGGCTTTCGTCAACATCTCGCTGCCTTTGATGCTTGCCAGGCCGAAGTCGAGAATCTTTGGACGCAGTTCCTTGTCGAGGATGATATTCGCCGATTTGATATCGCGATGGATCACGCCGACACTGTGAGCTTTGCCGAGACCTTCGGCAATCGGCAGAACGAGCTTGATCACATCCGCGGCAGTTAACTGCTCGTCGCGGGAGTGGTGTTGAAGTGTCTTGCCGTCGATGTATTGCATCGCGAAGTAGGGCCTGCCCTCCCATTCGCCGACCTCGTGAATCGTGATGACATTGGGATGATCGAGTTTTGCTACCGATTGTGCCTCGCGGGTGAAGCGAGAGCGGACATCGGCATCCTGAGCGACGTGCGACGGCAGGAATTTCAGCGCGACTCGTCGTTCGAGTTTGGTGTCTTCGGCGAGGAACACTTCGCCCATGCCGCCGGCGCCGATCTTCTCGACGATGCGGTAGTGATTGACCATGCCGCCCGGTGCAAGTGCGGCAACATTGATTCTGGTCTTGTCGGGAATCTCTTCGCTCAAACTTCTATCACCAACATCTACGACTTTACAGGGTTCTTAACTCTACGAACACCACTATGATAGCAGTCTGTCGTCAAATCGGCAATATAATTGAAGGGATTGTGCCCCTTGGCTCGGTTTTTCGGCATCTATTGTAGAGCGACACAGTCCGCTATCTGGCTTTGCCGGGCACAAAAAAATAAGTCGGGTTCCTCGATGGGAACCCGACCTTGGATTCGAAGGCGTTGACAATTTTCAATTCAGTCGTCAGAATTGAAATAACAGACCAAGATTGATTGAATAGAAATCCGATTCGGCGCCCTCCAGTACAGCGTCCGGCAGTTCCTTAAACTTATAGTCAAGGAACACGTAACGAACATCGCCGAAGATCCTGACAGTGGGTGAAGCCGGTATTTCAAGACCTGCTACCAAGTGCCAACCGAACTCCTGCGAGGTTTCGTCGTCGATCCCGATGTCGTTGTAGGCATCAGAATAATCGAACGTCGTATTGTACCAGCCTGCTCCAACGCCTCCATAGATGATGGGAAGAGGGTAGAGCAATCCAGTCGCCGTTATCGGCCAATCTCGGACCGTCAACGCATTCGATCCGAATTTTGCCTGGCGGTAACCGATATCGCCTTCGATTGCGAGAACGGGCGCCAGTTTGAGGCGCAGAGTTGCGCCGCCAAGATAGTTTGCATCTTCAGCATCCTGGGACTTCTGAATTCCCAGATGCGGTCCGAAGTAGGCGCCGGATTGTGCCGTCAGCGAAAGCGGCAACATCAGCATCAGCGCCACAATTATTGTCATATTGGTTTTCGTATTCATGCTCGTCTCCTATTGTTACGAGTGTGTCTGCGGGCTTTGACCCGCGACTGAGTACGTCCCAGTTGTGTTGGACTGTGTACTGCTCGGACCTGCGGAGTGGACTTTCAGCAAATCCATCGTCGGACGAAACAAGTAAAAGGGCGTGTCGGCTTGATTGATATGATCAGCGGCGGTTCTTAGTCGCCGTGAATTGTTTGACTGTCAGTTTAACAATCGAAGGTTGCAAAAGGTTTGATCAAAATGCAGAAAAATTCAGATTGATATACATCATAGGTCTATGTTGTTGATTGGTGGTTTGTTAATCGTCAAAGAACAAAAACGATCATGCGGGCAAAGCCCAGTCCTCGACTTGTTTGTTAGTTGCAAGGACAGCTATCACGGTGCAATTGCGCCTTACTTGGATAGATTCCGAGTATCCCATCGTGCTCTTCAACTGCAGCTCGCACGCACGACTTGAGCAGTATTGTGGAGTAGACTGCCAAAAAGAACAAGAAAAATGAGAACGCGAAAGAGAATATAGAGTCTGGAAACGGAAATGGCTGTTTGAGATGTGACTTCGGGTCATGAATTCCCGTCAACACAACCAGCCCGTAAACCTATCGAACCCCACACCAGTTCAAAGTTCTTCCAAAAGTGAACGGACCCACGCGGAAAGATAATCGGTTTGCCTATGTCTTGCCCAACCGATCACAACTGACTCACCCCAGCAGAGGTGATAAAGCCAAGGCCTGAATTTGCATACAAACACTCCAGTCTAAGCTACAAACCTCCCTCATCGGAATCTTGATCACCTTCGCCGCGAAGTCGATCGCTTCATCGTAGCCCGCATCGACATGGCGCATCAGTGCCGGGGTCACCACCGCCGTGATGGATGCTCACCCACCACCCGAAGAGCCCGAAGCCGTATTCAACATCGCATTGAGCAGCGGCCAGTCGGCGATGCAATCGGAGCCGTCCTTCATGGCTTCGGTCTCACGATTTGGTGAGGCGACTGACCCGCAATCAAGATGATCGCGGCCAATGACAATCGGCGCTGAAAGTTTGCCCTTTTTGACGAGGTCATTGATGATGAGGCCGAACTTGGCGCGTTCGCCATAGCCGAGCCAGCAGATTCGCGAAGGCAGTCCCTGGAACGCAACACGTTTGGATGCCAAGTCACTCCAACGCACAAGCGCCGCATTACCTGAGAACTCGCGCTTGATCACTTCATCTGTGACGGCGATATCTTTGGGATCACCTGACAGTGCCGCCCAGCGGAACGGGCCTTTGCCTTCGCAAAAGAGCGGACGAATATAGGCGGGCACGAATCCGGGAAATGCGAAAGCGTTCTTGAGACCGTGCGCCAGCGCCTGACCGCGCAGATTGTTGCCGTAGTCGAAAACGATAGCGCCCTTGGTCTGCATGTCGATCATAGCCTGCGTGTGAACGACCATCGCATCCATCGCGCGTCTGATGTATTCCTTCGGGTTCTTGGAGCGAAGCGCGACAGCTTCGGCGAGTGTCATGCCGTTGGGGACATAGCCATTAAGCTCGTCGTGCGCCGAGGTCTGGTCGGTGACGATATCGGGGATGATGCCGCGTCTGATCAACTCGGGATGCGTGTCGGCGCAGTTGCCGACCAGCCCGATCGAGAGCGGCTGTTTATTGGCGCAGGCGTCTTTGACCCACGCGAGTGCCTCGTCGAGCGAGGAAGTTTTCTTGTCGAGATAGCGCGTTTCGATACGGCGGTCGATGCGATGCTCATCGACATCGACACAGAGGATGACGGCGTTGTTCATCGTCGCGGCCAGCGGCTGGGCGCCGCCCATACCGCCGACGCCGCCGGTGAGGATGAATTTGCCCGACAGGTCGCCGTTGAAATGCTTGTTCGCGCACGCTGCAAAGGTCTCGTAAGTGCCTTGCAGAATTCCCTGTGTGCCGATATAAATCCACGAGCCGGCGGTCATCTGACCGTACATGATCAAGCCGAGTTTTTCGAGTTCGCGGAATTTGTCCCAGTTTGCCCAGTGCGGAACGATGTTGGAATTGGCGATCAGCACGCGCGGCGCATACTCGTGAGTGCGGAAGATGCCAACCGGCTTGCCCGATTGCACGAGTAGTGTTTCGTCATTTTCCAGCGACTTGAGGCTGCGCACAATGGCGTGATAACTTTCCCAATTGCGTGCGGCTTTGCCCGAACCGCCATAGACAACGAGATTGGCGGGGTCTTCGGCGACATTGGGATCGAGATTGTTATTGAGCATCCGCAGTGCGGCTTCCTGATGCCAGCCCTTGCACTGAAGCGGCGCGTGGAGACTATTTCGTAATGCGATTTTTTCCATGAACATCCTCCGAAACAAACAAGTTAGGCATTTGCATCAGTGGAGTCAAGGGCGGCTGTGAGCAGTGCGAATCAGGACAAATGGCGAAACAGATCGGAAATTTTTTGATTGCTTCCCTACCGCTAATCAAGTAATATCATCGCTCAGGCTGATTTGCCAATGTAGGCTTGAGCAAAACAACACATTACTTACCAGAATAGGACTTTTTGGAATTCATTCGGAGGAAAGAAATGAATCTGTCAGAGACTTTCATCAGCAAGCAAAATGAACTGCGCGGCGCCGAACTCAAGGGATTCATGCAGCCGGGAAACAGCAATCAACTACTTCTGCTATTTGAAAAAGACGGCAAGTTGATGGCTTTGAATATCACCGAACACCGCAACGGCGACAACTCAGGCATCGACACTGAACTTGACTATTACGAGATGCTGGGCTAAGCAGCTATAAATGCAGAACTCGCCTTGCCCCTTATCTCTCTTTTTTCCGGAGAGTGATATGGGTGAGGGGCTTCGTTACTTCCTCTTCGCCATTCCCAATATCAGTCCCAGCACAACCGACCAAAGCGCGGCCAGGCCGATTTGCCAGTCGCCCGGCAAACTAAACGTCAGTGTATGCGCGGGAATCCAGAACCAGAGCAACGTCCATAGGGCAGTACTCATCCCTTTAAAATTCCATTCGGACAAAATCAGATTGTCTTCGACGCGATGGAAGAACATCATCTGCGGGCCGAAGAATACATTCGTCAATACTGAAACCGCAAACGCCCAGCCGATGCCGGTCGCGAGAAATTGCGGCAGCAGTTGATGTTCAATCAATGCAGAAGTGAATCCCTTCATGCCGGTGAAGCCGTATTTGATTACGATCCCCAGCAGTGCCCATGCTGCGATTTTGGCGAAGATTTGCCAAAGGTGATCACAGGGCAACCCGATTTTCTTGTTTCGAAGACTGTACGAAAGTGCTTCGCCGAGTGTGCCGAGAATGCCGAATTGAATCGCCGCGGAGAGCAGCGGATTGGCGCGGACAAAGTCGAGATATGCTTGCATCACGATGGTCTATGCTTTCGCCCAATGGGCAACGGCAAAATCCAGTCTACGACGGCGAAGTCAGACGCGTCGGTGTTTGCGCGCCGAGCGCCATCACATTGCCGATCGTATCGAAAAACGCGTCGGCAAGAGTTTTCACATCGGCTTTGATATCGTCGTTGATCTTGAGTGTGCTTCCGCCGACGATGCCGATCTCTGCAAGCGGCACATTCATCGACGCCGCCAATTGAATCAGACTTCCCTTGCGCTCGGGAGCGATACTCAGGATCACGCGCGACTGCGATTCGCCGAAGTAGAGCGCGTCCTTGCGCAGATCGGATTTGACGGTAACCGTCGCGCCGATGAGTTTCTCGCGGTCGGCGATGCACGATTCGGCAACAGCTACTGCCAAACCGCCTTCGGAGATGTCGTGCGCGGACTTGACGAGACCGTTGCGGATGGCTTCGAGAATGAACGACTGCAGCTGCTTTTCGAAGACCATATCGAGTTCCGGTGCATTGCCGGTTACTTGATTGTGCTCGACCTTGAGATACTCGGAGCCGCCGAGTTCGTTCTTGGTCGATCCGGCGAGGAAAATCAAATCGCCTGCGTTCTTGAAGTTATTTGTCGTGATGTGATTCAAGTCGTCGATGATGCCCAACATTCCGATGGTCGGTGTCGGATAGACAGCGCGTTCGGGGTCTTCATTATAGAATGACACGTTGCCGCCGGTGACCGGTGTGTCGAACACGCGGCAGGCCTCACCCATGCCCTTGAGGCACTCGGCAAACATGTAATACATTTCCGGTTTGTAGGGATTGCCAAAATTGAGGCAGTTTGTAATTGCGACGGGACGCGCTCCGGAGCAGGCGACGTTGCGCGCTGATTCGGCGACTGCGATTTGTCCGCCCAAACGCGGATTGAGATAGCAGTAGCGTGCATTGCAGTCGGTCGAGACAGCGATGCCTTTGTCGCTGTGGCGGATGCGCAATACAGCGGCATCGGAGCCGGGACCTACAACGGTGTTGGTGCGCACCATCGAATCGTATTGCTCGAACACCCAGCGTTTGGAAGCGATATTGTGCGAGCCAATCAAGTGCTGAAGAACGGCGGAGTAGTCTTTCGGCTGGGGCAGTTTGCTGAAATCGTGGCTCTGTGCTTCGTCGAGATAAGCAGGCCGCTTCTGTTCGCGCGTATACACCGGCGCGCCGCCGCCGAGCACAAGGCACTCGGAAGGAATATCGGCGACGACTTTGCCGCCCATTGTAACAACCATATTCTTGCTGTCGGTGACCTGGCCGATTTCGATGCAGTTGAGATCCCACTTGTTGAAGATCGCGCGGATCAGATCTTCATTGCCCTTCTTGCCGACAACGAGCATGCGCTCTTGCGACTCCGAAAGCATAATCTCATACGCCGACATGTGATCTTCACGAACAGGAACGAGGTCGAGATTGATTTCGATGCCGCTGTTTCCTTTGGCGGACATTTCGGAACTGCAACAGGTCAAGCCGGCGGCGCCCATATCCTGAACGCCGATGATCAAATCTTCCTTGATGATTTCGAGAGTGGCTTCGAGCAGAAGTTTTTCCGTAAACGGATCGCCGATTTGTACTGACGGGCGCTTTGATTCTGACTTGGAGGAAATTTCTTCTGATGCAAAAGTCGCGCCGTGAATGCCGTCGCGTCCTGTCGACGAGCCGACGATGAACACGGGATTACCCGCGCCCTTGGCGGTCGCCGAGGCCATGCGGTCCTTACGGCAGATACCGACCGCCATCGCGTTGATCAGCGGATTGGCATAGTAACAGTCTTCGAAATAGACTTCGCCGCCGACTGTCGGCACACCGAAGGAGTTGCCGTAGTCGCCGATGCCCTTGACTGCGCCATTGAACAAGTAGCGCGAGCGGGCTTCAGAGAGTTGTCCGAAGCGAAGCGAATTCAGTGCTGCAATCGGACGTGCACCCATACAGAAGACATCGCGCAGAATTCCACCGACACCGGTCGCGGCGCCCTGATAGGGTTCGACTGCGGACGGGTGGTTGTGCGATTCGATTTTGAACACGACGGCAAGGTCGTTGCCGAGATCGACAGCGCCGGCGTTTTCCTCGCCGGCTTCGGTGAGAAGCGCCTTGCCGGAGCGCGGCAGGGTCTTGAGTAATGCGATAGAATTCTTGTATGAGCAGTGTTCGGACCACATGACCGAGAAGATCCCTAACTCGGTGAATGATGGTTCGCGACCCAGGATTTGCTTGATCTTGTCGTATTCGTCCGGCAACAGGCCGTGGTCAGCGACTAATTGTGGGGTGATTTTCGGTTCCGCCATTGATCCTCCGTCACGGAAAGAGCGGAATGATACGACTCTTTGGAGGAAAATCAACGGGAAAAGTAGGGAAAGAACGCTTGAAGTCGGGTGCGAATTCGTTCGGGCACTGAAGTTTGGGAATAAAAATGCCGGGAGACCCAATTAGTTACTAACCGATACACGGTTTAGGTTGATCCTGCTCATCCATTGGGCAAGATCCCGAGAGTAATTACGGTGTGCTCCTCGCTACCACAGTGGGTGCATCTGGAGCCGACCAGGCCGGGGATATCCGGTCTAAATATTTGGGTCTCCCGGTCGCAATTATTATACGTATGAGCTAAATCAGTGGGAAGCACTATTTTAGCATCCGAAAAAAATAGTTAGGAAGGGCTTGATTTTCTCATCAGAATCCGTATTATAAAAGTCTAAACTTTTCGGAGGTATGGAAATTGTCGAGAGCTTGTGATATTTGCGGTAAGGGTCCCCAGTTTGGGCACAGTGTTTCGCACGCCCACAACCTGACCAAACGCCGCTTCAATCCGAATCTTCGCAACGTCCGCGCCCGTCACGAGGGCAAGGTTACGAATATTCGCGTCTGCACCCGCTGCATCAAAGCCGGTAAAGTCGTCAAAGTCTACTAATTCGCCGCAGTCGAAATCGTAATCGATTTCGACTCTGCCGGCTAATTCCCTTTCATATTTAATACTGAGTCGATCAAGTCGGCGTATTTGTGTTTGTGTCCGGGTTTGGGTTTATCTGCCACTTCTGCAGATAGAAGCGCCCTCACCTCCCGATAGAATCGGGATCGTTGACCTACCCTTCTCAAATACAGGGAGAGGGAGACCTGGCGCAGCTACTTCCTGACATTGCAAAGTGGTATTGAATTGTTGTCTCGTGCCGGGCGTTGCCGCCACCCCTCTCCCAAAGGGGAGGGGATTCGAGTGCCAGTAGTTGTTTCCCTCTCCCGCTGGGGGATTAGAGGGCGTCTATCATCTCATAAAGTATTCGAAAAGGTAGAAGGTCTCTATCTGTGCCAGTACTTCGGCATTAGTGAAGAGGGGAAATTCGAGGACTGAGCCAGTAGTTGTTTCCCTCTCCCGCCGGGAGAGGGATTAAGGGTGAGGGCGTTTCAGATTGAGCGTGGTGGCGTTTCCACGCCAGAGCGAACTGCAAAAAACATCCCCCGCCTCTTGCGAGACGGGGGCGAAACGTGCAAAACCCAAGTTGTCGTGGTAGGGTCGGTTAACTTGACATCTTTTTTTCCAACGAACTGTCAGGAGCACAAGGCTCCTGACCTACTTAGCTACAAGTCTATCTCATGCGATTGCGCAGGAAGGCTGGGATTTCCAGGTCCTCCTGGTCGACTTCGTCCGAGCCGTTCGTGATGAATTCTTCGCTTTTCATTTCGCCTTCGGCGCCGACAATGTGCGGCACGGTGGCGCGCTCAAGCGTTTTTTCGAACAGGTCGATTGGTTCAGTCACGCGATCGACGCGCTCGAAACGTTCAACCATTTCACGCTTGGCGTTACCAAATCCGGTAGCGATAACCGTGACGCGAATTTCGTCCTCAAGCGTCGGGTCGATCACTGCGCCGAAGATGATGTTGGCATCGGAGCCGGCTGCGTCATAGATGACGGTAGTGGCTTCGTTGACTTCGTAGAGCGTCATATCAGGTGAACCGGTGACGTTCATCAGCAGGCCCTTGGCGCCGGAGATAATCACATCTTCAAGGAGAGGCGAGTTGATTGCCATGCGCGCGGCGTTTGCGGCTTTGTTCTCGCCACAGCCATAGCCGGAGCCCATCATCGCATCGCCCATTTCCATCATGACAGTGCGGACATCGGCAAAATCGCAATTGATCAGGCCGGGGATGGTGATGAGGTCGGAAATACCGCGAGTGGCGCGAAGCAGTACATCGTCGGCCATCATGAAGGCTTCGGTAAGTCTGGTCGACGGATCGACGATTTGAAGCAAGCGCTGGTTCGGAATCACAATCAGCGTATCAACGCGCGATTTGAGTTCTTCGATACCGGCAAGGGCGCGATTGATGCGTTTGCGGCCCTCGAATTCGAACGGCTTGGTGACAATAGCGACAGTGAGAGCGCCAATTTCGCGGGCGATTTCAGCGACGGTCGGAGCCGCGCCGGTGCCGGTGCCGCCGCCCATCCCGGCGGTCACGAACACCAGGTCAGCGCCGTCGAGCAATTTGGCAAAGGCTTCGCGGTCTTCCTCGATAGCCTGCTTGCCGACTTCGGGGCGAGCGCCGGCGCCGAGGCCGCGGGTGATGTTTCTGCCGATCTGCATGCGATGCTCGGCTTTGGAAAATTCGAGCGCCTGCGAGTCGGTGTTGACGGAGATGAACTCCACGCCGTTGAGCTTCTGGTCGATCATGCGGTTGACGGCGTTGCCTCCTGCCCCGCCGACGCCGACTACCTTGATCTTCGCGTAGTTGGCGAATTCTGATGCAAAATCAAACGTCATATTTCTACCTCGTCCTTGGGTTTTCCTACCTAAAAGTTGAACAACGAATTGAACACTTTTTCCAGTCTATTGAATGCGCGGTTGAACATTCCCGCTTCCCGGCTGCCTTTGTCGGGATGGTCGATGCCGTAGCGGACCAGTCCAAAGGCGGTCGAGTACATTGGATTTGTCACGATGTGCGACATGCCGCCGAATCCGCGCGGTGTGCCGACACGCACCGGCAGATCGAAAACTTGTTCGGCCAACACGTCGATGCCGCGCAGCATGGAGCCGCCGCCGGTCAGCACGATGCCGCCTGCGACTGACTGATAGAAGTTGGTGCGCTTGAGTTCGAGCAGTACCATTTTGAAGATTTCTTCGACGCGCGGCTGGATGATGCTGGCCACGACGCCAAGCGACACATCACGGGGCGGACGCTCGCCGATACTGGGGATGGAAATCATCTCTTCAGTATTCACGAGGCTCATCATCGCAGCGCCGAAGTCAAGCTTGATTTGTTCGGCGGTGTCAATCGGTGTGCGCAGGCCAATCGCCAAGTCGTTGGTGATATTGCGGCCACCGAGACCGATGACGGCGGTGTGGCGAATCGACGAATCGGTGAAGAGCGCTATATCGGTTGTTCCGCCGCCGAGATCGATCAGCACGGTGCCGAGATCCTTTTCGTCTTCGTGCAAAACGCAGAGCGAGGACGCCAGCGGCTGGAGGACCAGGTCGCGGACTTCATAGCCCGCGCGCTTGATTGATTTGTAGATATTTTGCGCCGAGGTGGTGGCGCCGGTGACGATGTGGACTTCGGCCTCGAGACGCACGCCGGACATTCCGGTCGGGTCTTTGATGCCGCCCTGATCGTCGACGATATATTCCTGCGGCAGTACGTGGATAACCTCGCGGTCGCCCGGAATGGCAAACGACTTTGCCGCTTCAATCACTCGGCTCACATCATATTCCGAAATCTCGTTGTCGGAACGGCTGACGGCGATGACGCCGCGCGAGTTGATGCTCTTGATGTGGTCGCCGGCGATACCGGCATAGACTGACTTGATTTCGAGACCCGCCATCTCTTCGGCTGAAGCGATAGCGCGCTGGATCGAACCGATAGTTTTTTCCAAGTTGATGACGACGCCTTTTTTCAGTCCTTCGGACGGCGCCGTACCGACTCCGATGATTTCGTCTTCCGCGTCATTCGACCGCCGGCAGACAAGGGCACAGATCTTGGTCGTGCCGATGTCCAACCCACAGACAACTCTCTCAGATCCCATTGTTCACCTCTCTATCCATAGAAACTCTAGATTTCAGCACAGCGAGATCAACCATCCGCAGGTCGATATCCAGACCGGGATTCTTGTTGCTCTCGAGTATTTTTTCAATCCGTTGAATTTTCGAATCAAATTCGCCCAAACCGAGATGGACGACTATTGAGCCCGGCTCGATGATCAGTTTGAGTTCGCCGTTTTCGATGACGATCTCGGAAAGCGTGTCATAGGAGCGCGGGTATCGTGTTTTGACTGTTTCAATAAATGTTATCGCGGAACGCAAAGCGGCATCGTCAATGATGCTGAAGCAAACCGGCGATTTGATATTGACGCCGCGAATGATCGGCAGCTGCAGTCCCTGATCGTTGAGACTGGCCGGAAGCAGTTCGCAGCGCTTGGTGATGCCGTAAAGTTGGTTGAGATAGACATATCCGACCGGGCTCTTCTCGGTCACCGTGACAGTAATCTTGCCATAGTAGTCGGGACGGACTGAAGCCGTCGCTATGAAGTTGTGCTTCATCACGCTATTGAGAATGCCCTTCATCTCGACGTTGAGCAAGTTGTCGCCAACCGTGACGGGAATGTCGGCGGCAGTGAGTTTGTCGGAGCCGATGATTTCGACATAGGTGACCTTAACAACGGAATACTTCTTCGCGGCGAATCCGGCGCCAAGCACAAGCAGCGAAAAGAAGAAGAGATATGTCGCGATCCGCTTGCTCATTTGCCGATCGCCTCCAGAATCTTGGGTGCGGTTTTGTAAATATCGCCGGCGCCGACGGTGAAAACGACATCACCGGGCTGGGCATATTTTGCGACGATCGACGGGATCTGCGCGACGTCATCGACGTATTGCACGTTCTTGTGACCAAAGCGAGATGAGGCATCACTGATAAGACGCGACGTTACGCCTTCAATCGGTTTCTCGCGGGCCGGATAAATCTTGGCGACGATCAGCATATCAGAGGTGAGCAGCGCCTTTGCGAATTCTTCGTAGAAGTCCTGCGTGCGGCTGAAGAGATGCGGCTGGAACACGACAATGATGCGGTTCTTGAATGCAATGCGTGCTGCCTGCAATGTGACATCGACCTCGGTCGGATGATGACCATAGTCGTCGTAGACCTTGATGCCATTTTGCTCGCCGATGAGATCGAAACGGCGATTGACGCCTTTGAAGCACTCCAGCGCTTTCTTAATCGTGGCAAACGGTATGTCGTTTTCAAGTGCGACGGAAATCGCAGCAAGCGCGTTCTTGACATTGAAAATGCCGGGCTTGGGGAGGGCAATGTTTCCGAGGAGCTTGCCCTGATGATAGAGATCGAATGTTGTGGTGGTGCCGATCTGGTGAACATTGTCGGCGCGAGTATCGGCCTGGCCTTTGAGTCCGAAGGTGCGGATCGGGCGAATCAGGTCAGGGATCAAGCTGACGAGATTCGATTCGTCAAGACAAAGGTGAATCGTGCCATAGAACGGGACCTTATTGGCGAACTGCGTGAATGCAACTTTGATTTCGTCGAGATCCTTGTAGTAGTCAAGATGGTCGGCTTCGAGTGTCGTTAGGACTGCTATCGAAGGCGTCAATGTCAGGAACGAACGATCGTATTCGTCGGCTTCGGCGATGAGCAACTCTCCCTTACCGAGCTTGACGGTAGTTTCGAACGAAATCACGCGACCGCCGACCATGACAGTCGGGTCCATGCCGGCTTCGACGAAGATGTGGCCGAGCATCGAGGTCGTGGTGGTTTTGCCGTGGGTGCCGGCGATGCCGATGCCGAATTTCAGGCGCATCAATTCGCCGAGCATTTCAGCGCGGCGGATGATCGGAATCTTGCGGCGGCGGGCTTCGATGATTTCCGGATTGTCCTCGTGGACAGCGGAGGAAATCACAACGCAGTCGGCGCTGTTGACATTGGCGGTGGCGTGGCCTTCATAGACTTTGATGCCGATCGCTTCAAGGTGATCGGTGACTTCGGTCTTGCTCAAATCACTGCCGGTGACAATGTATTCCTGATTATGTAAAACTTCGGCAAGGCCGCACATACCTATGCCGCCGATGCCGACAAAATGCAATTTCTTTATCTTACCGAACTTCATCTCCACCCCATGTATTCGAACATTCTTTGCACAATCGCTTCGGCGGCACCCTTGCGGCCGAGTGAACCTGACGCCATTCCCATCGCCAACAATTTTGAGTCATCGTTTATAAGCTGTGCAATGAAACTCGCAAGATTTAAGTCGCTCAATTGTGAATCTTTTATCAAAATCGCAGCGCCGGCTTCGACAAGCGTCTCGGCATTCTTAGTTTGATGGTCGTCGGTCGCTTGCGGATATGGAACGACGACGCATGGTTTGCCGGCGGCAGTGACTTCTGCGAGTGTCAATGCTCCAGCACGACAGAGAATCAGATCAGCGACGGCGTATGCAGCGGGCATGTCTTGAATGAACGGCGTTGCCAAACCGGCGTTTCCGGAAGATTGGAACGCGGAGATTGACTCTGGATGATTGCCGCATTGCCAGAAGATTTGGAGGTTGTTTTGGCGAGCCAGTTCCGGAAGTGATTGGGCAATCTTGGAGTTGATCGACGCGGCGCCCTGACTTCCGCCCAGTATTAATAGGGTCTTCTTATTGGCTTCGAGTCCGAAACTGGCGAGTGCCTCTTCCCTGTCGACTTCGCCGATGCGAGTGTTGACGGGATTACCGCTGAGGATGCACTTCTCGCGGAAGCCGATGCGAGCGGCGGCTTGGTCGTAGGCGATGAAAATCAGGTCAGCGAAGCGGGCAAGCTTGAGAGTCGCGACGCCGGCAAAGGAATTCTGCTCCTGAATAAACGCGGTGCGATTGGTGAGCTTGGCGCCGAGGACTGCCGGGAATGACAGATATCCGCCGGTACCGACGACGACGTCGGGATTGAATTTGATAATCTTGGCAATGGCCTGCAAGATGCCGACGGCGAGTATCGGGAAGAACATCAGATTGCCCATCATACTGCCGCGCTTGAGACCGCGGACATTGATTTTGCTCATGCCGTAGCCGCGCGAGCCGATTAGTTTCATCTCTAACTCACGTCCCGTAACAAAAAAGCGGACCTCGCACTCGCTGCCCAAACGGCGCTGGAATTCCTGCGCAATTGCAAAGGCTGGAAACAAGTGCCCGCCGGTACCGCCGCCTGCAAACATGATGCGTCTCACCCGATCCTCGATTTGAACAGTTGCGGAGTTTCCACGGCGTAGCGGCTGATATTCAGTAGAATGCCAATGGCCGCACAGGTGATTAGCATAGACGAGCCGCCATAGCTTAAGAATGGCAATGGCAGACCGGTTGCCGGAATCATTGCCGTTGCGACCATGAGGTTGGTCATTGCCTGACAGAACACGACCAGCGTGATGCCGATTGCGAGATAAAATCCGGGCAGATCGGGCGAATGGATGGCGATCTTGACGCCGCGCCAAACGAGTATGCCGATTAGAATCAATACCAAGGTTGCGACAATGAAACCGCCCTCTTCAGCGAGTGTCGCAAAGACAAAGTCGGTGTGTGGCGCTGGGAGATAGAATAGCTTGGCACTGCCTTGGCCGAGACCTTTGCCGAAGAGTCCGCCGGAGCCGATTGCCAATATCGACTGCTTGACCTGATAGCTTGCCAGTAGCGGATCGGAGACGGATTCGAGGTAGGTATCGACACGGGCGCGCTTGTAACCAATTACGTAGACCATCAGGAACGACACCGAGGCCATGCCGCCGACAAGTATCGCAAGGAGTCTCTTGCGGACACCGGCGATAAAGAGCAGGATGAACGTCGAGGACGCGAGCACCAGTACGGTTCCGAGATTCGGTTGAAGCAGAATCAATCCGAAGCCAACCATGATGACCGGCAGGAGCGGGAAGATGACCGAGCTGATCTGGGTGATCTTCTCGCGCTTGGCGGCGAGCATCGCGGCGAGGAAAATAATGAGCGAGAATTTGAATACTTCCGAAGGTTGGAAGCCGAAAAATCCAAAACTGATCCAGCGCTTGGCGCCATTGATTTCGCGGGTGAACAACACGACGACGAGAAGTACCATCGAAATGATTAGCAGCGGCCAGGCGAGTTTGCAGAGGGCGCGGTAGTTGACACGCATGGCGATAAACAAAGCGGCGACGCTCAAACCCAGCCAGATCAACTGACGTTGGAAGAAGAACGTGTCGCTGCCGTAGCGCGAATCGGCAAACATGGCGGAAGCCGAATAGACAACGACGGTGCCGATCAGGAGCAGAAGGCCGACGACAATTATCAACAACTTGTCGACATCACGTGGACGATTCATCATCCCCTGCCTCCTTCGAGTGCACGTACGGCTTCCTTGAATTTTTCGCCGCGATCTTCGAAGTCGCGGAATTGGTCAAACGAAGCGCATGCCGGAGAGAGCATCACGACATCGCCCTGAACCGCGTGGTTGGATGCCATTTCCACGGCAGTGTAGATGTTTCCGGCGCGTTCCATTTTGACGACTCCGGAAAGTTGGGCGGCGATTTTTTCGGTCGCTTCGCCGATGAGGATGATTTCTTTCACGCGTCCAGCCATCAACGGAGCAAGTCTTGTGAAGTCGCCGGCTTTGTCGCGCCCGCCCATGATGACAATGAGTGGGCGGTCGAATGACTGAAGGGCGACGTAGACGGAATCGACGTTGGTGGCTTTGGAGTCGTTGATGTAACGCACGCCGTTGATTTCGGCGACATATTCGATGCGGTGCTCTATTCCCTTGAAGGATTTGAGACCGCGGGCGATGTCTGAAGGATCGAGACCGAGTACCAATGTCATGGCCGCGGCGGCGGCGCAGTTGGCGACATTGTGCGGACCGGGCACGCCCAATTCATTGGTGCGGCAGATCGTCCCTGACCTGCCTTCCAATGCGTAAACAAGTTCGCCATCCTTGACGAACACGCCTTCAGCGACACTGCGCTTGGTGGAAAAATGAATGATCTTGGGAGTACCCCAGAGCTTGGCGGCAGCCAGTATCTCGTCATCGGCGTTTAGCACGAGGTAATCGTTCTCATCCTGCGCGTCGGCAATGCGGTATTTGGCCTCGGCATATTTCTCCAGAAGCTTGTAACGATCAAGATGATCGGGCGTGATGTTGAGAATTGCTGCGACTTTTGGCTTGAAAGTCTCGATGCGCTCGAGTTGGAAGCTGGAGACCTCGACAACCGCATAGTCGCGATCAGAGAGGACGACGACATCATGCGCGAATGGAGAGCCGATATTGCCGGTGGCGACGGCTTTCTTGCCGGCGACATTGAGGATGTGCGCAGTCAGCGCGGTTGTGGTCGATTTACCGTTGGTGCCGGTAATTGCGGCAATAGTAGCCGGGCAAAGCCAGGAGGTGACCTCAATCTCGGAGAATACCGGCAAGTGACGTCGTTCGATTTCCTGCATAAACGGCGCAGTGGCGGGAATTCCCGGCGAGACGATGAAAAAGTCGACCTCGCGCATGGCGCGTTCGGTGTGGCCGCCGACTTCGTAGGAAATACCCTGGTCTTCGAGAGTGCGGATTTCGGTTTCGACTCTCTCGGCTGATTTCATTTCAGAAACAAAGGGAATAGCGCCGTACTTGCGCACGAGTTGGGCAACGGCCGTTCCTGACCGCGCCATACCGAGTATGGAAATTCGTCTGTCCTTCACAAGATCAATTCTCATCGTCACCGGATTTTGAAGGTTGACAAGGCCAATAGCGCGCAGAGCACACCGACAATCCAGAATCGGACGACGACTTTGCTCTCGTGCCAACCGCTAAGTTCGAAGTGATGATGGAGGGGAGCCATTTTGAATATCCGCTTTCCCCGCAATTTGAAAGAGGATACCTGGAGTATGACCGATAAAGTTTCAGCCACAAAGACTCCCCCAACTATCACCAACAGAATTTCTTTTTTCAAGAGAATGGCGAGCGCGCCGAGAATTCCACCCAATGCCAATGCGCCGGTGTCGCCCATGAAGACCTGCGCGGGATGGGAATTGTACCAAAGGAAGCCAAGCCCTGCTCCAATGGCGGCGGCGCAATAGACTGTCAATTCACCCGAGCCGGGTAAGTATGCTATATCAAGATATTCCGAGAAGTCGGTTCGGCCGGTGATGTATGCCATGCCGGCGAAAGCGACGAAGCAGATCGCCGTCAGACCGATTGCAAGGCCATCAAGGCCATCGGTCAGATTGACGGCATTCGAAAAACCGGTGATTATGACGATTACGAACGGGATGTAGAGCCAGACCGGGAAATCGAGGAAGTAATTCTTAAAGAACGGAATATCGGTTTCAAGGTTGAATAACGGCGTCGGCGGATAGAAATAGAGCAACAAGCCAAGCACGGCGCCAAGTGCGATCTGACCGATGAGTTTCTTGCGCCCAACAAGACCCTTCTTCTGATGCTTGATGGCTTTGAGATAGTCGTCCATGAAGCCAATCGCGCCGAGCCAGACAGTAACAATCAGCATGTAAATCACGAAGCGATTTGAAAGGTCGGCCCAAAGCAAGGTCGGAATGACGATAGCGGCGAGGATGATGAGGCCGCCCATCGTCGGGGTGCCTTCTTTGACCAGATGCGTTTGCGGGCCGTCAGTGCGAATGCTCTCTTTGACCTGGCGATTCTTCAGCATACGAATCAACGCCGGGCCGAGGATGAGGCTGATGAACAACGCCGTGATCGTCGCAGCGGCGCTGCGGAAAGTGATATAGCGGAAGAGATTGAAGAAGTTGATGTGATCCACGAGCGGATAGAGCAATAGATACAACATCAGTTTCTTCTCCCCATTGTCGCTTTAAGACCCTGTTCGACGAGTTCGAGTTTGATACCGCGAGAGGCTTTGAGGAGAAGGAGGTCGCCTGATTGCAGATAGTTTGCCAGAAGTTCGACGGCGGCGCTGTGGTCGGAAGCGATGTGTATATTGGCTGAGTCGAGACCGGCTTTGATTGCGGCATCTCGAACTACAGTCGAAAACGATCCAAGCAGAACCAAGAAATCAATTTTGGAAGCGGCAATCTTGCGGCCGAGTTCGGCGTGGTACTCTTCTGCCTTATCGCCGAGTTCGAGCATATCTCCGAAGACGACGACTTTGCGACCGGGGACTTTCATCGAAGCGACGGTGTCGAGGGCGCCTTTGGCAGAGACCGGATTCGAGTTGTAGGCGTCGTTGATGATCGTGACACCCAAGTGGTCCTCGGCAGTCATGCGATTGCCGGTTGGAACGAATGTCTCGATACCGGATTTGACCTGCGCATACGGCACGTCCATAAGTTTGGCGACCGAAATTGCGGCGAGGCAATTGGAGACGTGATGGAGTCCCAGCACCGGCATGGTGATGTCGTCGCCGTGGTAAATCAGATGCGCGCGTCCGGCGCCATTCATGCGAACATCGTCGGGATGGACATCGTATTCGGGAGATGTGCCGTACGTTAACTTGTTGATCTTATAGCGATATGAGCGCGAGCGAATTTGCGGATCGTCCATATTCAGCACGACCCAATCGGTGGTGCGGCAATCCTGCAGCATCTCGAACTTCGCTTCGGCGACGGCATCGATGGTCTTGAGGGTTTCCAGATGTCCCGGGCCGATGTTGAGAATTACGCGGATATCGGGGGCGAACAATTCAACGAGGCGCTTGATCTCGCCCGGTGTCGACATCGCGAATTCGAATACGGCGACCACGCAGTCGCGAGTGAACTCGAAGATCGAAAGCGGCACACCAAATTGATTGTTCAGATTGCCGCGCGTCGCACAGGTGCGGTACTTCGCAGAAAGCAGATTCACGACCAGCGACTTGGTAGTGGTCTTGCCATTGGTGCCGGTGATGGCGATCTTGCGCGGAGCAATGAGATTCAGATAGAACTTTGCCAGCAGTTGCATTGCATCGAGTGTGTCATCGACGGCAACTACGACGGCGCCGCCGAGTTTTGCGAATTCTGCATAACGCGATTTGGCGACGACGATGATCTTGTTGCCATTGGCGACTGCATCGCGAGCGAAGTCGTGGCCGTCGAATCTCTCGCCTTTGATGCAGAAGAAGATCCCACCCGATGATTTGGCGCGACTGTCGATGGAAACGCCGGTAAATGGCGTATCGAGGTTTTCCGGTATGTTGACTTCGAAGTTGCCGAATGATGGCGTGAATTCTCTGAGCATTCCGCTGATCATGCGTTCAGTCCCTTCAAGGCTTCTTCAATGACTTCGCGATCATCGAAATGAATCTTGGTCGTGCCGAGTATCTGATAGTTTTCATGTCCCTTGCCGGCTACGACGAGCAAGTCATTCTCGCGGCAGAGAGCGACGGCAGCGGCGATGGCTTTGCGGCGATCTGGTTCGATGACAGTCAATTTCTGACCGACGAGGCCGGGCTTGATGTCTTCGATGATCTTAAGCGGATCTTCAGTGCGAGGATTGTCGGAAGTGACAATCACGACATCGGCGGCGCTGGAAGCGGCTTTGCCCATCAGCGGACGTTTGCCGCGGTCGCGGTCGCCGCCGCAACCGAAGAGCACCATCAGGCGTCCCTTGCAGATTTGGCGAGCGGTTTCGAGAATTTTGGTCAATGCATCGGGCGTGTGCGCGTAGTCGATCAAAACTGTGAACGGTTGGCCAATGGAGACTTTTTGAGCGCGTCCGTGAACGTGGCTGCGTGAACTCAATCCTTTGGCAATCAGCGATGGTTCGATTCCACTGGCGACGGCACAGGCAGCCGCGCAAAGAGCGTTTTCGATATTGAAGCGGCCAAGCAACTGCAAATGCACGTGCTCGTTGCCAAGCGGTGTGATCAGCGTGAAGCTTGATCCGTCAGTTGACATGACCAAATCTTCGAGACGCACATCGGCGCTTGGGTCGCTGACGGAGAAAGTCAGATACGACGAGCGGACGCGGCGCATCAGGAAGTCGTAGCTCGGATCATCAAGGTTGAGCACCGCCCATTTGTCTTTGCCTTCAACGAGATCGAGGATATGCGCTTTGGCATCGCGGTAGTTCTCGAGAGTCTTGTGATAGTCGAAATGATCCTGCGTGATGTTACTGATCGCGACGACTTGAAACGCGAGCTCTTCGACGCGATACATGGAAAGGGCGTGCGAAGACACCTCGGCGGCGACGTAGCGAACACCCTCGTTGACCATGATAGTCAACAGGCGTTCGAGTTCGAGCGGGCCGGGAGTCGTGTTGAGTGCTTCAAACGAATGTTTGGCGGTGTAATAGCCAAGTGTGCCGATGACGCCAACGGGGCTGGTACGCTGTTCGAAGATTGATTTCAGCAACCAGGTGATTGTGGTTTTGCCGTTGGTTCCGGTGACGCCGATCAGTTTGAGTTTGCGGCTCGGGTGATCGTAATAGCGCGCGGCAATTTTGGCAATTGCGCGGCGAATATCGCCGACACGGGCGTGGCACTTGACCTTGGTCTGCAGATCGCCGGGCGACACAACTGCTGTAGCGCCGCGAGTGACAGCATCGCTGATGTATTTTTCGCCATCGTCGGCGAATCCGGGAATGGCGACGAAGACGTCGTTGGCTTCCACCAGGCGACTGTCGACTTCAACTTTGTTGATTTCGAAATCGGGGTCGCCATCAAAGACGACGCCGTCGATTCCCTGCACCAGTTCCCTGAATTTCACAACAGCTTCCATTCCCTAATCCACATTGCAGATTAACCGCAGGCTGCGGGTTGAAGCCAGACTATCGGGCGCAATTTCAATGACCTGCTTGACAAACCCCGAGCCTTCGACATCGAAATTGAATCCCCACTCGCGAACTTGCGCGACGGCGCTGCGTACGGACATGCCGATCAGTTCGGCATACTTGCCGACGCTGTCGGGTTCGGCGTTAGTCAATTGGACGATGAGACGTTCGCCCTCCATCAGGATGCTGCCCGCCTTGGGCACCTGACGGGCGATGATGTCGCCGGAGTTGAGGATGGTGACGTCGAGAGCAATCGTATCGAGAATCTCTTGAACAGTCGAAAGGGTGTGTCCTTCCAGTTCCGGGACGCGAATTTCACGCGGCGCAGACTTCGCGGCTTGTTCGGCGAAGAGTTCCGGCTCAGTGAGTTTTTCTTTGGTGGAGACGCGTTCGGCGATGCGGCGGAAGATGCGTCCCGAAGTCATACCGGCGTAATGAATCGGTTGTGGGTCGTCGAGGACGATCACGCCGACAGCGATGGGTTCATCAGCAGGAAAATGACCGGCAAAGGTCGAGATGTAGCTATTCTGGTAGTAGCCGCCGGTTTCGAGATTAACTTTTTGCGCAGTGCCTGTCTTGCCTGCAAACGTAACGACTTTGGACTTACTGTACTTGGCAGTACCAGTATCGACGACGGCTTTCATGAACTGCTTGAGGGTTTCGCAAGTTTCTGCCGAGAGCAATGTGCGAATCTTGGTTGGTGTGTGCTGTTGCACGATTTCGCCGGTCGGCGAGGTAATTTTTTGAATGATGTACGGTTGATAGAGCGCACCTTCGGACGAAACGACGCTAAAGGCAGAGGCCAATTGAAGAGCAGTGACACCAATGCCGTGCCCCATGGCAAACTGCGAAGTGAAGAAGTCGGACCATTTGTTGGGTTCGCGCATCAAGCCGGGCATTTCGCCGGGCATGTCGATGCCGGAACGCATTCCGAATCCGAAATACTTGGCGTACTTGTACATCATCTTGTTGCCGAGTTTGCAGGCGACTCGGGCTGTACCGATGTTGGACGAGAATGCGAAGATGTTGCGCACTGACATGTCGCCGTGCTTCTTGTCGTCGTGAATCCATTTGCCGGAAAACTGGGCTTTGCCGTTGCCGCAGTGGAATTCGTCGTTCGGCTTGGAGCTTCCCTCTTCTAGTGCGGCGGCAATGGCAATCAGTTTGAAAACCGAGCCGGGTTCGAATACATCAGCAATGGCTTCGTTCTTTTGGGATGCGGCACTCTTGGAGTAGGGATAGTAAGAAGCCATGGCGAGGATGGCGCCGTCGCTGGGTTTGATGAAGACGGCGATTCCGGATTGAGCGGAGAAAGTGTCGACGCCGTTCTTTAATTCTTGTTCGACGATTGCCTGCCAGTCGAGGTCGATGGTAAGTTGGACATCATTGCCGTTGCGGGGATCAACTAAGTCTTTGCTGGCAACGCGGTAGATCTTGCCGACGGCGTCGCGTTCGACACGGGTTTTTCCGGGTGTGCCGTTAAGGACGTCATTGAGTGCATATTCGAGTCCGGAAATTCCCTGATTTTCCGTGTCGACTGTGCCGAGCAAGTCGCGGCCAAGGGTCTCGCGCGGGTAGTTGCGCTTCATTTCGCGTTGGGAGAACAAGCCGGGCAGTTTGCGGGCTTCAAGAGCTTCGGCTTTCTCGCCGTCAAGACGACGGCAGAGCCAAGTGAAGCTTTCGACGCGGCCTTTGAGTTTGGTGCGCAGATCGTTACGCGAAACGTTCATATATGGCGCCACGACATTGGCGATTTCCAATGCGGCGGCTTCGTCGGGTGGATAGGCGAAAAATGACTTAGTTGGGGCGTTGCTTGCGAGAGTGCGACCTTCAGTATCAAGAATTCTGCCGCGCTGTGCCGGGACTTCGATTTCGCCGCGGCTCTGATTGTTGGCGATGGTGCTGTATTGGGCGCCGTTGACAATTTGGATATTGATCAAGCGCGCCACGATGGCAAGCCAGACAAACGAAACTGCGATGATCAGGGCGTAAACACGGCCACGTGAAATGAAGAATCCCTGCGAGTTCATTTGCCGGTTTTGCCCGATCCCTTTTTCTTCGTGGTTGGTTTCTTCGCTGCCGGTTTTGATTTCTTAGAGCCAGTAGAGGACTTGGCTGCGGACTTGGAGGTGGACTTCTTGGTATTCGATTTAGGCTTGACAGCGGCGGCTTTTTCCTTTTTCACGGGGACAGACGTAGCCAGCAGTTTTGCCGAGTCGGCAGGGGCAGTCGCAACATGGGGAACTACTACCGATGCAAACTGGGCTTCGCGCAGGGGCAGCATCGCCAGTTGATTACGCGCGATCGATTCGATGTTCTCTATCGAAGAAAGAAACTCAACTTCGTTCTGGAGCGACTGAATGCGTTCCTTGAGTAGGCCGACTCGCAGTTTGCGTTGGGAGTGCTCATCGGCAAGTTGGAGCGTGTAGACTCTTTGCCAGACGAACATGTAAGCAAAGAGAAGCGCGAGCGCCAACAGACCGAAAGACGCCAGCGCCACGTGACGGCGTTGTCTTTTCTTCTGCTCTTTTTGTTCAGTCCAGCTTGTTTTTTGCATAGTAAATATTGTGAGGCGGTCAGCCAGTCCTTGGCCGACCACCCCACGTCCTCAAGAGGTTCCCAGCTTCGCAGCCGCACGCAACCTTGCGCTCCGAGAGCGCTGATTTCTTGATATTTCCGCTTCGCCCGGCATAATCGCCTTGCGAGTGATTCTCCGAAGTAGAGGTTTCTTGCCGCAAACGCATACCGGAACGCGTGGCGGACAGATGCAGGGATTTTCCTGCGCGACCATGAACTGTTTGACAGCACGGTCTTCGAGGGAGTGGAAACTAATTACCGCCAGAACGCCGTCGACACGCAGGTAGTCCACGATTTTCGGCAGAACGGTGTTGAGCTGTTCGAGCTCGTCGTTGACCCAGATGCGCAAGGCTTGCCAGATTTGCGAAAGCCCTTGTTTCGTTTTCTCGCGCTTGAGATACGGTGTCACCACAGAGACAAGGTCGGCTACAGTAGCAAGTTGTCCGGCATCGGCCGCGGAAATGATGGCTTCTGCGATGCGATGGGCACGATCTACCTCGCCGTATTCGCGCAAAATCTGCGTAAGCTCATTCACTGAAACCTGCGAGAGCTTGGTTGACAACGACTGGCCTGAAGATTTGTCAAAGCGCAAATCGAGGGCATCGTTCGATACCTGATGTGCAAAGCCCCGGTTTGAATGTTCGAGTTGGTCCGACGACAGACCAAGATCCAACAGCGCGAAATCAACTTTCCCCTTGTCGGCCTCGCCCAAGTGCAGATCAAAATTCGCATAGGAATCATGCACCAGGCGCAGTTGATTGTTATATGCTTTGAGACGTTGATTGGTTCTCGCCAATGCGTCAACATCCCTGTCGAAGCCGATCACTTGCGCTGCCTCTCCCAATAGTTTTAGAATTGCTTCTGTATGTCCGCCGCTACCGACGGTAAAATCCACCACTAATCTTGCGCCGTGTGGCACCAAGGACAGTACTTCGTCCACGAGGACGGGAGCATGCGTCGGGCTATTTGCGTTTTCCGAACAGATTCTCGACAACCTCTTCCACAGTCATCGGGAATGACTGATCGTAGGCCTTGTAACGCTGTTCGTTCCAAAGCTCGATTCGTTCGCGCACGCCCAGAATCAGAACTTGTTTATCGATTCCGGCATAATCCAAGAGATGCTTGGGAATCGTGATGCGTCCTTGTGAGTCCGGTATGCCTTCTGCCGAGTTCGAATAGAGGAAGCGTTTGAGATGGCGTTCCTGCTTGGAATCCATCGCCGATTCAGGAGCAAGTTTTTCGGTAAATTTGCGAAATTCGGCGTCGGAATAAAGATCCAGACAACCGTCGACATTGAAAGTCACAAAGAACTTGTCAGAACCCTGGGCGGCAGCAATCGCTCGATACTTCGCGGGAATGGCGATTCTGCCTTTCCCGTCGACAGCGACGGTCTGTTTTCCAGTGTAATCTAACAAAAGCGACCCTCCGAAACCGAAACTTCCCCAATATTCCCCTCGACTCACCAAAAGTATTGTCAAACACCCCACTTGTCAAGCAAAAAACCCCATCTAACCCGCGAAAATTCTCAGTAATTGCAAACCTCCCACAGGTATGGGGCTTACACCACTCTCGGCGACATGAGAAGTGGTTCAGGTTGCGACACTTGTAACGACTTGAAAATTCCGAACGGCTAAGGTATTGCTTTACAAGGTGATGCGGGAGGCGACTTGACAGAAGCCAATCGGCACGGACTTTGCCTTAATAAGGGCGGCAGAAGTCAAGTAAATGGCGGGAGAAATGAAGAAGATCGTAATAATCTCTATAACATTATGCCTTTTAATGCTTTGCAGCATTTATGACGGCGAAGGTGCTTTGCGCGAAAAAGTCGGTTTTGAGATCAATTCGGTCAGCCTCACGACGGACCAGACAGGCACCACGATCGAACTCAATACTGTTGATAATCAACAAGTTACGACGACAGGCGGGCTCCCCGTTCTGATTCGTCGTTATCTGGTGAAAAATGGGGAATTTGACTCGGTTAAGGCGGTGACTTCACTCAAAGAGACTATTGCTGAGAATCTCACACTAAAAGTCGAGCCGGATGTGGCGACATTTGCCGGTGATCTTGGGCGTGATAAAACATTCTACGTTAATGAGTTAGAGCGATTTTCCGAAAAATATACTCCGACATCAAGCGCATTCGTGATCGACAATAGCCGCGACGGCGACAAGCAGATTGTCACGATTGGAATCCGGCCTTTGGATTTTGATGCAATGGCGGGGACTTTGACAGGATACTCGGACATCGCGCTGGAATTCTTCGGCTCAGCAGATTTGAGCATGGAGCAGATCAGCGAATCCGAATCTCAAAACACTCCCCTGCTCAATCGCTCGTCGGCGGGATTTGCTTCCACTAGTGGAGTAGTTGATTACTTGATAGTCACGCGCGGTGATTTTGTCGAAGCGTTTTCTGAATTGGTGCAGTGGAAAACGGCAAAGGGATTGAACGTCGAAGTAGCGCTCATCAGTGATATCATTGCCGGAAATTCCGGACTTGATGATGCCGAGAAATTGCGCAATTACTTGATCAGCAGATACTCCAGTGGGTTGAAGTACGTGCTTCTGGGCGGCGACGAGACGGTGGTTCCGATTCGTTATGCGTACCACGCAAATAGTTCAACACAGCCGCCGCTTGATCTGATGAATATCTGTGATTTGTATTACGGAGATGTCAACGGCAATTGGGATGCTGATGGCGACGGCGTGTATGGTGAGCCCTCGCAGGACCAGCCGGATCTCTATGCCGAACTCTTGGTGGGCAGATTGCCGTTCCGCAATGCGACTCAGGTTGAAAGCTATGTAAACAAGTTAATCGCATACGAGCAGAATCCGGGAGCGGGAGATTACGATTATCTCAACCGGGCACTGTTCATTTCTGCGGATCAGATGCGCGACTATCAGGGAGTTGGACAGCATAGCCTGCTTGCAGGATCATACCCGAGTCACGTCACCAGCGATATCAGCGATGTTGTAGAAGCTCCGACCGGTGATGCCGCCAATCCGGCGACGCCGCTGGCGCCGAGCGCGATTCAGACAATGTCTCAGGGCTGGGGAATGATGACGCTTCTGATTCATGGAGTCAGCGACGGATGGGTACTGCGTTCGCACGAGTACAACGAATGGCCAAAGCAATTCTTGTTCACCGCAGCGGGCACTGACGGCGATCACGGATTCCTGCCAAATCTCGCTTCCAATGGCAAGCCGGGTGTTATCTATTCGATCGGTTGCGACAACGCGGCTTTCGATATGGATGCGCCACCGTTTGGTGTGACGAATCCTTGCGTAGCTGAATCGTTCCTGGCAAAAGCAAACGGCGGTGCGGTATGTTTTGTCGGATATTCGCGCTGGGGATGGGTAGCGAGTTCGTGGAAGTTGGAGGAGGCTTTCATCGACTACGTCTACAACACGAATAACAACGGCGCGGAAGCAGTGCGCTATTCCAAGACGTTGTTCCCCTATTATCGCGATCTGTGCTACGGGCTTAACTATTTCGGCGATCCTGAAATGGATATCTGGACCAATATCCCTCAGGAACTGCAGATCACGCGCAACAAGATTAAGCAGACCGGCGAGATCGTAATCGCGGTTGAAGTGAGCGACGGTTCGTCAGCGGTTGCTGATGCGATGGTAACGATAACGAAGAACGGCGAGATTATCGGCCAGGAACTTAGCGCAAGTGACGGATATGCGAATATCGCGGTTGATTTCACTCTGGCTGATGAGTTTGTCGTGATTGTTTACAAGGCCGGTTACGCGGTTGAGGCGGCAGTGCTGGTGCCGGAAATCGTGCTTGATGCCGACGATGAAACCGGAAGTACACTTCCGGAAGTGTTTGCGTTGTACCAAAATTTCCCGAATCCATTCAACCCGGTGACGACGTTGCGGTTTGATGTGCCGACATCGACGCGCGTAGTGGTGGAAGTCTACAACGTGCTGGGGCAGTTGATCAATGTAATTGCGGACAATTACGTTGGCCCGGGCACGCATGAAGTCGAATGGAGCGGGGTGGACTTTGCAGGACGTGCGGTAAGTTCGGGTGTGTATTTTGCGCGAATGAGTTCGCCGGGATTTTCGCACGCGATCAAGATGTCGCTGCTAAAATGATTGGCCGGAGAATTTTCGATAGGCCGTTCGAATCGTTGCTCCAAGACCGAGAATGATTGCAGCCAAGGGCCGCAGGAGTACTTTGGCTCCCAGCAGTTCGTGCTTCGCAAGGTAACGGTAGAAGCCGCAATGAGAATCCCAAATCAGCCATGTTCCCTCTTGCCGGGTCGAGCCGCCAACTAAGTGGTGCGCTTTCGCTTCCGGTACAAATCTGATCTCCAGGCCGTCATCCGCAATTCGCTTACAGTAGTCGACATCCGAAAAGAAGATAAAGAACTTCTCGTCCAGCGGACCGAGCCGAGTGATCACATCACGTTTGAGCATGAGCGCGGAGGCCATCGGTTGTTGGACAACGCCAGCCGTGTTGTGGTCAAAGTAGCGATTGCGCCAATGGCCAAGTGTGACATTGCGTGGAAACAGCATTGACAACAGAGCGGCATCGTAGACGAGTGTCGAAAACGTCGGGAAATTGCGGACACTATGCTGAATGCTGCCGTTGTGGTTGAGCAATTGCGGCGCTGATGCTGCAACGGTCGTACTGGCATCCAGCGCGGCCAGAAGCTTGGCAGTACAGTCGGCAATTAATCGGACATCCGGATTGAGAAGGAATATTACATCGCCGGTCGCAGCAGCAATTGCTTGATTGGTTCCTCGCGTGTATCCGGTGTTTTGTTGATTGAGAATGTATCGGACGTTGCGGTTTCCGACGAGCTCGGCGCAATTTTCAGCGGGGCTGTTGTCGACGATGATGACTTCCCTTTCGAAGTCGCCCTGTTGTGCGTCGATGGAATCGAGCAGTGCGGCGATTGTCGCTTTCGAGCGATAGGCGACGATGAGATAGGAGACTTTGGTCATTCGTGGATTTCTTTCAGGCGATCGGCGAGTCGCGCAAAGGTGGCTGTCCATTCAAAGTCAGCATAGTGGCCATTGTTGCGGAGCCCGCGGAATCGATCCGGAGACTCGAACACTGATTTCAGCGCCTCAGTCAGTTGCGAACCGTCGTCGACAATCCAGACACCGGGGAATTGGCGCTCTTCGAGAATTTCGCGGGCGGCGTTTCCCTTTGGCAGGACGGCAATCAAGGGCGGCTCGGCACGCAGCAACTCCCAAAGTTTGGAAGGGACGACGAATGATGTGTCGTGGTCCTGCGTAAGCGCGACAATGTTCACTGCGGTGCGGCGAATTGCGGCGACGGCATCCGGGTGAGGCAAATAGCCGGTGCTGTGAAATCTGTCTGTCAGACCTGCGGCAGTAAGTGTGTCATCAAGAGTCGGCAGATCGAGATGACCGATGTGACGCAGACTGAAATTTGTCTGCGATTCGCTGCGAGCAAAGTCGCCGAGCCATTGCGCTACACGATCAAAGCCAATCAGGTAGTTCAGTGTGCCATAGATGCCGATGATGTTTGATTCGAGTGGACTGGTTGTGGTGAAATCTGCTTCTGAATAACCGTTGGGGAGGAACATAGATTTTGCTGTTGCATCATACTTGTCAGCATAGAAGCGAGTCGTGTTGGGCGAAGTCGCAGTCACGAGCGCGGCTTTGCCGATGATATGTTCAATCAGATTTTCGGCACGGTTTTGAGACTCGGCGTTGTCGCTTTGAAATGGCAGCGACGACCAGATGTCGCGGAAGTCGGCAATCCAGGTTACATTATCAGACTCGGCACATTCCAACCCGACCAAATGCGAAGAGATCGGCGGCGAGGTTGTAATAAGCAGTGTCCGGGTGTCGGGCTGAATCAGCTTTGCGACAGCTTTGGTGGCGCCGGGAGCGAAGCCGATTTTGGAATCGGGAAACATCGACGAAGCGATGGCGCTTTTCGTCTTGCCTCCCAGGAGTTTCTTGAGCGAAAACATCGGCATGAAATGCTGGATGCGCGCCGGATCGGTCGAGCCGACGCGGATGACTTGGACGCGCGGATCGATTTGCGATTCCATGACCTTATCATGTGCGGGATAAGAGATCGGCTTGACGGAGACGACGAAGACTTCGTCACCGCGCGAGGCAAAGAAATTCGCCAATGCGACGGGGCGCGCGGTACCCGCCAATCCCAAGGGCGGGAAATAGTAGCTAACGATGAGGACGCGCATGTTCTACCGCGTAATCGTCGATCAAACGCTTGAAGGTGTAATCGGCGAGTTTCATTTGCTGTTCGCGAATGCCTTTGGACTCGAGGGCCGGAGCATAGCGAGCGTGGGCTTCGACGCGTGCATCAAGCGTTGCACCGAGTTTGATTTTTGATGCCAACACGACGGCATCGCTGATGGGAAAGAAGTGGCGGTCATCGTTGAGCCATTCGCGATTGCCGGGAATGTCGGTGACTATCGGATAGAGTTTCTGCGACATGGCTTCGAGCAGCGAGACCGATGCTGAATCGGATTTCGCGGTCGAGATGTAGATGTCGTGTGAGCGATAGAGATTGAAAAGTTGTTCGTCGTTGCAGTAACCGGTGAAGGTGACGATATCGTCGAGCCCCAGTTCGCGCGACAAACTGCGCAGTTGCTGTTCGAGTGATCCGCCGCCGGAGATCGTCAATACGAAGTTCAGTCCTTCAGTTTTCAGAATCTGTGCGGCGCGAAGCAACGTTGGAATGTCATACAAAGGTTCGTGCCGACGAGTACTAAGGATTCGCAACGGTTTGGAATCAGTCAATTCGCGGGCGAGTCCGCTTTCGTGCCACGATTTTCGCACACCGAAACTGACGACGAGATGTCGCGGTACGCGATGGATATTGAAGGTTTCAGCGACCATCATCTGCGAATCCATCACGACGAGGTCGGCGCGCTTGAGGACATATTCACTGCGTTTGCGGCGGAGATATCCGCTTGTGCCGGTCAGCAACAGGTCAGAACCCCAGAGCGTGATCACCAAGGGATGGGCATTGACAGCGGCGGCGGCAAGACCGTAGGTCGGCAGAAAGTGGGCGTTGATGATGTTGGGCTTGAATTCGGCGATCAGTTTTTCGATTTGATCGGCCAAAGTCAGATAGCGCAGCGGTCCCCGTCTCCAGCGCGGCACAAGGCGAGTGCCGGTGAAACTATCGGTGAAGTCGCAGGAAGCAGTCATGACTTCCCAGCCCATCTTCTCAAACGAGTTGTGCCACCGCATTAAATGCGGAGCGATTGCCTCCCCGAGGAAGAGTATTTTCAACGGATCCTCGTCATGAAGTCGATGAATCTCTTGAGCTGTGTGCGGCGGACGTACTCGGTGTAAGGATGCTCAATGGCGCCCCAGGCCTCTTTGAATCGTCGTAGTCCCTTATCGAGCGGCGGTGTTGCACCGAGATTGAGACGCTGCAAGCCGGCGTCGCGGAACTGATTGATCATTGAATCAAGGAGAAGAAAGTTTGCTCCGGCGTCAAGGCCATCTTGCGACGAAAAACCATCAAAGTAAAAAGCATCGGTGGTCGTCGCGAAATAGATGTGAACGCAATGCAATGCCGAGCCATTTTTCGCGGCGATTGCTTTGATTCCGCTGTCGCGATTGTCCGACTTCGCCAGCAGATACTCGTAACAAGTTTGCGGAAAACGTCGGACTTCGCCGGTACGCTTCTGGTGAAGCTGCAATAGCGCTAGGTAGGCGGCGCTGTCTGAAGAGGTCAGTTGCACGACCTGTAGATTCTGATCTTGAGCCTTTTTGATGTTGCGGCGGGTGTTTTCCGAATATTCGGAAGAAGTCGTGGCCAAGTCTATGATATGCGTTGCCAAGCGGTTGCGATAGTAGTTGTCGGGATATTCAATCGAAGGGGTGATTTGGAATTGAACGATGTTTTCCTGCAAGTAGCGGCGGCCGCACAGCCATGTTGTGAGTGCAGAGACGTCATCGGCTGTGCCTTCGCCGAGAATACCGCCATAACCGCCATACGGCATCGAGAAGAATATCTTGCCGGCGGCGGTGGCTTTTTCCAAACCAATTAGTGACGTGTTTCCTGAGGTGACACAAATCCCGTTCCAGCCGAGCGATTTCTGCCACATGTCGAGCAATGCGGGCAGCAGGAATACCGATGTTGGTCCAATCGGTGTTGGTAGCTCAAGCTCGTGATGAGAATTGATCAGTTGACGAACAACAACTGACATTGGATTTATCGCCTGATTACGAGAATTTTGCCGGTATGATGAGTGCCGTCTTCGGCGCTGAGTTCCCAGATGTAAACGCCGGAGGCAACGAATTCGCCGGCATGATTGCGGCCATCCCAGCCGGCGCTGACAGTAGTTTCCCGGACAAGATCTGCCGCAACCGTGTAGATGCGGACATCACCGCGTTGATCAATCTGGAACTGAAGTTGATCGGTGAAAGCCGTGCCGATGCGGAAGGGATTGGGGTAGGCGAATACTCCGATGTCCCCGCCCTGATTGCCGGGAGTGTAGTCGAGGATGCTCAGTCCGCCATTGGTGAAGATCAGGAGTTTGTTGGAAGCTTCGTCATAAACCAGCTTTTCGATGTCGTTGGAAACCAAATCGGAATTGACAGTCGTGAAAGCGACCGGATCGGCCCCGTTGGCGGCCAAGCAGAGCTAATCCTTCGGAAGTGCCAACCCAGATATTGTTGCGCGAATCGGCGACTATTGATGTGATATTGGAGCCGATGCCGGGAGCGATTTCAGTCGGGAAAAAGAAATCGATACCCTCGTCGAACTTCGCGAGACCTTGATTTGTGCCAACCCACAGCACGTTGTCGCGGTCGTATGCCATTGCGGTTACAATATCGGACGGCAGGCGACGACTGCGGCTGAAATAGGCGAGTTGATCGTCGGCGTGGTTTTCAGGAGAGATTCCGTAACGCAGGAACGCAACGCCCTGGTCATCGACACCGACTGCGGCGGTGCCGTTGCCGGCGGCTACGACCTGATTGTTGCCGCTGACGAATCCATCGGCGGCATCAAAGTGCTCCCATGTCGAATCGCTGGGGTCGAACATCACGAGCGGTCGAACGGGATTTGCCTGAAAAAGCGAGAACCAGATTCGCCCGGACGGGTCCTGATAGACCGAATTGACAACCACAAAAGCGGCATCTTGCGCAACACCGATTAAGTGAGAGTTACTGTTGTTGAACTGCTGGATAGCGCCATTTGACTTCACACGAAAGACGCCGCGGCCGAAGGTTGGAATCCATAAGTCACCGTTTGAAGCAACGAGCGCTGAGAGTTTCTCCGACGTGGTCACTGTCGTGTATTCCCAATCGCCATCGACGAATACTGACAGGTCGTCCGTGCGCGAAACGACAAGCAGACGGCCATCGGAATCGTAGCCGCCTCCGACCAAGGTATTACTGCTTGGGCCGGGAGCAGGCATTTTGACTGCAGAATTCAATGTGAGAATTTTGTGAACACCATCAGCTACGGTGCCGAAGTACCAGTCGCCGGAGTAAGCAAACGAGTTTAGCCCGGCGTTGAGTTCGGCGGGTAGTTGATAAATTATCCACTCAAACGGTGAGATGCGAAATACCTGCCGCCCGCCTTCGGTGACAACAAGTGCATAGAGCGAAGTCGCTGGTTCGTCACCAAGTGAAAGATCGAGAATTTGCATCGCGGCAAAATTTTCTACGGGAGTGAGTGACGTCTCTCCATCCCAGACGTAGAGACCGCTGTTGGTGCCGACATAGAGCAAACCATTGAATGCACCGAAGCAGGTGACCTTGATATCCTCGAAGATCGGAACACCCAGTTCAATCGTCGTCCACTCGGCCGGATCGAGCAGGAATTCGTTGTCGATGTCGCCAATCGCGACGCCTTCGTTAGTACCCGCGAAAATCTTGCCATCAAAGACGTGGACCGTATTGACAGCAGATTCGGTGAGGAAATTGCCGAGCGTGCGGTAAGTTTCTTTGACCTCGCCGCCATTGCGGACGCGGTCGTACTTGATGATTCCGACGCTGGATGCAATCCAGAGGAAGTCACCGCTGGTGTCGGCAGAGTTGAGCGACAGGAGTCCGCCGTCGCGCGAGCGCAATTGCGTTGAATTAAATGACTGCGATGACAGATTCAAGCGACTGAGGATGCCGTCGGCAGAACCGAAGTATGCCTCGTTGTCGCCGGCAAAAGCAGCAAAGTTAATCTTGATGCTGCCAAGGCCATCACTATTGAGATAGGTCGTTACCTCCCCGTTTGAGGGAGCGATGCGAACTACACCGCCGGTTGTTGTTGCCCAGACAAAGCCGCCAAAGGAACTGAGCGAAGTGACTTCGTCCTTGTTGGTGTGATTCTCCCATTGGTAAACCTGCGCAAAAACGCACGGGACAGAAAACAGAATCAGTATGAGTGTGGCAATAACAGGTCTAAACATAGCGCTTTCTTGTAACAGCAAGAATTATACCCCCGAGAATGGTCATCGCAAGGCAAATCTTTGCAAGGACAGCGCCGTGGCGACGGAATAACGTATCGCCCATCGGCGGGCCGATTTTGCCGGTGAGATAAGTGCGACCGCCGAGTTGGGTTTTGGCAACGACGCGGCCATAGGGATCGAAGATGCCGCAGATTCCGGTATTCGCGGCGCGGACGATCCAGACGCGATTTTCGACGGCGCGAAACACGGGAATATAGAAATGCTGGTAGGGTCCGGCCGTCTCGCCAAACCAATCGTCGTTGGTAATGACGGTGAGAAACTCGGCGCCCTTGTTGACCATTTCGCGGACAAACTCCGGGTAGACGACCTCGAAGCAGATTAATGTTCCGAACTTGCGGCCATGCGACTCAAAAGTGACGATACTGTCGCCCGGGTGAAAGTCGGAGATATCGAGCGCGAGGCGCTCTTTGACGAACTCGCGGAACTTGGCGATAGCGGTGATCTTCTCGGCATAAGGCATGTGCTCGCCAAAAGGGACAAGCTGAAGCTTGTTGTGCGGTGTCGGGAGCATGCCCTTGTCTGGTGAGAAGAAGAACGCTGAGTTATAGTACTTGCGCACACCCTCCGGTGAGCGCGTCATATAGAGCGCGCCGGTCATGATATCGACGTTTTCGCGACGGGCGATTGATTCGATCCAGGAGATGTAGGGACGCTCAAGATTCAAATACATCGGCGCTGCGCTTTCGGGCCAAATCAACAATTGCGCGGAATCGGCAGCTTGGGCGCTTAGTTCATCATAAGCGACGAAGTTGTGATCAGCCTTGCCGTTTTGCCATTTCTCATTGACTGGAATGTTGCCTTGTAATGCCGCCACAGAGAAGTCAGGCTCGAGCGGGTGTATGCGAGTCACGCCCCAGATGTAGGCTCCGCTGTAAAGCACGATTGCGGTGATAAAGAGAACGCTCGAGAGAATCATCCGTCGAAGGTTGGCATACGCGAAGTAGAGGATCAATCCAATGATGCAGACGAAGAAAGTCACGACGGCATCGCCATTCAGTTCAGCAAGTTGGATGATCGCAATGTTTGATGCCTGAGTGTAGGAGATGTTCTGCCACGGGAACGAAACCTGCGTCAGCGAGCGCGAGTATTCCATCGCGACCCACAGTATTGGCAGTGACCAAAGACCGGCACGGCCGTAGCGCTTTGTGGCTTCACCTGCAAGACCGCCAATAACGGCGTAATACAGCGAATGGAGCAGGACCATCAGGATGACACCGACGACATTGACATAGACGACCCAATAGAGCGTCAGTACTGCCGTGATGACACCAAAAACGTAGCCGCTGCGGAAGCCTTCTTTGAATCCGAGTCCGCGAATCGAAGCGGCAAAAATCGGCACAAAAAAGTAAGAGAGAATCCAGAACGGCAATGGCTCAAATGCTAAACTGAAGAAGAGGGCAGAGATTATAAGAACAACGGTTCTTTGAGGGAGCTTAAATCGCATTCAGACTTCTATACGGCACCAAGCGGCGATTTGGAAGAGCCGCTTTTCATTTCAATTCGACGCCGCGTTTGCCTTTGACGATTTCGCCCAATACGAAGGCTTTGGATCGTTGAGCCAGCAGGATGCGAATTGCAGCTTCGGCGTCCTTCTTGCCGACAACGATCATCAGACCGATGCCCATGTTGAAGGCGTCAAACATGTCGTCCTCGTCGATGCCACCGCTGCGTTGCATGTAAGCAAACAATGGCGGAATCTGCCAGCACGAGAGATCGATGCGGGCGCGACAATTGTTGGGGAGGACGCGCACGAGATTTCCGGGAATACCGCCGCCGGTGATGTGCGCCATGCCGTGGACAGCAACTTCGGAGCGGAGTTTTGTTACCGGTTTCAGGTAGCTGCGATGGACGGCCATTAGCGCTTCAGCAACGGTGCACTTCAACTCCGGAATTGTGTCGCCCGGTTTCATGTTGAGTGTCTCGAAGAACAATTTGCGAGCGAGTGAGTAGCCGTTGGTGTGGAGGCCGCTTGATTCAAGTCCGATGATCAAATCGCCCGGTTTGATTTTGGTGCCGTCGACGATGTGTTTGCGATCGACGACGCCGACAATGAATCCGGCGAGATCGTACTCGTTTTCCTGATAGAAGCCCGGCATTTCGGCAGTCTCGCCGCCGATCAAGGAACAGCCGTTTTGCTTGCAGGCAGTCGCCATACCGGAAACGACTTCGGCGACGACGCCGGGACTGAGTTTGCCGGTGGCAAAATAGTCGAGGAAGTAAAGCGGACGCGCACCCATGACAAGGATGTCGTTGGTGCAGTGGTTGACGAGGTCCTGCCCTACTGTGTCGTGTTTGCCGGTCATGAAGGCAAGTTTGAGTTTGGTGCCGACGCCATCGGCGGAAGAAACCAGCACCGGGCTTTTCATGCCCGCGAATTTGCCGTCGTAAAGCCCGCCAAAACCGCCGATCCCGTTGAGCACGGACTTGGTGTAGGTCTTGCGGACGAGTTTCTTGATGCGGGCGGTAGCTTCGTCGCCGGAGGCGATATCGACGCCGGCTTCTTTGTATGATAATCCTTTAGAACTCACTGTAATTTGTATCCGTTAATATCCAATTCAAATTTCATTTTCAGTTGATTTGCCGCGTTGCGACACATGACCATACGAGTCAGGAAGATTTCGAAATAGTCCATCACCGAGGCGACAGTGTCGTCAATCGTGATTTCAAGGGTAATCGTTTGGCGGTCGACATCGACACGCAAGAATGACGACTTGGCGGCATAGTTGACGCGGTCGTGAATGTCGGTTCCGATCTGGTCAAGGTTACGGACACGCGAGGAATGCACGTCAGACTTGTCGGCCAAAATCACGGCGGCGGCAATGTCGGAAATCGGCATGGTCTCCATGTCGTCGTGGTTGCCGATGGCGGCGGCGACATCGAGCGCTTCCTCGGCAGGCATGCCGAGATTGTGAAGCAGCGTGTAGGCGGCAATAGCACCAGATTGGGCGTGGAACTGCCGATTAATAGCGTTGCCAATATCGTGTAGATAAGCGGCAATCGCACCCAGATGACAGACGCGGTCGGGTCGGCCAAGACGTTCGAGCACATTGTAGGCGATTTTGGAAACGAGCTTACAGTGGCGCAAACCGTGCTCAGTGTAGCCCTGCTTGCCGAGGTAGTAGTCCGCCTTGATGATCCAGGCAGTGACTTCCTCGGAGTGCATTACTTTGTCGATTGTGACCAATCGGTCTCCGGTCGAGACTTTGTCCATGTTAGCATCCTTCATCTGTAGGTGTTGGAAGTTACTGACAACAAGCGAGTTGTCAAGTCCGATTCTTATTACATCATATCGACCGGATCGACATCGACGATTACGTGGACGTTTCGATTGTTCTGCAACTCCTTGGCGTTCACTATCTCATCAAGAATCGGCGTGACACGGCGGACACTGCGCGTTTTGAGAAGCAGATGGAATCGGAAGAACTCGCGGAGTTTCATAATGGGAGCCGGGATCGGACCCTGAATCGAACAAAGTTTGTTGAGCGACTTGGCGAGTTGTTCTCCAAGTGACTCGGCGACGGTTTGGGCCATGCTGGCGTCTTTTGATTCGATGGCAATCAGCACCAAATGAGTAAACGGCGGGAAGCGGAGTTCTTCGCGTTCGGTGATTTCGGACTCGTAGAAGCTCTTGAAATCGTGACCGGCGGCGAGCGCGATTGTGGCATCGGTGGGGTGAAGTGTCTGCAGGATCACCTTGCCCGGGAAATTGTGGCGCCCTGCCCTGCCGGATACCTGAGTCAATAGTTGGAAGGCGCGTTCGCGGGCACGAAAGTCGGGGAGTTCCAAAGTCGTGTCGGCTGTTATGATGCCGACCAAGGCAACATCGGGAAAATCGAAGCCCTTGGAGATCATCTGGGTACCCAAGAGCATCTTCGCAGCGCCGGAACGGAACTTCATGTAAATTTCGCGGAAGCTGCCCTGTTTTCGCGTTGAATCGAGGTCCATTCGAAGGACGGGAATTTCAGGCAGTCGGCGGCGAAGTTCTTCTTCCATCTTCTCGGTCCCGATGCCGCGATACAAGAAGAGATTACTTTGACAAGACGGGCATTTGTCGGGATACGGTTCGTGGTGCCCGCAGAGGTGACACATCAGTCGATTACGACCCTTGTGAAAGACCAGTGCGACCGCACAATTTTTGCATTCGATTTTCTTGCCGCAACTGTAGCAATGCACTGATGGCGCAAAACCGCGTCGGTTGAGCAGAAGCATAATCTGGCCGTTTTGCTCGATAGCGCCGTTGATTTCTGCAATCAAAGTATCACTGAGATAACCGGAGCCCTTCTTCTCGAAGCTTTGCTTAAGATCAACGATTTCGACGGCCGGGAGATCGCGGCCATCGACGCGTTCAGGCAGTTCCAGAAGCGCGTACTTTCCGCTCTTGGCGTTGTAGTAGCTTTCAATCGATGGCGTTGCTGAGCCGAGCACGACAACAGCGCCAAGCTTTTGCGCGCGATATACTGCCAGATCGCGGGCATTGTAGCGCGGCGCGGGAGAAGCCTGTTTGTAGGCGGCGTCGTGTTCTTCGTCGACAACGATCAACCCAAGATGCGGAAAAGGCGTGAAAATTGCGGAGCGCGGACCAAGGACTATCTGCAGCTTGCCGGAGCGTGCTTTGTTCCAGATCTCATAGCGGGATCGAGCGGTTAGGCGCGAGTGGATCAATCCGAGAGAGCTGCCGAAGACGTTTTCGAGACGCAGATAAATCGCCTGTGCAAGGCCGATTTCCGGGACGAGCACGATGGCCTGTTTGCCGGCTTTGACCGCGTGTTGGATGGCGGCGACATAGACCTCGGTCTTGCCAGAACCCGTAACGCCGTGGAGCAAGAATGGCTCGAATTTGTCTGAGGAGATAGCAGAGTTCAGAGCAGTGATGGCATCTTCCTGAGCGGTAGTCGGCACAAACTCGCGCGGAGTCACCGGTTTCAAGGGCTCGACAAAAGGCGGTTTTTCGGCGATCCGAACAGCACCGGCTGCTGCCAACTCCTGTATCTGTTTGCGAGTCAAGCGATGGGTTTTGCGCCACTCGACGAGGTCGGCTATACCCCACTCACTAAGGTAATCGACAGCATCGCGTTCGCGGGATGTGAGTTCCATTTCCGGATCGGTGTGCTCTGAGCGCTCGACCTGATAGTCCTCTTCCTTGAGGCGAGTCGTTTGGACATTCCAATCGACCTCAATGACCCCGGCTTCGATGAGCTTTTCAATTGCAGCACGCGAGTACGACTGCAAATGATGCGATGCAATCATCGAACGTCCGCGCGATTTGGCCTGAACGAATTGGGCAAGCGCGTTGCCTTCGATGGCGAGTTGATCGAGTTTCTCACGGGAGATGATTTGCACGCGCTGAGAGAGCTGCGAAGTTAGCGGCTGGGGCAACAGCGCTCTGATCGTGTCGCCGAGTGATGCGAGATAGTATTCTGATACGAAACGGCAAAGAGCCAAGTCTGCTGTCGAAATCACCGGCTGGAGATCGGGCAAGGAGTCGATGGGCCGAGTTTGGCCATCAAAATTCACATCGACAGTAGTGATCACTCCCAGCTGCTTGCGTTTGCCAAGAGGTACGATCACACGGCGACCGATCAAATCGGGCGACTGCAATTCATCAGGAATGTGATAAGTCAGCGGCTTTTTGATCGAACCAAAAAGACAAACTTCTGCCAGCTTCCGTGCCTTTTGCATACGAAGCAATATAGGCAATTGGGCGGGATGATTCCATCACATCTGTCGTGGGCACAGAATTAAGGGAGAGCAAATAGAAACGGGAGCGCTAAGACGCGCTCCCGTAGAAGTTCAAAAGCAGAGAACTCTATTTATCCTTGCATTTGCTGGAGGCATCTTCGGCTTCCGGCTTCATTCCCTTGCGGGCATAAACAAGGCTAAGCTGGCACCAGCAATCGCTGAAGTTGGGGTCGGTTTCGGTGCACTTTTTGTAGGCTTCGAGCGATTCATCCTGTTTTTCGAGGAAGAATGCGGTATTGCCATACCAGTACCAATAGAGCGGCTCCTTGGCATTGGTCTCGGCGGCCTGCTTGAAATCGGCGAGCGCCTTTGTGTTGTAGTCCTGCCGCGATTTGATCATTTGGTCCCTAGCGGCGATAAGCGCTGCATCTTTGGGACTGACAGTAAGCAGGCTGTCGATCTTCTGAGCTGAATCGCGCATTTCCGGCGACGAAGCATTGCGGACATACATTACACCGCGCTGATAGCGAATTTCCGCATTGGCCGGGTTCACTTCAAGAATCTTGTCGAGTGTCTTCTCAAGAGAAGCATTGTCTCCAAGTGCCTGATACGACATTGCCTGATTGATGAATGCGGCCTCAGCGTTGGCCTTATCGAGCGCGCCGAATTCGCCGTAGTATCGTGCCGAATTGGCATAATCTTTCTGATCGAAATAGACGTTGGCCAAGTCATAGACCATAAGCGCATCATTGGGATTCAACTTGTAGCTGCGCTGGTAATACTCCAGGGCCTTGTCAATGTTGCCGAGTTTCTTTTCGATGAGGGCGAGGTTGGTCCAGATGCCGGGAATTGTATCGTCGATGACAATACATTCGTTGAAGAGACCCTGGCCCTTATTGAGAAGCTGTTTGACAATGTCAGCCCGCGTCGCTTTGGTTGAATCACCGGGAACAGTCACAGTATCACCAGCGGCTGCGGATGAGTCGGCAGCGGTCGCCATAACCGACGACACAGAGTCGGCGAGCCTGATTTGTGTTACGCCATCCTTGAAAGCACGGCTCAGTTCGGCTTCCTTGGTCTCGCGAATCTGCTTGGGCATGTCATCTTTTTGACAAGCTTTAGCGCGCTTTTTGTCGGCGTCCATGTTTTCCTTGGAGCAGATAGCTTCGAATTTGCGAAAGTGATCCATCATTACGGAGTATTCCGCGCGTTCAGCGGCGATCAGGCCAAGATAGAAGTGGGCCTCCAGCGGATCCGGATAGTTTGCGACCGCGATATCGAGCAACTCGACGACATGGTCGTAGTCCTTGTCTTTTTGACCCAGATAGATCTTGGCAGACCGAATCAGTGCGTCATAGGGCAGAACTTCCTTCTTCTGCTGAGCAAACGCGGTGACCGTCAAGGCTAACAACAACACTCCAATGAGTATCTTTTTCATTCTTATCTCCTCCTGCAAGTGAACTTCGTCACAATCTTAGCTCGGAACCTAATCATTCCCGCAAATCAAGTCAAAGAGTTTGTTAGCTTCCGTAGCGGATCCGATACTTGAGAACGGCCTCTTGATCAGATTTCGCCGGCACGGTAAACTCAAGTTGTTGAGCCGTTTTCTTGACATATTCAAAATTCGACTCAACGACCTGCCAGTCGCCGTAGAGGCGGTAGCGAACATTGATCGTTACATTTTCTTCCTTACGATTGCGAAGTTTGACCTCAACTGTCTCTTCTCGAACCCGATCGGAAATGCGTCGCGAATCAATGACGGCCGTCTCTGCGGCAATGTCAAATGCGTTGCCGCCACGCAGTTCAACTTCTTCGTTGCGCGGCGTGTGATCGATCATATCCTCGCCGATAAATTCCTCCGAGCCGTCGCTGTCGAGTTTGGTCACGCGAATCTTGCCTGCCGGAAGCGGCATACCCAATCCGCCGGACTCGGAATTGACAAATGTCACTACGACGTTGACATCGGTGACGCCGGGGGAAGCCTCGTAGCGATAGAGCTTCTTAATCTGGGTCGAAGCGGGGTCAAAAAGACTTACCTGCTTGGTTTCGTTGTTGGCCACGGTTGTTGCACGGCCAAGGGTGTAGAGATGGTATTCAAAGAAGGATTTCTCTTCGAACCCTCGCCCAGCCGCGTCCATTGCCATTGATTCGTACATAACGCCTTTGGCCATTGCAGGAGGCATGGCACGATGAATATCGCCAGCGACAAGTTTCAATTTGGCGTCGCGGTAGGTCTTGCCGGAACGGTTATCGAGCGAAACCCAGCCGGAGAGGCGAAGATTTTTGTCGTCCTTGTCCAACTGCGCAATGTATTCGGCGTGCCAACTGATGTCGCTGGTCAAATAGGAGATTTCGGCGTCGCGCTTGCCCGAGACGTCGCTGGCAATCAGCCACTCAAGGGTTGGGGTGACGATTAAGCCTTCCGGCAGTTTCGGAGCGGAAACGGTCAGCATCTCCAGCGAATTAACGAGGCGAACTGCGCCATCGGCGAGATGCAGGACCATGTAGCCGGATGAGAGTGAGAGGAACTTGCCGCTAACGACATCGCCGTTCTTCATGGTGATTTCGACGGTATTGCCAAGATACTTCTGTAGAATTTTATCCGACGATACCAGGTCGTACTGATAATTCTGTTCGAGTAACTCAACCTTGTCGGAGCCCCGCAGTTTGAAGTGCACCGAGGTCGGGTCGATCGAAGCCGCGATATCGGTAAGGCTCATGCGATTGGTGCCCTTCTGGAATTCGAGGGTGCGGCCTTCCCTGACCAGCGCGAGGTTCTGATTATACACGGTAATGGCAACATCATCGGCCATAGCGATTGAGGCGATGAGTGCGAATGAAAGGACAGAAAGGATTAGTTTCAACATATACTCCTCCACTTGTACTATTAACGAGCCCCGTCGTATCCAGACACTTTTCTCGAGTTCATCTGCGACGCGGCGAACCGGCGCAGCATTGTCCCAGTGCCGATTCATAGCAATTACAAACGTATACGGCAATATATTCCGTTGATTTGTTTACTGCAATGGCATCAATGAGTTAGGAATTCGAAAAATTGAGCGGGACGGTCTGTGATTGCCGATTAGAGCTGGCGAACTTTGGTCCGCAAATCGAGGGCTTCGCGTATCTTGACCAGGAATGTACGCATCTGGAAAGGTTTGGCGATGTATCCGAGGATACCATCCTGGAGAAATTCCTGAATATCCTGATCGCTGAAGCCGGACATGATGAGAACTTTGACGTCAGGATTGAATTTCTTGAGAGCTGCAAAGGTATCGCGACCGTTCATTTTCGGCATCATCATGTCGAGCAGAACAAGATCGATGGCGTTCATACCGGTACGATAGAGTTGAACGGCTTCTTCGCCATCTTTGCAGGAAACGACCTTGTAGCCCGCCTTGGTGAGCATTCTCTCGGCGAGATTGCGAACGATGTCTTCATCATCGACGAGCAAAATGCGCTCGCGACCATCGACTTTGATTTCGGTAATTTCAGCCGCGCTCGGAAGCGCTGTACCTTCCAACACCGGGAAATACAAAGTGAAGGCTGAGCCTTTACCGACGCTGCTGGCAACCTCGACACATCCGGCGTGGCTCTTGACGCAACCGTAAACTCCCGCCAAACCAAGACCGGTACCCTTGCCCTGTTCTTTGGTCGTGAAGAATGGATCAAAGATGTGCGAGAGAATCTTGTCCTCAATTCCGACACCGGTATCGGATACAGTAATGGAAATGTATTCGCCGGGTCCACGCTCCAGCGAATGACGGTTACAATAGTCAGCGTCGAGATTGACATTGCGGGTAGTGATGATTAGTCGGCCACCATCGGGCATGGCATCGCGGGCATTGACGCCGAGGTTGAGAATAGCACTCTGGATCTGCGACGGGTCGCCCTTGACAAAACTTTGCGACGCAGAAAGCTCTGTTTGAATTTCAATCCGACGGTCGATGGTGTGTGAAAGGATAATCTTGACTTCATTGATTGCATCATGAATATCCATCGGAACAGCGAGGAAGTTGCCCTTGCGCGCGAAAGCGAGCAACTGACTGGTGAGATCGGCGGCGCGCGAAGCGGCACGGATGATTTCGCCGGAGTAGTCTTTCAGCTTTGAATCGTCGGCTGCTTCGAGACTGATCAATTCGCCAAATCCGCGTATACCGGCGAGAAGATTGTTAAAATCGTGGGCAATTCCGCTCGCAAGCCGCCCGACAGCCTCGAGTTTCTGCGCTTGGCGAAGTCGTTCTTCGAGTTCGGCCTCTTTGGTGACATCGCGTTTGACAGCGACGAAATTGATGACTTTGCCGGCTGCATCTTTAATTGGCGAGATTGCGCATTCTTCTTCATAGAGAGTACCGTTCTTGCGCTTATTGGTGAATCTTCCCACCCAGGGTTCGCCGGCGCGCAAGGTGGTCCACATATCCCGGTAGTACTCGGCGGATTGCACACCGCTCTTAAGAATTCGCGCGTTCTGACCAATGACTTCTTCGCGGCTGTATCCGGAGACATTCACAAAAGCAGAATTGACGTAAATGATCTTGCCGTCGATGTCGCTGATGACGATCGACTCGGTTGCTTGTTCGACCGCTTTCGCAAGCTGCGAGCGTTCGGTTTCGATTTCGCGTCGATCGGTGATATCACGCGAGTTGAAGACTATAGCGCCGACATGCGGATCATCAAGCAGTTGCGGCCAATCGTGTCGAGAATGCGCCAACTGCCGTCTTTGTGGCGAATGCGCAATTCTGCAGAAACATCGCCGCCCTTGATGAGAGCGCGCCGCATAATCTCTCGCACGCGTCGGCAATCGTCGCGATGCAGGCGCCTGAAGATGCTGGTGCCTTTGAGCTCGTCGGCACTGTAGCCGAGCACGCGTTCCACGGACGGGCTCAGGTAGATGAACTGTCCGTTGATATCAAAGAGTGTGATTACGTCAGACGAGTTATCGATGAGAGCACGGAAATGCTCTTCGCGTGACTGCAGCGCTTCCTCGGCGTGTTTCTGCTCGCTGATATCGGCAATGAACCCTTCGAGGGCAACAACCCTGTTCTCTTCGTCTACAACTGCGCTGCCCTGTTCCCAAACGAACTTGATCTCGCCGTTGCGTGTGATGAGACGATAGGTGAGCCGGTACGATTCACGTCGTTCGATGCCTCGTTGCACTTCGTTCCAGACCATTGTGCGATCATCAGGATGGATTAGATCATTGTATTGGACCGACCCGCCAATCTGCATCTCAGATGGGGTGTAGCCGGTCAATTGACGACAACCTTCACTGACGAATTCCATCGGCCAATCGGGGGTGTTCTGGCATCGATACGCCATTCCTGGAAGATTCCCGAGGAGAGCGGACACAGATCTCTGCTGATCGCGCAATTTTGCCTCTGCAAGTTTGCGCGCGGTGATGTCTTCGAATACGGTAACGAAGTATCCTTCTCTGGGACTATAGGCAGAAATCCAGAACCAGCGACCAAGCTCGGGTGTTTCGCTTTCAAACTTGACTGTCTCGCCATTGAGCGCGACGCGGCCATACTTGCCGATCCAATTTTCCTTGGCGGATTCGATGCCGGGGATGACTTCGGTAACGCATCTGCCTATTAAGTTTTCGCGTTTGAGTCCAGTCATTTCCTCAAAGACAGAGTTGACCTCAAGAAATATGTAGTCGATGGGATTGCCGCTCGGATCGAGGACTATCTTGTGGAGTGCAAAGCCATCGATCAAGTTTTCGAACAAAGAACGATACTTCTCTTCGCTTTCGCGCAACGCATCGTGAGATATCTTCTCGCTGGTAATCGACTCGGTAAAGACGATGATGCCGCCGATTGAATCCTGACTGGTTCGCCACGGACTAACAATGAATCGTATCCAACCTACTGTACCGTCAGCGCGGATGATCCTTTCTTCAGTGCTTTCAACGGTCTCTCCCGCCATGGCATGACGGTAGATATCACGCCAGCGTTCACTGGTCTCCGGGAAGAATTCGAATTGAGAATGTCCAATAACGCCCTGATCGCGCAGCCGATATTCCTCGAGCCACGCAGTCGTGGCAAAGAGGTAGCGCATCTGCTTATCGAAGATTGCTATCGCTGTCGGCGTGTGCTTAAACACCAGCCGGAATCGTTCATCGCTTTCACGCAAAGCGGCCTCGGTGCGCAGCTTGTCGGTGATATCAAAAATCGTCGAGTACAAGTAGTCGCGCCCGTCGAGACTGAGCGGACTCGAGTGAACCTCTACCTGTCGGACTTCACCGGACGAGAGTCGGTGGTCGAATATGAATCGGTTTCGCTGCTCGCCGCTGGCGGTGCGCATTAGATCGCGCACTTCTATTTCAGGCAGTGTGTTGATGTCCCAGACTTTTAGGGAGCGCAGTTGCTCGACCGAGTAGCCATAGAAGCTTGCCGCTGCGGGGTTCGCATCGATGATCGTACCGTTTGCAGGATCAATCACGAGTTTGACAGCTTCGTTCTTTTCGAAGAGTTGGCGGAATCGCCGTTCACCCGCTGCGTGGCTTTCTGTGAGCCTTGTGCGCTGCAGGTATTGGGCAATCTGTATTCCAATTCCGCTGACTGTCTGGAGCAGGTCGGTGTCGATACTATACGACTCTATACTGTAAAGCGTAAAAATGCCGCCATCGACAGTGCCGTCAGAAATCGGGAATGACAGGCTGGTCTTTAGCCCGAGTTTTGCTGTAGCTTTACGACGCTCTATGGGGTCAGAATCGACGACAGTTGCTGTCCAAAGCGGTAAACCGCCGGTCCAAACCTTTCCTTGTGTCATCTGGGCTCGATCCAACTGCAGCGTGCGGGTTATGGCGACAAATTCGTCTGTCGATTTGAGATTTTCAGCGCACCAGATTTGCGAAATGCGCAGTTGGGGACTGCCTTCTACCGGAATCCAGTGCTCACAGATTTGCCAGCCCAACTCCTTGCCAATGGCTTCAAGCGTTGACAAGATTGCCGAATCCGATGCTTTTGCAGAAGATAAGATGTTTGCGACAGTGTGTTGGGCTTTGAGATGTTGATGTCGCGTGTAGACTTCGGTGACACATTCGGATCGAATAGTCGTGAGGATCAGTTCCTCGCCTTCGGAGGTTTTGACTATGCGGCTATCTTCCTCAACTCGAACTTGCACACCATCAACGCGATAAATTACATACTCGGTTCTAAACGGAGTACGGTGGTGGATTACAGAGTCAAAATATTCGACAACCTGATCACGATGCAATTGATGGATGCAATCGAAACGGAGTTGGGGACATTTCTGCAGTTCTTCAGCGGAGAAGCCAAAAACGGCGGTTGTCGCTTTGTTGGCGTAACGGACTTGCGCGCCATCAAGGCTGAACAGAATGTGAACATCCCGCAGGTTGTCGAGAATAGCCTTGATGATAGCTCCGTTCCTAAATCTTTTAGCCCTTTGGTCGGAGTCGGAGGTGAGTGCGAAACTTCGCTTTTCAGATGCTGGGTCGGTTCCGACAGGCAACCAACATTGTGTGTTTTCCTCTTGAATTATCGGAAACGCATCAATAGACGTTAGCAAAAGAAGAGAAGTATAAGAGCTATTTAATTGGTATTTTTCGGGGGCGTTGCGTTGAGAATCAATAGCTTACGCGTGTTCCATTGAGAAACGCCAGGCGACAAAGTGGATACTTATTCCTATGAAGAGTTTCGACTTGAAATCCCGAAATGGTTACGATAGACGGAAAAGGAGTTAAAGAAGCTTGGCGCGCTGCCATTCTTCTTCCATTTGAGCCAACGTTGCCTGCTTAAGCGTCAGTCCACGCGCTTGTAGTGCCTTCTCCATTTTGTCAAAGCGATCGGAAAATTTGCGAATCGTACCGTTGAGACAAGTCTCCGGTTCAGCCTGAATGTGACGAGCAAAATTCACGAGTGAGAAAAGCAGGTCGCCGAATTCGTCTTGAATGGCGGCTTTGTCATTTAGGGAAAGCGCTTCTTTGAACTCTGAAAGTTCTTCGTCGATTTTAGCAAAGATGTCTTCCGCGCGCTCCCAGTCGAATCCGAATTGAGCGGCTTTCTCCTGCACGCGATAGGCTTTGAGCAACGACGGCATCGTTTTCGGAACTCCGGAAAGCACTGTCAAATGCCGCTCTTCCTTCTTGCGAGTCTTCAGCTTGACAGCCTCCCAATTTTGCCGCACCTGATCCGGAGTCAAGTCCTTGCGGTCGCCGAAGACATGCGGGTGGCGTTCGATCATCTTCTGAGTGACGACTTCGACTACATCGCGCATGTCGAACTTGCCGAGTTCTTCGGCGATTTCAGCCTGAAAGATGATGTGAAGCAGGATGTCGCCGAGCTCTTCTTTGAGCTTGTCGTAGTCGGAAGCTTCACCGGCTTCGACTGCTTCGTACGTCTCCTCGATCATGTACGGCAGCAGCGACTGAGTGGTCTGTGCGCGATCCCAATTACATCCTCCCGGCGCACGCAATTTGCGAAGGATTTCGACCAATTCCTGAAATGATGTTCCTGACTCTCTCACTGAATATTCGCGCCTTTCTTCCGATTAGAGGAGGACAATATAGAGGCGAACACGGCGGCGACCAAGGCGTTTTAATATCGTCTTGACATCATTGGACTAACGGCTATACTCATAGCTTACTTTTGGAAGAGAGATTTATGAGCGGACAGGAAATTCCCAAGCAATATAACCCTTCCGGCGTGGAAGACCGCCTGTATGCGGACTGGCTCGCCAAGGGATACTTCCACGGCAAGGTTGATTCGCCGAAGAAGACATATAGCATTGTCATACCACCACCGAATGCGACAGATGTGCTGCATCTGGGCCATGCGCTGAACAACACCCTCCAAGATATCATGATTCGCTGGAAGCGCCTTCAGGGCTTCGAAGTGTGTTGGCTTCCGGGCAGCGACCATGCCGGTATTGCGACACAGGTTGTCGTTGAGAAGCTGTTGGTCAAGGAAGGCACTTCTCGCCGCGAAGTTGGCCGCGAAGAGTTTGTCCGTCGAGTTTGGGAGTATGTCGGCGCCAAGAAGGCACGCATCATGGAGCAGTTGCAGAAAGTCGGCTGTGCCTGTGATTGGTCGCGCGAGCGATTTACGCTTGATGAGCAACTTTCGGAAGCGGTGAAGGAAGTTTTCATCCGCTTGCACGAAAAGAATCTGGTCTACAAAGGCAAATACATCGTCAACTGGTGTCCGCGATGTCAGACTTCCCTGTCGGACGACGAGGTCGAGCACCAGAGCCGAGTCTCGAAGCTGTATCATATCAAGTACAAGCTCAAGGGGCAGGATGTCTACATGATTGCCGCAACTACACGTCCGGAGACGATGCTTGGCGACACGGCATTGGCAGTCAATCCCAAGGATGAGCGTTACCAGAAGTACATTGGCAAGACGGCGATTCTGCCGATCCTCGACCGTGAGTTGGCGATCGTCGCTGATGACTATGTTGATATCGAATTCGGTACGGGTGTCGTCAAAATCACACCGGCGCACGATCCGAATGACTTTGAAGTTTCTCAGCGTCATGATCTGGAGAAGATCAATATCCTGAATCCGGACGGTACGTTGAACGAAAACGCTGGCAAGTTCAAGGGTCAGGATATCAAGACGGCGCGCAAGTTGGTTCTGGAAGAACTCGAGAAGAAGAGCTTACTCGCCAAAGTTGAAGACTACGAACATTCGGTCGGTACTTGCTATCGCTGTTCGACCGTTGTCGAACCTTACCTTTCGGAGCAGTGGTTTGTCCGCATGAAACCGCTGGCGAAACCGGCGATTGAAGCTTTGAAGAACGGGCAATTGCGTTTCCATCCCGATCACTGGTCGAAGACATATCTCTATTGGATGGAAAATATTCGCGACTGGTGCATTTCGCGCCAGTTGTGGTGGGGACATCGCATACCGGTGTACTACTGCCGCGAATGCAACGAAGAGATGATTCTCAAACAGGCGCCGACTCAGTGCCGCAAGTGCAACAGCACGGATGTCTATCAGGAAGAAGATGTTCTCGATACGTGGTTTTCCTCGTGGCTGTGGCCGTTCTCGACATTTGGCTGGCCGCAGGATACTCCGGATTTACGCAAGTTCTATCCCACCGATTCACTGTTTACGGCGAGCGAGATTATTTTCCTGTGGGTCGCACGCATGGTGATGGCTGGATATGAATTCACGGACAAGCTCGTTTTCAACGATGTCTATATTCACGGTACGGTTCGCGATGCTCACGGGCAAAAGATGTCCAAGTCGAAAGGCAACGGCATCGATCCGATCGAAGTCATTAATCAGTATGGCGCGGACAGTATGCGTTTATCGTTGATTCTCTCGACACCGGAAGGCCAGGATCCGAACATTGCGATGAATACCTTCGAGCTGGGACGCAATTTCGGCAACAAGCTGTGGAATGCTTCACGATTCATCCTGATGAATATCGGCGACGACCTTGGCGAGGGCGACCTTGACACGATGCCGATTTCCGACAAGATGCCGCTGATGGATCGCTGGATTCTTTCGCGACTCAATGAGACGATTAAGATCACCGGTGATTCGCTGACGGAGTTCAAATTCAACGCCGCCGGCAAACAGCTCTATGATTTCGTCTGGCACGACTATTGTGACTGGTACATCGAACTGGTCAAGACGCGACTATACAACGATGACGATCCGGCGGATAAACTGCTCGCCAAACGGGTTACCGGCTATTGTCTGAACAACATTCTGATTCTGCTTCATCCATTCGCGCCGTTTATCACGGAAGAGATTTGGCATTTGCTGCACAAACTTCCGGAAGGCCAAGAGTCAATTCTCAACGCGAAGTATCCTGTCGCCGACGAGAAGTTGATCGACCTGCAGTTGGAAGAGATGATGAACAAGCTCCAGCGCGTCGTCAATGCGATCCGCAATATTCGCGCGGAAATGAATGTTCCGCCGTCGAAGCGCGCCGAAGTGCATCTCAAGATCACCGATACTGCTCTGCGTCAGACGCTGGAAGCCAATCAGAACTATATCGTCAATCTCGGCAAGATCGAGCGGCTCGTCATCGGCGAAGATGTCAAGAAACCGCCGTTGTCAGCTTCGGCAGTGATTCCTTCGGTTGAGATCTTCATTCCGCTGGCTGGATTGATCGATATCGATATGGAGCGCGCGCGTCTTCAAAAAGAGCTTGAGAACATAACGGGTCTTCTGGAGAAAACTCGCAAGAAGCTTGCTAATCGCGAATTCGTTGATCAGGCGCCCAAGGCGGTTGTCGAGCAACAACAGGCGAAGAAAAAAGAGTACGAAGATATCGTTGAGAAGATCAATGCCAACCTTGAGCAGTTGCTGGGATGGTAGCGACGCGGCGACTTCGACGCTTTAGTAACCTGACCTACCGACCGATGTAACGACGGATTCCGACCCCGATTCCGGCCTCGAACGAACCGGTGTCTTCGCGAACAGTCGACCAGCGAAGATTGACATCAAGCGACGACGACTTGTCCAGCCGTATCCTGAACTGGTGAGTCAAACCACCTCTATGGTATCCACCGAATGTAAAGGCGTGGTACATATTGAACTTCCGTCCTACCGGAAATGCCAATCCAAAATTATAGGCGCCGCCACCTGAATTCAGAGGCAGGTTCTCGTTTAGACTAATGCCTAAGTGCATTTTGTCTGCTTTCCCGACTCGAATGTGACCGGTAATGTGCGGCATGAAATCAATCTCATCATTGAAATCACGCGGATAGCGACCAATCAATACACCTACGCCGATACCCTCATCTTCGCCTTCGTAACTAATACTGGGCGTTACCACCGCAAATGTCTGTCGTCCGACATGTTGGTCAAGATACTTCCCCTGTTCAACATCATAGTTGCTGGAGGATGCGAGTGTAATGTCGCTGTACCATAACGCGCCGGTTACCCCTACGACAAAGGGCGATCGGGTTCTTTGCGGCACTCGCATGTACAGAGCTGCTGCGCCTTCAACGAACGTGTTGTCGACAGTACGGGGGGGACCATCGCAGCCTTCGATAACGGAAGTATATTTCCCCGTGCCACCATACAGCCCATAAACTATATCGGTCTGATTCTCGTCGCCGGAGTCAATTCCAATCGGCAGAGCGAGGACGGCGCAGACTTGAAAGAGGCGTTTACACTTCGAAGCGAATGATGATAACAACATTGGTCCCCCAATGTTTAGAGTGGTTTAGATTTCAATATAGACGATTCCATCGACGACATCAACAGGATAAGTCTTGAGCTTGGCCCAGGCTTCGGTAAGGCACTCTCCCGTCGTGATGTCATAACGCCAGCCGTGCGCTGGGCAAGTGATGATGGTGCCGTCGATTTTGCCGTTGGCGATTGAGGCTCGCATATGTTTGCAGTCAGCTTCGAGTCCGTGCAATTTGCCATTCAGACAGAAGACTGCGACATTACGGGCAAGAATCTTGAGGGACTTGACTCCCCCTTCTTTGATTTGGTCCTTATGGCAAACTTTGAGTCTCATACTTCGATCAAGAATATGATACCGTTTATGGCCGATCGCCACCTGTAATTCTTCGAGAGCGAAAATAGCCAAAAAGTGCGACGATTTTCATGCAACGCACTCCACAACAACAGCTTACATCGACCGAATCTTAAATAGAGGTCAATTACGTAGTTAAAGGAGGCAGAATTGAGTCTCGATATGGGATATCGCCGACACGTCCGAGCTGTATCTCTATGTCTGCGTTTCAATTGAATCAGTCGAGAAACTGTTCAAGGAGCCAGAAATACCTTGACAAATTTGAGCGAATTACCTTATTTATACCTAATTAAGTAGTACTTCGCAGTACTTCAACAACTCTAAGACATTTAATAGAATTTACGGTGTTCGGTGGTATGCAAACAGGCACCAGAGAATCCATGTTGCGCAAGCAAACTCTCAGTTGTGGGTTCGTGTCGTTTGTTCAACCTCGCCGGTAACTTTTTGAGATTGGAGAATATCGGGAATCTTAGGTAAAGCGCTGCAAGTTCATTTTCATACGCACGTTGCGTCCTCTCATATCCTTTGCACGTTTTCCCCCGCCGTAACGGCATTCCGCGATAGTTGATCCAATCAGAATTAGAATCGAAATGTGTCACATTGTGAAAGAATATAAGTCCTCTGCAGAACCTTTAGAAAACATTGGAGTCAAAATGTCTAAACAGCTGACCAAGCTTATGATGCTTGTCATCATCGGAATGTGTTGTTTGACAATCACGCCATCGGTGTTTGCCGCCGGTGGAAACCCTGATCTTCCTGACTCGGTAATGGCGCTGATGAACAAAACTGCGCTGACCGGGGAACCATCGTTGCAGTACATATTCGACAGCCTCGGATATGACATCAACGTTGCCACCGACGAAACCGGTATGGAGACCTTCTGTACAACGCCGGGACAAAATCTGGCGACAATTGTTATTGAAGTCGCCGGCTCCGCGGCAACTGCTCGCTCTGGTTGGTATGTTGCCAATGACACAACTCCGCTTTATCAGCTGTTTTCCGGCGGTGATGATCCGGGCGACTCGGTAACCTTCTCTGTTTCCGGAGGTGACTCCATCGGATTCTGGATGAAGCCGAGAATCGCACCAGACACCAACCGCACTTGGTACACGCAGAATTATCTCAACTATGACGGATTTAACCACGCCAAGGTATTTCGTACCGGCGTTCCGCATGAATTCATCGTGGCTTTTGAGGACTTGCCGAACGGTGGAGACACGGACTGGAACGACTTGGTGTTCAAGGTCCGCTTCTCAAATCAGGCGCCGGTGATTACTCTCCCGGCCGATATCAATGTACTCCAATGTTCGTTGGCACAGATTTGTTTTGCAGTTAACGCTTCCGACCCCGATTGCCAGGGCGACACGATTACCGTCACCAAGCAATCAGGTCCGGGTACTTTCACACAGATCAAGCAGAAGGGTCCGGTCAGCACCAACTTCTGCTGGACTCCGGCGGCTGCAGGGACTTATCAGTTTGTTTTCAAGGTTAAAGACGAACTGAACGCTACCGATTTTGACACTATCAATGTAACGGTTACTTTGAATACGGCACCGGTTGCCAACGCAGGACGCGACTCCACCCTGTTCCAGTGCACACCGGCTCCGATTTGCATAACCGCTTCATGCACCGATGCAAACAGCAATTTGTCGACCTGTCAATTGGTCTCAGGTCCTGGCACCTACAATGGTTCGACGATCTGTTTCACTCCCGCCTCTTCGGGAACTTACACCCTTGTATTGAAAGCTACGGACGCGTGCGGATTGATCGACTATGATACTTCAGTCGTCAATGTCACACTCAATCAGGCTCCGATTGCGAATGCGGGTAATGACTCGACTCTCTCCCAGTGCACACCGGCACCGATTTGCGTGACTGCATCCTGCAGTGACCCGAACGGTAACCTGTCGACCTGCCAGTTGGTTTCAGGTCCGGGCACGTACAATGGCTCAGCAATTTGCTTCACACCGGCGGCGTCAGGTTCATACACCTTCGTGTTGAAGGCGACGGATGCTTGCGGATTGACAGACTTTGATACTTCCGTTGTCAATGTGACTTTGAATCAGGCGCCAATTGCAAATGCGGGTAATGACTCGACACTCGCGCAGTGTACTCCCGCACCGATTTGCGTGACTGCATCTTGCAGCGACCCGAGCGGTAACCTCTCGACCTGCCAGTTGGTTTCCGGTCCGGGTACGTACAACGGCTCAGCGATCTGCTTCACTCCGGCAGCATCAGGTTCATACACCTTCGTGTTGAAGGCGACGGATGCTTGTGGTCTTACGGACTTCGATACTTCAGTAGTCAATGTGACACTCAATCAAGCACCAATTGCGAATGCGGGCAACGATTCGACGTTGTTCCAGTGTACAGCGGCGCCGATTTGCGTGACTGCTTCCTGCAGTGACCCGAATGGTAACCTGTCGACCTGTCAGCTTGTCTCTGGTCCGGGCACTTACAACGGCTCAGCGATCTGCTTCACACCGGCGGCATCAGGTTCATACACCTTCGTGTTGAAGGCGACGGATGCTTGCGGATTGACGGACTTCGATACTTCAGTAGTGAATGTCACTCTTAATCAGGCACCGATTGCTAATGCCGGCATCGATTCGACGTTGTTCCAGTGTACTGCTGCTCCGATTTGCGTGACTGCATCCTGCAGTGATCCGAACGGTAACCTGTCGACCTGCCAGTTGGTCTCCGGTCCGGGCACCTACAACGGCTCAGCGATCTGCTTCACACCGGCGGCATCAGGTTCTTACACCTTCGTGTTGAAGGCGACGGACGCTTGCGGATTGACGGATTTCGATACGTCTGTAGTCAATGTGACTTTGAACCAAGCACCGGTTGCGAATGCGGGTAACGATTCGACACTCGCACAGTGCACTCCGGCACCGATTTGCGTGACTGCTTCCTGCAGTGATCCGAACGGTAACTTGTCGACCTGTCAGTTGGTCTCTGGTCCGGGCACTTACAACGGCTCAGCGATATGCTTCACACCGGCGGCATCAGGTTCATACACCTTCGTGTTGAAGGCGACGGATGCTTGCGGATTGACCGACTTCGATACTTCAGTAGTGAATGTCACACTCAATCAGGCGCCCGTTGCAAACGCTGGAAGTGATTCGACACTGTTCCAGTGCACGGCGGCTCCGATTTGCGTGACTGCGTCCTGCAGTGATCCGAACGGTAACCTGTCGACTTGTCAGCTTGTCTCTGGTCCGGGTACTTATAATGGCTCAGCGATCTGTTTCACGCCTGCGGCATCAGGTTCATACACCTTCGTGTTGAAGGCGACGGATGCTTGCGGGTTGACGGACTTTGATACTTCAGTAGTCAACGTGACTCTCAACCAGGCACCGGTTGCGAACGCCGGCAACGATTCGACGTTGTTCCAGTGTACACCCGCACCGATTTGCGTGACTGCATCCTGCAGTGATCCGAACGGTAATCTTTCGACCTGTCAGCTTGTCTCCGGTCCGGGCACCTACAACGGCTCAGCGATTTGCTTCACACCTGCGGCATCAGGAAGCTACACCTTCGTGTTGAAGGCGACGGATGCTTGCGGTCTTACGGACTTTGACACATCGGTAGTCAATGTCACACTCAATCAAGCACCGGTTGCGAATGCCGGCAACGATTCGACATTATTCCAGTGTACACCGGCTCCGATCTGTGTGACTGCATCCTGCAGTGACCCGAACGGCAACCTTTCGACCTGTCAGTTAGTCTCTGGTCCGGGTACCTACAACGGCTCAGCGATCTGCTTCACTCCGGCAGGTGCTGGTGTCTTCACCTTCGTTCTGAAAGCGACCGACGCTTGCGGAGCAACAGATTTTGACACTTCAGTAGTGACGGTATCACTTAACCAGCCGCCGGTAGCGAGCATGGGCAATGACTCAACGCTCTTCCAGTGCGGTGCAGCTCCGATTTGTATTCCGGCTTCGTGCTCCGATCCGAACGGTAACTTGTCGACCTGTCAGCTTGTCTCAGGTCCCGGTTCCTACAACGGCTCTGATGTCTGCTTCACTCCGGCTGGCGCTGGTGTCTTCACCTTCGTTCTGAAAGCGACCGACGCTTGCGGAGCGACGGACTTTGATACGGCAGTCGTGACGGTAGCACTCAATCTTCCGCCGGTAGCCAATGCAGGACGCGATTCGACGCTGTTCCAGTGTGCTCCGGCGCAGATCTGCATCACGGCAGGCTGCAGTGATCCCGATGCCAATCTTACCAATTGCGAATTGACTTCCGGTCCGGGAACGCTTAACGGCGGCGGCATCTGCTTCACGCCGGCAGCTTCCGGAATCTATACCTTTATAGTGAAAGCGACTGATGCTTGCGGTTTGACCGACTTCGATACCTCGGTAGTCAACGTCACGCTGAATCAAGCTCCGGTTGCGACGGTCGGAAACGACTCGACCTTGTTCCAGTGCACACCGGCTCCGATCTGTATCGCTGCCGCTTGCAGCGATCCGAACGGCAACTTGTCAACTTGTCAGTTAGTCTCAGGTCCGGGCACCTACAATGGCTCGACGATCTGCTTCACGCCGGCATCTTCGGGAAGCTATACCTTGGTTCTCAAAGCCACGGATGCTTGCGGATTGACGGACTTCGATACGTCAGTCGTCAATGTCACACTTAACGTGGCACCGATTGCCAATGCTGGACGCGACTCGACGTTGTTCCAGTGTACACCGGCACCGATTTGCATTGCGGCTTCGTGCAGTGATGCCAATGCAAACTTGTCGACCTGCAACTTGATCTCCGGACCGGGCACCTACAACGGTTCGCAGATTTGCTTCACACCGGCGGGTGCAGGCACTTTCACTTTCGTACTGCAAGCAACCGATGCTTGTGGAGCGACTGATCTTGATACTTCGGTGGTGACGGTGACAACAAACGTTGCGCCGATTGCAAACTGCCACGGCGATACAACAATTTTTGCGTGCAGCCTTGCGCAGATCTGCATTCCGGGATTCAGCGTAAGTGACGCCAATAACAACATCACAACGACGGTTGTCACGGGCGGCACACTCAATGCCGGATCAGTCTGCTTGACTCCAGTTGTTGGAGCGAACAATATCAGACTAATCGTTACGGACGCCTGCGGACTGGCGGATACTTGCCAGACAATCGTGACCGTAGTTCTCAATGCCGCGCCGGTAGCAAATGCCGGAGCTGATCAAAATCTGCTGTGCCAGACACCTGGGCAGTCGATCTGCTGGGCGGCAAGCTGTACCGATCCGAATAGCAACCTGACAGATTGCTCGCTGGTCTCGGGTCCGGGTACTTACAACGGCACACAGATTTGCTTCACACCAGCGTCGAGCGGCACCTTCTCATTCGTGCTTAAAGCAACCGATGCCTGCGGAGCTACTGATTTTGATACCGCGGTAGTCACCGTCAGATTGAACAACGCCCCGACGGCTTCGGTAGATCAGGGTGACACCACGATCTTCTGCAGCGAAACTGGCCCGATGCAGATTTGCGTGCCTTTCAGCTATGCTGACATGAACGGTAATGTGCAGAGTGTCAGTGTCAATCCGGCGCCGACGACGTTGAACTTCGCCAACGGCTCCGGGCTGTTCTGCTTCACACCCGCGAACGCATTTGATGATATCTATAGCTACACGGTTACAGTGACCGACAGTTGCGGATTGATTGCTCAATCGACGCACACCCGCTGGGTACGCTTCATCGATTGTGATACGGCGACGTGCTTTATTGTCAAGACCGAGAAGACGCACAATACCCTTCAGGGTCACTATGAATTCGTTTCAGTCACCATCGAAGGCGCCGGTCAGGAATTTGGCGGCTTTGATTTCTTGATGAGTTACGACAACTCTGCATTGAACTTCGTCGAAGCGAAGCCCGGTGACATGCTGACAACTTGCGGTTGGGAGTATTTCACCTATCGCTACGGCGCACAGGGTAATTGCAACGGTTCGTGCCCGTCAGGATTGGTCAGAATCGTTTCGGTTGCCGACGCCAATAACGGCGCCAACCATCCGAGCTGCTTTGGTCCGGCGTTGCCGTCACCGCAAGAGTTGTTTGTATTGAAGTTCCTCGTCACCAATGACAGAACGTTCGAATGTCAGTACGTACCGGTCAGCTTCTTCTGGCTCGATTGCGGCGACAACGCGATTTCGACTGTCACCGGCGACACGCTGTATCTCGAAAAGCGCATCTTCTCATTCGAAGGCAACGCAGTTTGGGATGAGTTTGATGACGCGCTCTTCCCCGAGCACTCACGTCCGTTTGGTGTCGGAGCGTTGGACTTCTGTATGCTTGGCGACAAGTATGAGCCGATTCGCTGTATCGAATTCTGGATAGGCGGTATTGACATCGTCTGCGCCGATTCAATTGACGCGCCCGGCGACTTGAACCTTAACGGTATCGGATACGAAATCGCCGACGCCGTTATGTACACGAACTACTTCCTGTACGGTCTCGCGGCTCTTGATCCGGATCCGATGCGTCGCGAAGCACAGATTGCGGCATCGGATGTCAACCGCGACGGCAGCAGCCTTTCGGTCGGCGATCTGGTTTACCTGATCCGAGTAGTTGTCGGCGACGCCCTTCCATTCAATAAACTGACGCCGTTTGCCAATAGCGTCATCGTGAAGCAGGAAGGCAGTGTCGTTTCGAGTGATGCCAATGTCGAAATCGGCGCCGCGCTGTTGGTATTCAATGTCGGCGAGAGCTATTCAATTAGCAGCCTCACCGATATGACAGTGTCCACGAACGAAATGAACGGACAGGTTCGGGTGCTGATCTACGACATCTCGTCCAATTCAATCGCAGCCGGTTCTACGGCGCTGCTCGAAGTGACCGGAGATGCCGAACTGGTAAGCGCTGATGTTGCCGATTACAATGGCAGCATGATGACAGCACGCCTTGAGAAGAACGTTCTGCCGACAAGCTTCGCTCTTGGCCAGAACTATCCGAATCCGTTCAATCCTGAGACGGTGATTGAATTCGCCCTGCCGAAATCGGCGAATGTGATGATTACCGTTTACAACACTACCGGCCAAAAAGTCGCGACGGTGTTGAACAATGTCATGAGCGCAGGCCGCCATCAAGTGAGATGGGACGGCAAGGACAGCGGCGGCAACACGGTGTCCTCAGGCGTTTATCTTTACAAGTTCGAGTCCGAGGGATTCAGCGAGACCAGAAAGATGTTGCTGGTCAAGTAGTATTCCGGTTGCTGGGTCTGTGCGCGAATGACCAAGCGCGCAGATCAGGAATGAAAAAGCCCCGATTGTGAGATCGGGGCTTTTTTTGTTGGCCGTTGTCCTAGCTATCGTTAGATCCTAGGCATTGAATCGTTCGCTTTATTACTCGTATGACGGTTACTTCACCGGCACGAGCCAGTCAGCATACTTCTTGATTTTCTGATGAGTCACTTCGTCGAACACGCGGGCGACTTCAAGCGCGATCTGATCCTTGCGGGCAAGGTTGAATTTGCGCTTCTCCAACTGCTTGACGAAGTTCACGCCGGAACCGGTGCCGGTGAAGAAGATTTCATCCGCCTTGAGAAGTTGCTCGCGCTTGAACTTGCCTTCAGTGACCTTGAGACCAAGCTGTTCCTTCGCTAATTGCATGACCGACAAGCGCGTGATGCCGCCGAGCGGACCGCAGTCGATTGACGGCGTGAACAAATTGCCGTCTTTGGCAAAGAAGAGATTCATGATTGAGGCTTCGGAAACGTGGCCCTCGGTTGATGACAAGATGCCGACATCATAGCCTTTCTTCTTGGCTTCGATAGCACTGAAAAATGACAACAAGTAGTTGCCGGTAAGCTTGCCGGCGAAGGTGCCGTCGGTCGGACGTTTCTGCGAGACGAAACAGCAACGATACTGGTTCGCCGAACTAAAGGGAATCGACTGAATGAAAATCGACAGACCGTAGTCGGACGGGCGCATCAAGCCGACGCCTTTTTCACTGCGGTAGACTACCGGACGGATGTAGGTATCCATCTTGACATTGTTCTTCTTGATCAATGCGGCAACGATACCGATGAATTCTTTCTCCGAGACCTTGAAATCGATGTCGAGCATCTTGGTCGAGCGGACGAGGCGCTGATAGTATTTTTCGGGACGATAGAGATACCAGTTCTTCTTGTCTTCGAGATAGTATGCCTTCATTCCCTCAAACGCTGCGGTTCCATAGTTGACAGATTGCATCATCGAGGACATGTTGTTCTGTTCGGGCGAATGGAATTTCCCATTCGTGTACATGAATTTCATAGTCTATCCTTTAGCTGTATTGGCAATGTATTGAATGGCTAATTCGTATCCAGTTATGCCGAGTCCGCTGATCAAGCCCGCGCAACCGGCGGCGGTAATCGACTTGCGGCGAAACTCTTCGCGTTTGTAGATGTTGGAGATGTGGACCTCGACGACCGGGACTTCGACAGCAAGAAGCGCATCAAGAATGACAATTGAGGTGTGGCTGTAGCCGGCGGGATTCATGACGATGCCGGCGACACCTTTGCGGTATTTCTGTACGCAGTCGACGATGTCGCCTTCGGAGTTGAATTGGAAACAGTCGATTTGATAACCGAGTGACTTGCCACATTTCTTCAGCCGACGCTCCAACTCGGGTAGAGTGGTTTTGCCGTAGACCTCGGGCTGGCGTTCGCCAAGTAGGTTAAGGTTTGGACCGTTGATAACGATAATCTTCTTCATGCTTCCAACATCTCTCGCGTCTGCTCATAGGCGCGCGCGAATTGGGAATAGTCTACGCTTTTCACTGTGTGCTCGCCACATCTTTTTAGCAGTACAAAATTGACGGTCGAGCCGGACTTCTTCTTATCGTGCAGAACCCGCTCCCACAGCACCTGCGGCGTGATTTCGCTGAGAGCAAAGCGGCGATAGACTGATAGTATTGGCGATGCCACATTGTCGCAGTCCAAGCCGCTCAGACCTGACAGCTTGCGCGACAGGGCCAACGCAACTATGATCCCGAATGCCACTGATTTGCCGTGCGAATGGCCGGTGACGGCCTCGTAGGCGTGCCCCGTCGTGTGACCAAAGTTCAGGACGCGGCGCAGGTCTTTCTCGAAGGGGTCGCGATTTACAACGTCAACTTTCAAGCGCACCGCTGCGGCAACTAAGTCGGAAAGATCGCCGCCATTAAGATAGTCATCGAGATTCGCAGTGTGCTTGTGGAATGCCTTGCTGTCACGGGCAGCGAAGATTTTGAACGCCTCTACCAAGCCATCGCGAAGTTGATTCTTCCGCAATGTTGCCAAGAATCTCTCGTCGCAAAATACGCGTTTCGGCGGATAGAATGTTCCGGCGATATTCTTGGAGCCGCCGAGATTGATTGCCGTCTTGCCGCCAATTGCGGCATCGACCTGCCCAACCAGCGTTGTCGGGAGCGAGACATAGTCGATTCCACGCATGTAAGTTGACGCTGCGAATCCAGCCAGATCGGTGACGACACCGCCGCCGATTGCGATCAGAAGCGATCTGCGGTCGGCGCCCTGGTCGTGAAGCCAATGCAATAGTTTTCCTGCGCTGTTGATGCTTTTCTGTTTTTCGCCGGAAGGCAGTGCGTAGAACGTTCTCTTTGACAAGGTAGATTTCAGTAAATCGCCGCCATGGAGCCGAACTACATTAGCATCGACAACAAAATGAGTTGAGCTGTGCGCTTGCGATTTAGCATAACGGGCGATCTCTTCAACGAGCCCGGTTCCGATTTCGATGCTGGTTTTGACTTGGGGTAATTGATGATTGTCTTGAGTCTCTTCACGATGCAATCCATTCGCGATACGAGTGCAACACCAATTCGGAAACTTCCAGCGGCGACAGTCCGCTTGTATCGATTTTGTTTGTGATGGTCGCCCATACTTCGCGCCGCCGTGATTCGATTTCCGCGAGTTTGGCGACGGCATCGGTTCCTTCAAGCAAGGGGCGATCATTGCGATACAGCAGCCGATGTGCCAATTCACCGGAAGGCGCAGTCAGAAGCACCACCAGTCCGTTTTTTTGGCAAGTGTCAAGTTCTCTGGTACCGCCAACATCCCTCCACCAGTCGCGATGACCTGTCGATCCTGTTCGCAAAGCTCCGTCAACAAATCGTACTCGCGATCGCGAAAATACTGCTCGCCGTGACGGGCGAAAATTTCGTTGACGGTCATGTTTTCGCGGCGTTCGATTAGTGTATCGGTATCGGCAAAGACAAACCGCAGCGCGTTGGCAACTAAGCGTCCGGTGCTGGTCTTGCCGGTGCCCATCATTCCCGCGAGGAACATATTGGACTTGTCAGCGCTTCTTGACATGCTTTAGAAAAGCCTGAAAGTTCTCGCGCGCTTCACGTATCGAGTCGCCGCCGAATTTCTCGGACATCATATCGGCGATTGCCAGCGCAACGACTGCTTCGCAAACGACGCCTCCGGCAGGAACAATACAGATATCGGAACGAACGTATGGCGCATCGACAGTCTTCTTCGAGGTAAGATTAGTCGTCTTGAGCGGTTTGCCAAGAGTCGAGATCGGTTTGAAGAATGCGCGGATGACGATTTCTTCACCGGTCGAAATGCCCCCGGCAATACCGCCGGAGTTGTTTGATGCTTGATAGTAGCCGCGCTTGGCGCTGTACTTGATAGGATCGTGCACTTGCGAACCGGGCAGTTCGGCGGATTTGATTCCGTCGCCGATTTCGACGCCCTTGACTGACTGCACACCCATGATTGCTGCGGCCAGACGCGTGTCGCAGCGACGATCCCACTGGGCATAGCTGCCAAGTCCGACTGGCGCGCCAGTGACGATGATCTCCGACACGCCGCCGAGCGTGTCAGATTGCTCAACGGCTGAGTCGATGGCGCGGATCATTTTGCGTTCGATGCCTTTGTCGGCGCAGCGGACAGGAGACTTTTCGATTTCCTTGAATTTCGCGGAACTGAATTTGACCGGCGTTTCATTCAGCACGCTTCCGATGCGGCGAGTGTGCGAATAGACATTGATCCCAAATGCCGCCAGGAACTGCTTGGCAACACTGCCGGCCGCAGTGCGAGCAGCAGTCTCGCGTGCAGATGAGCGTTCTATTGCTTTTTGGATGTCGTCGAAGTCGTACTTGAGTACCGCCGGCAAGTCGGCATGACCGGGACGCGGGACGACTTTCTTTTCGCGAGTCTGGTCCTTCCAGTTTTTCCAATCGCGATTCTGAATGAAGATGCTGATTGGGCTGCCGATTGTCTCGCCATCCCAGAGTCCTGCAGTGACGAGCGCAGTATCCTGTTCTATGCGCATTCGGGCGCCGCGTCCATAGCCCATCTGGCGGCGGCGTAAATCGATAGTGATGGCATTGACATCGAGAACAAGTCCGGCAGGGATGCCCTCGATGATTGTCGTAAGTCCCGGGCCGTGTGATTCGCCAGCAGTCAAGTATCTGATCATCGCGACGCTCTCCTGATTACTCGCACAATGTCCTCCGGTTCTACTTCGATTCCAGTCATGATACGAAAGTTGTTTGCCGCTTGAACCGCAAGCATGTATTTGCCATCGACGTGAGTTCTTCTCTTGAAATTAGTATCTGCGTACCGCAATTCAAATATTCGCGTCAACTGCGATATAGCCGTTGAGCCAATCAGCTTCGACAGCGCAATTGGAGTACAGTTGATGCAAAGATCGCATCCAGTGTTTATCGAGGAAGCGTTATCAAGCATCTGTGACTCGTAGTGAGTAAGTCGACGTGCTCCTTGCGCCCACGCCGAGAACGCCTTCTCACGTTCGCCCGAGCGATGATAAACCGTGACGCTGGCGGCACGTTTCGAAGCCAGATAATAGAAAACTGTTCGCGCGGAACCGCCGGAGCCGAGGATGGCAACTTCGGCGCCGTGGATGTCGCATTTGAGTTTGCCCTCTATCGTAGCGGCAATTCCGGCATAGTCGCTGTTGTAAGCGTGAAGGACGCCGCGCTTGTTGATGACGAGATTTGCCGATCCGGTGGCTTTGACGATGTTATCGCGCCGATTGATGACAGAACTGACGCTTTCCTTGAACGGTATGGTGACGTTAAACCCTGCAATCGGCAGAGTGCGGGCGCTGGTCAAGAAATCATTGAGACTTGATGGGTTGATGTCAAAACAGTTGTAAATAGCGTCGACCTTGTGGCGGTGAAACAATGCGCGATAAATCGTCGGCGACAATGAGTAGCTGATATTGCTGCCGAGAATTCCGTACACTGCAGTGTTGGGGATCATTCACGATTCCAGCGTTTTCATGAGTTCGTAAAACTCCGGCGCCGAAACGGAAATCGTATCGCCGTATTCCCCGCTCACATTTCCGGTATTGATGAGATTGATGATCTCGATCATCATCGCAATTCTGTGATCGCCGAGGTGAGCTGCATTGCCCTTATGCGCGCCGAGACCTCCCTGAATGTGAAGCGTATCGCCGGTTAGCTCTGCGCTTCCGCCGAATGCCTTGACGACATCGACTATGGCCGTTGCGCGATCCGATTCTTTGACCCGCAATTCGCCGATGTTATGGAATGACGATTTACCTTCGGCGAACATTGCGGCGACTGCCAAAGCCGGAACTTCGTCAATGTATCGCGCAGTGGTGATGTTTGCCGCGTCGAAACCGCGAAGCGAAGTCGATTTGACAACAAGGTCGCCAACCGGCTCGCCGTGTTGCGAACGGAGATTCTCTTGTTCAATACTCGCACCCATTCCACGCAGTATTTCGAGTGCGCCGGTGCGGGTTTCATTGAGCAGCACGTCGCGTATGATCAATTCACTGCCGGGCATCGCCAATGCGGCCACGATGAAGAACACCGCAGTCGAAATGTCGCCGGGAACGGTGTACGCAAAGCCATCGATTCGCTTGACCGGGCTGAGAATGGAGGTTCGTCCTTCAACATCAATGTTGCAGCCAAGGTGTTTGAGCATGATCTCCGTATGATTGCGCGATTGTTCCGGTTCGGTCACCGAGGTAACGCCCTCGGCATGAAGTCCCGCGAAGAGAATCGCTGATTTTGCCTGTGCGGAAGCCACCGACGTGCTGATGTTTATACCGTGAAGTCTACGGCCTCGTACCGTGACAGGCGGACGGTCATCGGCAGCGGCTGTTGCCAGGTCGCCGCCCATTTGCCGCAGCGGCTCTATCACGCGACGTACCGGTCGTCGGTTGAGCGAGTCATCTCCTGCCAGTCGGCAGTCGACCTTGAGACCCGCAAGTATTCCCAAACTCAATCGCAATGTTGTTCCGGAATTGCCGCAATATAAAATGGCTTCGTCTGTTCGAAGTGCTTCAAATCCGGCACTGACACACTCGACAGAGCCGTTGTCTGTTGCGGCAATCATTCCAAGCTTCTGATACAGCGCGAGCGTTGCATTGACATCGTCGCCGCGCGACAAATTGTTGAGAAGCGATTTGCCCTTTGCTAATGCGGCAAGCATGATAGCGCGGTGCGAAATCGATTTGTCGCCCCCTACTCGAATATCGCCGCGTAAGTTCTTGGTCATATTGATTTCTGTTCTTCCTCTCCGAAGATTCGACGAAATTCCTTTTCCGCCCCGGTGTCAAGCGCTTTCTGTGCACGGTCAAGCCCGGCACGCAGTTCGGCAAGACTGGCTTGAAGATTCGCACGATTGCCCCACAACATTTGGAACACCATTTCGGCATCCGATTTCGCAACCCGGGTAGCGCTGCGATAACTTGGACAGGCAAACGCTTCACCGTGTGCGCTGACAATTGTCTCATTTTCGAATTGCGACTTCAATAAGTATGCGAACAAATGCGGAAGATTGCTTGAAACGGCGAAAATGCGGTCGTGCTCTTCCGGGTTGATCGACAGAGATTTAGCGCCGAGGATATCGACAAGCTCCGTCGCAAGTTCGAGAGCCTGCATTTTGGTCGTACCTGATTTGGTCGTGAAGTAGTTTGCGTTGCGAAACAAGTCGGCGTTCCACGATTGCGCACCCCTTAGCTCCGTGCCTGCCAACGGGTGTCCGCCGACGAAGTTCGTCATCTCGCACTCGTTGGCCGCGATCACGATTTCACTCTTGAGCGATCCGGTATCGGTTACGAGGAGTTTGTCTGACAGCGCCGTCCGATGCTTTTTCATGACACCGGCGATTTGCAGCACCGGCAAGGCGATGATCACGATCTCGGAGTTGTCGGCAACATCTTCCGTGTCGACGGCTATGACATTGACCAGACCTTGTTCGCGCGCCTGGCGACAGAGCGCATCGCTCAGATCACAGGCAGTTATGACCAAATCCGGATTGGCTCGTTTGAGCGCAGCGGCAATCGAGCCGCCGATCTGGCCGAGTCCGACGATACCAATTTTGCAATCGCTGAGAGGCATCACACCGTCTTGCCGACCGCGGCGGCAATGTTTTTGACTTGCTTCATCAATGCTGCGAATTGGTCAAGATTAAGCGACTGATATCCGTCACACATGGCTTTGTCAGGATTGGGATGGATTTCGATAATCAACCCGTCGGCTCCTGCCGCAACCGCTGCAAGCGCGACCGGAAGGATCAAGTGCCTCTCCCCGGTCGCATGTGAAGGATCGAGAATAACCGGAAGATGCGAGAGCGATTTGAGCCCCGGCACCGCCGCGATATCGCAGGTATTGCGCGTAAACTTTTCGAATGTGCGTATGCCGCGCTCACAGAGAATGACATTGTAGTTGCCGTTGGCGAGAATATACTCAGCGGACATGAGAAGTTCTTCGATAGTCGACATCATGCCGCGCTTCAGTAACACTGGACGCGATTGCTTGCCGACCTTTTCGAGCATGGCGAAGTTCTGCATGTTGCGGGCGCCGATTTGAATAATGTCGGCATAGTCGGAAATCAAGTCGACATCATCCTGCGACAAGCACTCGGTCACAATCGGAATTCCGACCTCATCGCGGACGCGGGCGAGAATCTCAAGACCCTTGCGGCCCATGCCTTGAAACGAGTATGGCGAGGTGCGCGGCTTAAAGGCACCACCGCGCAATATGCGAGCGCCGGCTTCCTTGGCGGCGATTGCCGATTCCAGAACTTGCTCGTAACTTTCGACAGCGCACGGCCCGGCCATGACAGTCATGGTACCGTTACCGATTTTGGTTCCATTGAGGCTCACCACTGTCGGCTCAGGTTTGAATTCCAATGAGGCAAGCTTGTACGGCTTGAGGATCGGGATGACAGCCTCGACACCCTGCAGTTGCAGAAGCAGTTCCTTCTCGATACTTCGTTCGTCACCGACGGCGCCGATAATTGTCTTTTCCTCGCCTTGCGAGATATGCGGTTTGAGTCCCAGCTCTTCGATGTGTCGAATGACACCGGCAGTTTCCTTTACGGTGGCTTGTTTTTTCATTACAACGATCATCATTACAGTTCTCCCGCGAGATCCGGACGGAGCCGCGACGCATCGCCGATGTAGAGGTGCTTGATCTGGTCCTGTGGCTTGTCGGTATTGACCATGATGAGAATGCGAATAACGCGCTGCAATGCGCCGGGAACGTCGATTTCGGTGGCGCACATCAACGGCACGGTCTTGAGTCCCATCTCGCGTACGGCATAGGCCGGATAATCAGCGGTGAGATCTTTTGTTGCCGTGATGAACACGGCGCCGATGTCGTCGATTTCGATGTCGTTCTTGGCGAACATGTGCACCAATAACTTGCGTGTGGCTTCGAAGATTGCCTCGCGCGAGTTTGCCGATGCGCAGATTGCGCCGCGCACACCGCGCATCATCGTTGTGACTCCAGATTCATGCGTGCCTCCGTCAAGAATTTAGAAACTGATGAGTAATTTCGTTTTGAACCGCTGCTGTCGATCAGTTGCAGGATCGCACTGCCGATAATGACGCCGTCGCTGAATGCGCCGATTTTGCCCGCCATTTCCGGCGTCGAAACACCGAATCCAACCGCAACCGGCGCCTTTGAATGCCTGCGCAGATTCGTTACTTGTTGTTTCAAGTCGCTGTGCATAGTCGCGCGTGCGCCGGTGGTGCCGGTGACGCTGACAAAATAGACAAAGCCCGAAGCGTCGCTTGCGATCGATAGTGCGCGCTCGGGTGGTGACGTTAAAGTTACTAACGGTATGAAGTCGATACCATGTTTGCGGCACGCGATTCGCAACTCGCTGCTTTCTTCGGGAATCATGTCGGGCACTATCAGGCCACTGACATTATTTGATGCACAGCGATTGACGAAAGAGTTGATTCCCGCTCTCAAGATGATGTTGGCATAGCACATCACAACGATTGACTGTGATACACTGCGACGCAGCGATGCAATTGCCGCGAATCCTTTGGCGACTGTGAAACCACGCTCCAGCGCAAGGTGCGACGCGCGCTGAATCACCGGACCATCTGCCAAAGGGTCGGAATGCGGAAAGCCAACTTCGATGATGTCCGCGCCGCTCGTGCTCAAACATTTCATAATCGACGGAAACTCGCGCATCGACGGATAGCCGCAAGTGATAAACGGCATCAGCGCAGCCCGGTTGTCGTCGCGGCATTTCGCAAAAGTCTCAGCGATGGTTGTCATCGTACTCCTTGACACTGCCCATATCTTTGTCGCCGCGACCGGATAGATTGACGATGATGGTCTTCTTGTCGCCGATCTTGCGGGCGAGTTTGCGTGCATAGGCAAGAGCGAAACTTGATTCGAGTGCGGGAATGATGCCCTCGTGTCGGCAAAGCTCTTTGAATGCAGAAACAGCTTCGCGGTCGAGTGCAGTGACATACTTCACGCGGCCGGAATCTTTGAGGAACGCGTGTTCCGGCCCGACGCCGGGATAGTCGAGTCCGGCGCTGATTGTTTCGGTGAGTTCAATCTGCCCGTCGCCATCCTGAAGCAGATAGCTCAACGCGCCGTGCAGTACACCCGGTGTTCCCTTGGCAAGCGGCGCGGCATGTTGACCCGGTTTCAGCGCTTGGCCGGCAGACTCGACACCGATCAGCGAAACATTCTTGTCGTTGAGAAATGCACTGAATATTCCCATCGCGTTTGAACCGCCGCCAATGCAGGCGACAACGTAGTCGGGCAGTTTGCCGGTTGACTTAAGCGACTGCGCGCGGGTTTCCTTGCCGATGACTGACTGAAACTCGCGGACGATTTTCGGATACGGATGCGGTCCGACGGTGGAACCGATGATGTAGTGCGTGGTGCCGACATTGGTGACCCAGTCGCGGATAGCTTCGGAGGTGGCTTCTTTCAGTGTTGCAAGACCGGCTGAGACTTCGCGGACTTCCGCGCCGAGCAGTTTCATGCGTTGAACGTTGGGGCTCTGACGTTTGGCATCGTGACTGCCCATGTAGACGACACATTCGAGCCCAAGCATTGCACATGCCGCAGCGGTTGCCGTGCCGTGTTGCCCGGCACCGGTTTCGGCGACAATACGTTTCTTGCCGATCCGTTTCGCGAGCAGTGCCTGGCCGAGGCAGTTATTGATTTTGTGCGCGCCGGTGTGGTTGAGGTCTTCCCGCTTGAGGAATATGCGCGCGCCTTTCCAGAGACGCGTAAGATTTTCTGCCGGATAGAGCGGTGTCGGGCGACCGCCGAAATCGCGCAGTAGTTGATCCAGTTGTGACTTGAAGCTGCGATCGCGCTGCGCCTGCGCAAATGCGCGCTCGACTTCATCGAGCGCCGCAACGAGCGTCTCCGGCACGAAGCGGCCGCCGTAGCGGCCATAGTAGCCTTTGCGTGACTTAGCGGGCATTCTTCACACTCTCGATAAATCGTCGTACGAGTTGGTGATCCTTCTTGCCGGGCGCGGCTTCGGTGCCGCGCGCGACGTCGACTCCCCAAGGCGCGAGTTCACTTACAATGGCGCCGACATTGTCGGGCGTCAATCGTCCCGCCAGAATGACCGCGTTGCCTACGGCATCTCTGTGGGGGGCGAGCTGTTCGCGCATTATTGACAAGTCGCTGTTCTTGAAATCGAGCAATGTCGGCATCGGGATTCGCGTCAGTTTGCCGTTGACAATGCCGTTCATCCAGATCGCGCGAATCCAACCAACGGCGGGCTGACGAACTTCGAGTTCGGTTGCGTCGAAATAGACTTGATAGTAGTCGAGAACAACGTCACAGTTCTGCGAGAAGTCGAGTAGGTCTTCCGCATTTGCAAATACGCCGACACATTGAATAGACGCGCCGATAGCTTCCCGCAGGCGCTCCAGTTGAACGTAGTTGACGCGTCGCGGTGAATCCGACAGAATGAATCCGACGAAGTCAGCTCCGGCATCGATGCAAACCTCCGCGTCTTCGACGGACGTCACGCCGCAAATTTTCGTCTTGGTCATTGTCCGCGCAGCTCCTTGATTTTTGTCTCGATGTCGTTCGCAGTCATAAGCGACGTTCCAATCAAGCAGGCGTGGGCTCCGGCGGATTGCATGCGCAGAATGTCGGCACGAGTGCGGATACCGCTCTCGGCGACTTTGATGACCTCCCCGGGGATGCGCTTGAGGATTCTTTCGCCCGTTGTAAGATCGATAGTCATTGTCTTGAGATTGCGATTATTCACGCCGATAATCCGGGCATTGGCAGCCAACGCGCGTGACAATTCGAATTCATCGTGCACTTCGACAAGAGCTTCGAGATGAAGCTCGTCCGACAACCGCAAAAGCTGGCGCAATTCCTGATGATCGAGAATCGCCACGATAAGAAGAACTGCCGAAGCGCCAAGCGCGGCAGCCTCGTGAATTTGCAGTGGGTCGACAATAAAGTCTTTGCGCAAGATTGGTATCGAGACACTCCCGGCTACTTGCTGCAAGTCCGAAAGCGAACCGCCAAAATGTTCTTGTTCGGTCAGCACTGATATTGCTGCGGCGCCGTTTTGCTCGTATGCCTGCGCTATCGAAGCGACATCAACATTGGCCGAAAGTGTACCGGCGCTCGGAGATTTGCGTTTGATCTCGAGAATGAGTTGCCCACCGGGGCGGGAGATCATCTCGCCAAATCGCGCCTGACGTGCCACAGTCTTGGCGGCGCGAGCAGCGATTTCGTTTTCCCAATCAGTGCGTGAGCGATTCTCGATATTGGCTCTGACCTTGGTCACAATCGCGTCGAGCATCTAACTTTCCTCCCGCGATGCCGCAACGTAGTCCCTCAGTAGCCGTTTTGCCTTGCCGGAGTGAATAGCTTCGATAGCAAGGTCGGCGCCCTCATCGAGGTCACCGGCTCTCTTCCGCAACGACGAGTGCGAATCCGGCATTGAGTATCGTCGCTATTTTGTAAGCCGAGTCCTTGCCGTCGAGCACGGCACGCAGAATTGCGAGATTGGCTTCCTTGTCGCCGCCGCGCAAGTCTGCGGGCACATAGCCGTTTTGAAGTGCGAGCGGCAGTTCGATGGGGTCTGAGAACAGGTCGGCATCGAGCCACTGGAAGCGATGGTTGATGCCCGTAGGGAGGATTTCGTCAAAGCCATGCGAGTTGTGTACCGTCACGATTGTTGTCTCAGGTAAATGTTGCGCCGCCGATGCAATCAACTCGGCTGTCTGGCGCGTCGCCGTGCCGATAAGTTGATGCGTCGCACGCGCGGGATTGAGCAGCGGTCCGAGCATATTGAACACTGTGCGAAACGCGAGTTCTTTGCGGACTGCCGCAACGTTTTTCATTGCAGGATGATAGTGCGGTGCGAACAAGAAGCAGTAGCCGATGTTGTCCAGCAACTGCGCCGCCCGTTGCGGCGAAAGTTCAAGATTCACGCCGGCGGCTTCGAGTAAGTCAGCCGACCCGCAGGATGAACTCATTGCGCGATTGCCGTGCTTGGCGACGGGTACACCGCAGGCCGCGACAACAAGTGAAGCGGCAGTCGAGATGTTGAATGAGTGCGAGTTATCACCGCCGGTACCGCAACAATCGAAAATCTGAGTTTGGCTGTGCGGCACAACGACGGCATGTTTGCGCAACGAGTGCGCACATCCGGCGATTTCGGAAACACTTTCGCCCTTCACTCGCAATGCCGTCAGAAACGCCGCAACTTGCGTAGGCGCGACTTCACCCAATGCGATGACATCCATCATGGCTTCAGCTTCGGCGAAAGTCAGCGATTCGCCGTGAGCCAGTTTGTGCAGAGTCTCTCTTACCATGTCCGCATATCCACAAAATTGTTGATGATCTTCATTCCCTCAGTGGTCAAAATCGATTCCGGATGAAACTGCACGCCAAACAACGGCGAGGTCTTGTGCTTAAGTCCCATCACTTCCCCGTCGGAAGTATAGGCGACGACTTCAAGCTCCGGCGGCAATGACTCTTCAGCGACGACCAGTGAATGGTATCGTGTCGCTTTGAACGGGTTGGGCAATCCAGCCATCAGCCCTTTACTGCGGTGGTAAATCTCCGAAGTCTTGCCATGAAGCAGACGGTCGGCAGAACCGACCTTGGCGCCGAACGCCTCGCCAATGCATTGATGGCCGAGGCACACGCCAAAAATCGGCGTGGTGGTGTGCATCGACTTGATGATTTCCAGCGATAACTCGGCCTCGCGCGGGTGCCCCGGACCGGGGGAAATCACGATTTTCTGCGGATTCATCTCGATGATTTTTTCAATCGTTGTCTCGTCGGGACGAAGGACAGTGAGATTTTTCTCGCGCTCGCCGAAGTACTGCACCAGATTGTATATGAACGAGTCGTAATTATCGATGAACAGAATCATAGCAGTCCTTCCTCAGCGATTCGGATCGCTTCTTTTAGAGCCGCGATTTTATTGCCGGTTTCGAGATATTCCTGCGCCGGAATCGAGTCGGCGACAATTCCCGCACCGGCTTGCAAGTGGAGACGGTTGCCGCGCTTCACGATGGTCCGTATCGTGATACACATATCGAGATCGCCGGAGAGCGAAAAATATCCAACCGCACCGGCGTAAGGCCCTCGGGATGTCTTCTCCAAGTCGGCAATGATCTCCATTGCCCTTAATTTCGGTGCTCCTGACACTGTTCCAGCCGGAAACGCGGCGCGAAAGAGATCGAATTGCGAAGAATCGTCGCGCAATTGTCCAATTACATTTGAGGTCATGTGCATTACGTGAGAATAGTATTCCATTTGCATCATCGAGGATACTTTGACCGAACCATATTTGCAGACGCGACCAAGATCATTGCGGCCCAAATCGACAAGCATTACATGCTCGGAGCGTTCCTTTTCGTCGCGCAGTAGTTCATTAGCCATGCGTTGATCGTCTTCAGGACTACGGCCACGACGCCGGGTCCCAGCAATCGGTCGAATTGTTGCCTGCCTCCCCTGGAGGCGAACCATAGCCTCGGGAGATGATCCGATCAACTCAATATCGTCAAACTGCAGATAGAACATGTATGGTGAAGGGTTGAGCATACGCAGTGCGCGGTAGACGTGGAAGCCGTCGACCTCTGATGTGCGCTCTTCACGTTGCGACAAGACTACCTGAAAAATATCGCCTTTGAAGATGTGTTTCTGCGCCTTGACGACAACGTCTTCATAATCACTTTGGCTGAAGTTCGACGCATATTGGTGATCGCTGGACACTTTGGTATGGTCCGACGTAATCGTGCGGCTGCTGAGAGCATCGCGGATTTGCTCCAAGCTGACATGTTCACGGCCGGAACCAAGCGAACCATCACTGTGGCGAAGGCGCAATAGCTTGAGCCGGCGCATGTAGTGGTCAAAGACGAGCACCGTATCAACAAAGTAATAGATACCGAGCGGCTGATTTGATTGCGGCAGGAGTCCGGCTAACTTAGGCTCAAAACACTGGACGATCTCATAAGAAGTATACCCGACGAGGCCACCAAGCAGTGGAATCTCTGCGCGCGAAGATTCCAGCGCAAAGGTCTCCAGCAGTTTCCGAACGCCCGCAAACGGATCCACGTGGGAGACATGATTGACAATCAATTCATTGTCACCGGAAGTCATCACGGTGCGCTCTTTCTCGATACGCACCTGCAACAGCGGATCGATGCCAATAAACGTGTAACGTCCAATGGCAGTGGGATCCTCAGCGGATTCGAGCAGAAATTTGGCGCCCAAAGGACGGAGTTTTAGAAATGCGGAAACCGGAGTCTCCAAATCACCGGGCAGATCGAGTTCGTCATACTGCAAAGCGATCTTGGCGGAGCCGTTGCTCTTCTTGAGGATTTCCAGAATATTCACATCAACTCCATAAAAAAACCCACCATCCTTGCGGATAGTGGGTTCGGTTTTCTGATTTCCGATTGATTCGGCTACACCGGCACTGCACCACTATCCATGGCAGATGTATACCACCACCAATAGTAGCCCATGGTAAAAACACAGAATAGTGCGCTGATGATTGTTGCCGTAATCATTGGGATGAATATAACGTACTTTGTCAACCTGTCAAGTCCCTTTTTGTGTGCAATAGCTGAACACCCGAGTCCGAACAACAATCGAGCACAAGCAGAAGGACATCACAACAAAAAAGGCAGGCCTTCGGAAAGACCTGCCTTCAAAAAATCGAATCTGCGAATCGACTACTGACCGCCACCTGCTGGAGGTGTCGTGGCCGGTTGTTCTGTCGGAGGCGTTGTCGCCGGCGCCTGGGCCGGGGCTTGCTGCTGCTCCTGATTGATGATGCGCTGCACTGCCGACTCGCCGCCGGTGGTGTCGACGCGACCACGCGAGGCAATTGTCAAGCTGATGCAAGAGATCATGAATAAGATGGCAAGAATTGTGGTGGCCTTGGAGAGAAAAGTTGCTGCACCGCGTCCACCAAATACCGCACCGGAAAATGCACCGCCACCGAAAGCGCCGGCAAGACCGCCGCCCTTGGAAGACTGCATCAACACGACGATGATCAATCCTGCGCAGACAATCACATGAAGAATAATCAGGAACGTAAACACTAAAAATGCCTCCTGCTCTTAACGAGCCGCTTCTATAATCTTGTTAAACGACTCCGCCTTCAGGCTTGCGCCGCCAACCAGTCCGCCATCTATATTGGGCTGGCTGAATAACTCGCGTGCGTTGTCGGGCTTAACCGAGCCGCCGTAGAGGATTCGAATTCCTTCCGCGGTGTTGCCAAATCTCTTTCGCAACAGGCTGCGGATGAAGTTGTGAACCTCTTCGGCTTGCGCCGGTGACGCCGTTTTGCCGGTGCCGATTGCCCAGACCGGCTCATAGGCGACGACTGTTCGTTCCGCCTGTTCCGCCGTAAGGCCGTCATAACATCCTTCGATCTGCGTGCGAACAACTTGTTCAGTCTGATTCGCTTCGCGTTGATCGAGAGTCTCACCGACACACACGATGGGAGTCAATCCAAGCGTAAGAGCCTTCTTGAGTTTGGAGTTTATGGTAACGTCCGTCTCGAAAAAGAACTGCCTTCGCTCAGAGTGTCCCAAGATAACGTGGGAACAGCCCAGAGTCAACAGCATTTTGCCCGACACTTCGCCGGTGAAAGCGCCCTCGTCCTCCCAGTACATGTTCTGACCACCGACCTTGACTGAGCTTGACTTAGCAGCATCAATCGTGGCGACCAGCGATGTAAATGGCGGACAGACAACAACTTCCGGCGATTGGGCTTTGCCCGCAAAGGAGGCTACCGCACCTGCCAATGCTTGAGCATCGGCAGGCAATGTGTACATTTTCCAGTTTCCAGCGACGATTTTGGTACGTGTCATTTCGCCGCGCCTAATCTGTTAACGCCGCGACGCCGGGAAGAACCTTGCCCTCAAGGAACTCCAGCGATGCGCCGCCGCCGGTAGAAATGTGTGAAAACTTCTTTTCAAGGCCCGACTTGGCAACTGCTGCAGCAGAGTCACCGCCGCCAACAATTGTGACTGCGCCGGAGCCGGTCAGATCGGCAAGGACCTTGGCCATCTCCATTGTACCGAGCGCAAACTTGTCGATTTCAAAAACACCCATCGGTCCATTCCAGACGACTGTCTTACAGCCGCTCAGCTCGGATTGGAATAGCTTCACCGATTCGGGTCCGATGTCAAGCCCCTTGAGATTGGCAGGAATTGATCCGGCGCTGTGATAACTGACGCTGGCGGTTTCGTTGACTTCAGCCGCACAGGCGAAGTCCACCGGAAGAATCAGCTTCACATTTTTAGCAGCCGCCTGCTTGAGCAGATCAGCCGCAAGTTCGATTTTATCGGATTCAAGAAGCGAGCCGCCGATTTCTTTGCCCTGAGCTTTCAGGAATGTAAACGCCATTCCACCGCCGATCAGAATCTTGTCGACCTTGCCAAGCAGATTGGTGATGACATCAATCTTGCCGGAGATCTTTGCGCCGCCCAGCAAAGCTGCAAAGGGACGTTTGGGATTGGCAAGAGCGCCGCCGAGGAAGTCGAGTTCCTTCTTCATCAGATAACCGGCAGCAGATTGCTCGAAGAAATGCGTGACGCCTTCCGTCGAGGCGTGGGCGCGATGCGCCGAGCCGAATGCGTCATTGACATAGAGGTCGCCAAGGAACGCCAGTTTTTCGGCAAATGCGGCATCGTTGGCTTCTTCTTCTTTATGGAAACGCAAGTTCTCTAGAAGCAGGATGTCGCCATTCTTGAGATTGGAAACTGCCTCTTCAGCAATTGGACCAATGCACTCGTCTGCGAATCGAACTTTTTTGCCGGTGAGTTTTTCGAGCACCGGTACAACCGGCTTGAGGCTAAACTCTGGAGTCGGACCACCTTTGGGGCGGCCAAGATGCGACATCAGAATCAACTTTCCGCCGGAGTTCACGACCTTCATGATTGAAGGAAGCGACTCGCGTATGCGCAAATCATCCTTAACAACTCCGTCCTTAAGCGGGACGTTGAAGTCGACGCGCATTAAAACGCGTCGACCAGAGAGTTGCAGATCGTCGATTGACAATTTTTTCATACTACATCATCCGTTCAAGAGCGTCCACCATGCGGCACGAGAAGCCCCATTCGTTGTCATACCAGGAGAAGACCTTGATAAAGCTACCCTTGGCTTGTGTCATGCGTGAATCGAAAACTGATGAATGGCTGTTGCCGACGACGTCAATCGAGACGATTTCTTCAGTACAGTACTCAAGGAACCCTTTCATCTTGCCGTTGGCAGCTTCCTTGACGGCATTATTGAGGTCATCTACCGTCACGTCTTTGGAAAGGATGGCGCAGAAGTCGACCAGCGAACCATCCGAAGTCGGTACGCGGACGGCTAGTCCGTCAAGTTTGCCCTTCATCGCCGGGATTACTTCGGCAATCGCCTTGGCAGCTCCGGTCGTTGTCGGAATCATTGAAAGCGCAGCGGCACGGGCACGGCGGAGGTCCTTGTGCGGCAGGTCGAGAATCTTCTGGTCATTGGTGTAAGCGTGGATAGTGGTCATCAAGCCCTTCTCGATACCGAACTTGTCGTTGATGACCTTCACTACCGGAGCCAGACAGTTGGTTGTGCAGGAGCCGATGGAAATGACATCGTGCTTGCTCTTGTCGTAATCGTCCCAGTTGACACCGAACACAAACGTTCCATCATGTCCCTTGGCCGGAGCAGAAATCAGCACCTTCTTGGCGCCGCCGGCGATGTGTTTCGATGCGCCTTCCTTATCGGTGAACTTGCCGGTTGATTCCACGACGACTTGCACACCTTGGGCGGAGTGCGGTAACTTAGCCGGATCGAGTTCCTTGGTGACCTTGATCTTCTTGCCGTTAACGATGATGTTGTCGCCTTCGACGCTGACTTCGCCATCGAACTTGCGATGCACGGAATCATACTTGAACAGATGCGCCAGTGTAGCAGCATCGGTGACGTCGTTGATCGTTACCACTTCAAGCTTGTTTTCCTTGACTGCTTTGCGCAGTATCAACCGGCCAATACGTCCAAATCCATTGATCGCAATCTTAGTCGACATAAACTCCTCAACTTCCCTGCTATTTGCTCAAGTTTAAGTACATAATTCCCAGCGAAAACTGCACGCCTGAATAGTCGCTGATTCCCGCAATATCTCCGGAAAATTTCACATTCATGTATTTCACTGTTACGTCAAACTGCAGCGACTCGGTCAGTGGAAATTCGACACCGCCGCCTGCCCACCAAGTCCAATCAGACTCGCTCGACAGTGAACCGTCAGTGTAGCGAATCCAGTACGAATCATAGGGTCCGAGGCTCGCCGTCTCCCTGCCGAGCACATAGGCTCCGCCGCCTTCGAAATAGGGCCGCGCCTTGCCGGGCAGCTGCTCGTTGAACGGTGTGAGTTTCAGTCCAGCCTGAATAGGATAGATCGAAGCCTGACCGACGAACCGGCCATCGAATACGTCATTGATATAGATCTCAAAAGTGATGTCGCCTTTGGAATATGATCCGAAGTTCAGAACACCGGCGAGGAAATCGACAAAATAGTAATTGAAGAAACCCTCGATGTAGAAATTGGTCTTATTCCCGAAGAGTTTGACTTCGTCATTGGGAGTACTCAAATCGTTTTCACTGTTGGTGAACAGCCCCAATCGGACGCCAACCGCACTGGTGCCCCCCGGCTGTGCGGCAAAAAGCGGCAGCTGTAGTGCGAGAATCATAACCCCTGCTGCGACAAGTCTTTTAACCAATATATTCCTCCGCCATTTCGATGAATTTTTCGTCGACACGCTTCAAGGAATATACGGCCTCCGTCAATTCGACACCAACAATTTCGTTTCCGCGCAGTGCAACCATCTGTCCGAAGCGGCCATCGCGAATGAAGTCGACAGCGGCTGAGCCATATCGCGTCGCCAGCACCCGGTCGTATGCCGACGGTGCTCCGCCGCGCTGAATGTGCCCGAGGATTACTGCACGTGCTTCGAACTTAGTGCGTTTTTCGATTTCATCAGCAAGCAATGTACCTATGCCGCCGAGCCGGACATGGCCGAACTGGTCGACTCCCATGTCCTTAACGATCAGCGAACCGTCCTGGTCAACCTGCGTATTGAACGCGACCTTTGCACCTTCGGAAACAACCACAATAGAGAAATCTTTGCCGCGTTTGTGACGTTTGCGAATCAGTTCGCAAACCTTGTCGATTACGACCGGACGCTCGGGAATCAAGATGACATCCGCGCCGCCGGCGACACCGGCATAGAGTGCGATCCAGCCTGTATGTCTGCCCATTACTTCAGTAACGAGGACGCGATTGTGCGATTCGGCAGTGGTATGCAGCCGGTCGATTGCTTCCATCGCGATGTTCACCGCAGTGTCGAAACCGAAAGTCTGATCAGTACCCGACAAGTCGTTGTCGATCGTCTTGGGAATGCCGACGATTTTGACGCCAAGTGCTCCGAGCTTCTGCGCTACACCAAGCGTGTCTTCGCCGCCGATGGCAACCAGGCAATCAAGTTCGAGATCCTTGAGGTTGCGCATGAGTTCGTCGGGATTTTCCGCATTCTTGAATGGATTGGTGCGCGAGGTCTTGAGCATGGTTCCGCCGCGATGAAGAATGCCGGAGACATCATTGATGCCGAGCGGTTGAACATTTGTGTCGCCCAGCAGTCCTTTCCAGCCTTCGCGGATTCCGATGACCTCCCAACCGTTCTTGTTGATTCCCTTGCGCACGACCGCCCGAATAACGGCGTTAAGCCCCGGGCAGTCTCCGCCGCCGGTGATAATCCCTACTCGCAATTTGTTACCTCCATCCATTTACTCTGTCTGTATATCGGCAAGTGGCGACAATTTAGTATAAACTGTCCAATATCAACTCGACGTTAATTTTCTCTTTCCCGCGCAAAATGTCAATAATAACCCGAGAGTACTTTCCTCCGATTAGCGCGGAGTTGATTTCGGCGACGCTCATACCATCGGTGGATCGACCTTCGATGGCAGCGATTCGATCCCCTACCTGTATTAATCCATCACCGGGCCGTCCCTGAATGACATCGGATACAATGATAGCATCCTCTGACTTTGCAAGGACAATGCCCGCCATATTGCGGATCGTGCTCAGCCGATCAAACTGATCTGTCGGTTTGAAGTAGATTGATTCTGTCGGGTAATCGAATGTCACAATGAAACGTTTAAGAACTCCGGCGCCGATGTTTCCGGCCGTCTGAGCGCCGGCAAAGATACCGGATTCCGAGGTCGAATAGTTCACCAGCACAGAATCAATGCGATAGTCGCAAAGTTCCAACGCCGGCAGTTCGCCGATGAGTCCCGATGAACCGCCGCCGATGCCGACAGCTGTCACTTGATGATATTGGCTGCGGTCTTCGGCGAGTAGATTATTGCGTTCCACGAAAGGCGAATTGAAATCCACTGTCGCTCCCGAACCGGTATCAAGGCGGAAACGACCGATGATGCCGTCATTGATTCTCGCATCGATGTACGGTAGCCGGAAATCGAGATTCAATCGGCACTCACTACCCCAACCGGAGCGATCAACCTTACTATCTCGATGTATGATGAGATTGGAGTCTTCATAATCCACGGTAATGGCAAATCGACTTAGCAGGTCATAGCCGACGATACCGTCAATGCGCTTGGTCCCGGCTGCCTGAAGTGGCGACAAATCCATCGCATAAACCGGCAAATCGCTCAGCGACAAATCGCCGATGTGAAGCGAGTCCAATTGGTAGACCTCGCTGACATCTGCCCCGCCAACGCCGCGAGCTTCGACCTGGCCGAGATGTTCGAGCTTGAGCCGTTCGACCAAATCAGCATTTAGTGCAGTGCCGCCCGCGCCCGAATCGAATATGAACCGCATGGTTCCGTAACCCGGAACATCGGCATCGAAGTAAATGTGATTCCGATACAATTCGAACGGTACGACTACTTCTGCCGTGCCGCCAAGGTCTGCAGCGGTATTATCGCCTAATTCAAATGCCGAGTCGGCAATGCTGGTGTTGAATTCCACGCTTTTCACGCGATTGACTCCGGCAACTATTCCGGCATCGGTAGCTTCGGTGGTCTGATGTGCCACCATAATACCGTCGACTAAGCGATAGTCTGCAGGATAGGCAAACACAATCGCCATATCCGTAATCAGCTTGACGCGCTGAATGAGGTAACTCTCTTTCGAAATTGCCACTGTGGCATCGGTACCGCCTTTGGGCGAAATCTTTACTTGATAGCACGACTTGCCTTCGACCTCGACGTCGTCAATCAACAGTTCGATAACGCCGTCAAATTTCGACGGTGTCATGTAGGTGCCGCGATCAAGAACCAACTGAGTGACTACCAGACCTTTCAAGTCGCCGGTCATGGAATGCGTCAATCCCATCTGATCGCGCAACCAGCAGTCGTCGCCGTTACAGACTTGCGTGTAGGTCATGATCGGAAGGGCCAGATCGACGCGGATCTTGTCGGGTGACTTGTAGAAGGTCACGGTGGTCCCCTTCATGCCGCCGACTTCAGTTTCTGACTTCACCACTGCCGACTTAATAGCGGCGAGATTTTCCAACCCGCCCATAGCTTCAGCGTGTTTCTTGAGTATGTCGTCAAGCGTCGCGCTCTGCGCGGACGCGCCGATAAACGTGAGGAACGCGGCAATGATCGCTCTAATAATCATCTGTAATCATCCATTTGATTGTTTAGGTGGAGTCTGATTTGATCTGGAATATCTGTGGAGTGATGTTGTTTCAAAATTTCCTGACAATCAAGTAACAGCTGGACAATGCCTATGCCACAGGACTGTGTTTCTTCTTTGCCAAATGTGTCATCTTCTCGGGCAAATTGGTGATTATTCCATCGACACCGATATCGATCAATCGCCGCGCTGTGAGTTCGTTGTCGACTGTCCAGACTGCCGCCGCAAAGCCGGCATCATTGAGTCGTTTGACGACACCCGGTTTTGCCAGCAGACGCGAGAGATGGGCAACGCTACAGCGAAGGCTCTGCATACGCTCGATCAGATTTGCTGAGAAGTCCAATTTCATTTTGACGTTGCGTATCGGTCCGACAATCAATGCCGTATGCGAACGCGGCACCAGGGTCTTAATCTTGCTAACGATCTTTGCATTGAAACTCGAGTAGATAATGGCCGGATCGGTGGCGTGCCGTCCGAGCGAGCGCACAAGATCGGACTCGATACCAGCCGATTTGATGTCTAAAACAATCTCAATTCTTCCGACAAACTCGTGCAGAAATCGGTCGAATCGCAACAAATGTTGGCGCGAATCCAGATGCAGTTTGTCGATAGTTTTGGAGTCGGTCCGGCTGAGATAACCGGAAAAACCGGTCATTCTGGACAGATGATAGTCGTGAAAACAATAGATGACGCCATCGCGAGAGCAGCGTAAATCGACTTCGAGCGCATCCGCACCGCAGTCGGTCGCATAGCGAAACGCAGATAAGCTATTCTCGGGAAAGAGCTTAGAAGATCCGCGATGTGCGATGATTCGTGTCATGTGTGGCGATGATAGCAGTTTCGAGTTGTCATTTCAACAAAAGACTTTTACCTTTATACGTCTGAATATGCAGTCGGGAGGCATGTTAAACCAGTGAAAGGCGTTATTCTTGCCGGCGGATTGGGAACGCGCCTCTATCCGCTCACAAAAATCACCAATAAGCACCTGTTGCCGGTCTATGACCAGCCGATGATATACTATCCGATTCAGACAATGGTCAGAGCTGGAATTACGGATATAATGATAGTCACCGGCGGCAATCACGCCGGAGACTTCTTGCAACTGCTTGGCAACGGCAAAGACTTCGGGCTCAACGAGATCCGCTTCGCCTACCAAGAGGGCGAGGACGGCATTGCCAGCGCTTTGTCGCTGGCTCGCCATTTTGTCGGGAAAGATCGTTTTTGCACGATTCTTGGTGATAACATCATTGAGGACGACATCCGGCCGCAAGTACAGCAATTCGCAGGCATGAGATTACCGATGTCTCCAACCATTACGTGCGCAAGTCCGCCTGTGGGTATCATGTCTTGACCGGCTGGTGGAGCGACGCTGGAACGTTTGAATCACTCTATCGTGCCAACGGACTGGTAAAGGAATTGCGAAACAAATCTCTCGGAAAAGGTGAATTACATGATTGATGGAGTAAAAGTTAAACAGCTCAAGGTCAACTGCGACGAGCGCGGCAATCTCTTCGAAGTATTGCGCTCTGACGACGAGATGTTCATCAAGTTCGGCCAGGCGTATGTTACCACATCATATCCGGGAGTTATCAAAGCCTGGCATATGCACAAGAATCAGTTTGACCAGATGTGCGTCATCGTCGGACGGGTTAAGTTCGTGCTGTATGATGCCCGCGAAAACTCATCCACCTACGGTGAAATCAACGAGCTGTTCTTCGGCGATCAAAATCGCATGCTGGTGCAGATTCCGCCGGGCGTTTATCACGGATTCAAGAACATCGGTATTGACGAGTGCATCGTGTTGAATATTCCGACTGAGGTCTACCAACACACCAGTCCAGACGAATACCGGCTCGACCCGCAAGACAAGAAGATTCCCTATACTTGGGCACGCCACGATGGCTGATCTCTCGGTTCTGGTTTGCGGCGGCTGCGGGTTTATCGGTTCGAACTTTGTCCGCGCCTTGGCGGAACACAATCCGCAATGCCGCATCACCGTTGCCGATGCCTTGTCTTATGCAGGCTATACCGACAATCTTGGTGAACTGCTTGAGAATCGCCACGTAGTCTTCTTCCTGCGCAATATCGCCGAATACGAAGGGATGCGCGAAGTCTTCCACAACAGCTACGATCTGGTAATCAATTTCGCCGCCGAGACTCATGTTGATCGCTCGCTGTACAACACATCGAGCTTCGTCCGCGCCAACATAGTCGGTGTCGATGTGCTGTTGGCTTTGTGCCGCGAGTTCAACGTGCCGTTCCTGCAGATTTCGACCGACGAGGTCTATGGCCCTGCCGGTGAGCACGACTGCTTCACCGAGGAAGCACAGCTTAAACCGTCGAGCCCCTATGCCGCAAGCAAAGCCTCTGGCGATCTGTTGGTACAGGCCGCTATCAGAACATTTGACCAGGATGTCGCAATCGTGCGCACGACCAACAACTATGGTCCGAGACAGTTTCCTGAGAAGCTAATCCCCTATTTCATTCACTTGCTTCAGCAAGGACAGCCATTGCCAGTGTACGGTGATGGTTTGCAGAAACGTTGCTGGCTGCATGTTGAAGACTTCTGCGCGGCTCTGCTCAAATTGATCGCCGACTTTCCTCGCGGGGAGATCTTCAATATCGGAGCGACTTCGGAATACACGAATCTCGAAATTGTCGAGTCGCTGATTCGACTTACGGGCGGGCGTTCGCCAATCAGCCACGTCACTGACCGACCGGCACACGACCGACGCTACTGGATAGATTCGAGTAAATTTATCGCGCGATACGGCGCCCTGTCCCAACGCGATTTGCTCAGCGGTTTGGAATCGACAGTGCAGTGGTACATTGATAACCCCAGAATCTTCGAACGACTCGGCGGTAACGAAGCAAAATCGTTCGAGCAAAGCCACTACCACCACCAATAATGAGTCTGCGCGTTCTGGTTACCGGCGGGTCGGGCCTGCTTGGCTCGGCGCTGGTGCGGCAGCTTTGCAGCACGCATGATGTCGTCGCGACCTACCAGACCAACGAACGCAATCTCCCCTTTGGCTGTGGCCGCTCTGTCAAAATTGACTTGAGCCACCGCGAGTCAGCACTGCAGTTGTTCAAGGATCAGAAATTTGATGTCGTGATTAACGCCGCCGGTGCAACCTCGGTTGATCGCTGCGAACGCGATCGTGACTATGTGCAGAAGGGGAATGTCGATATCGTCGAGAATCTTATTGCGGCATCGGCGACAGCACGCTTCCGACTGTTTCAGATATCTTCCGACTACGTATTTGACGGCAACGACGGTCCGCCGACTGAGCACTGGAAACCCAATCCGATCAACATCTACGGCACCAGCAAGCGACTCGCCGAGGAACGCATCGTCGAGTCGAAGATGAATGCCGTCATTCTGCGCGTGTGTGCGTTGTATTCCAACAGTCCCTCGGCCAAAAGCAATATCGCCAAGTTAGTTGCGCAGAGTTTGAAATCGAATGAAGTCTATCCGGCGGCAGATGATTTGTTCGCCAATCCGACTGAGGTCAATGATTTGGCTGAGGCGATAGTGAAGCTAATCGGAATCGCAGAATTGCCGCAGATATTGCATCTCGCACCGGCGGAGTATCTTTCTCGTTACGAATTCGCAATCAAGATCGCCGAACGTCTGGGCGCTGATCCGAAGCTGATTTCGCCAGTCAAGATTGACGATCTGGATTTGCCTGCGCTTCGACCCAAGTTTGCAGGTCTGCGGTCTGAGATCGCCGCAGGGCTGCTGGGTCGAGAGTTAAAAGGGGCGACGGAAATCGTGAAGACGCTCCCTGCAATGTAGGGCAGCGCGATTCTTCGGCATCGCTCCTGAATACTACAATCCGTGACTCAATCGAATCTAGTTACAGCCTCCACATGGGGCGGCGCCGCCACCAAAGATGAAGCTGATTAGATAAACTGCGTCAGATACATCAACTCCGCCATCGCAATCCGAGTCACCAACCCAAAGTGGACTTGGAGCTGTACCACCGCCAAATATGTAAGAAATCAAGAATACCGCGTCCGATACGTTGTAGGCACCGAGGCCATCCGGCCCGGCGCAATTTCCAGTGTAAAGCGTCAAGAATCCGTTGTCCGCCGCGACGTAGAGCACGTCGCCCTGCACCTCAAGCGCCCACGGCCAGCCGGGATTTGTGTCGTATGCTCCCGCCCGAAACGGCGCTTCAGGATTCGCGATATTGATTACTTGGATTCCCAGCGTATAGTCCGCCAGATAGAGATAATCACCGTTGATTGCCATGCTGCGGGTGAAGTCTACTTCAGTAACCTCCCCTACTTGAATCGGAATCTGCGGATCGCTGATGTCAAAGACAAAGAGTGAACCATATTGAAAACCTGTTGGATTCTCCATCGCGACGAACATATAATCACCTCGAGCAGCAATAGCAGCGTTCCAACCATAAGGTGGTGTCACCTGACTTACAATCAGAGTCGGCGATTGTGGAGTAGTTATGTCGTAGATAGATACCGCATGTGCCCAGTTGGAAACGAACAGTCGACCAGCATCGCTGTACAAGTAAATTATGCCCGGACTGTCGAATGTGGTAATCCACGTAGGTAGTGTTGGGTTCGAAATATCGATGACAGCAACTCCGGCGTCGTAATCTGCAACGTATGCGTAGTCACCTTGAACCACAATTCGTCCTATCTTGCGCGGTTCTGTACAACTTCCGGCCAGCACCGGCGCCGTGGGAATCGTCAAATCAAACACCAATAGTCCGCAGCTACTGTCAGTGACAAAAGCATAATTGTCGCGAATGGCGACCCCTTGAGCGTTGCCCGGTGTGTCATACGAAGCAACAACTTGCGGTTCTTCAGGGTTGGAAACATCGATTACTTGAATTCCAGCGACTCCGTTAGCTTCAACCGCGTAATTGCCGATCATTGCCAGATCATAGCCCATTCCGGGTGTTTCGAGTCTCCAGGTTTCTACTGGCAAGAGTGGATCCGCCAAGTCATAGACAGCCAGCCCTTCGTACCAGTGCGGCCCATAAGCAATACTACTGGACAGATGCAGGTTCTGTGTCATCCCGGAAATCGACCAGGAACCGACAATTTCTGGAGCAGACTCTACGGTAATATCCACGATCTTACAGTTGGTGTTTCCCTTGACGTACAAGTAATGATCCAGTCGCTCAATCCTGGTGGGCCAGAAGTCACCCGGATCCAGTTTCAATCTTGACATCAGAGAAGGTGCCAGCGGATTCGTGACATTAACTACGATGAGTGAAGTGTCCGCTCGGTTTGACACATAAGCATAGCTACCGCTAACTTCAACATCCCATGCATCACCATTACAGGAAACGCTGCTTAGCCACTGCGGAGACGTCTTGTTCGCAATGCTGACGATATTCAAATTCCATTCGTCGGTGACATACGCGTAATCGCCCTGCACATCGACATTATTCGGTAACATTGGAACGTTGACGAACCCGAGCGAGACCGGCGACATCGGGTTGGATATGTCGAATACTTCCAGCCCTGATAGCGAATTCATGACCGACGCGTGCGTCAGGTAGAAATAGTCGCCGACAATGTCAAAGCCATAAAAATAGCAGCCGGACACCGTAGGAAACACATTCAGCAGTGTCGGACTCGCCGTCACATCGAAGACCAACAGACCTTTATCAAGGATTACGACATAGAGCGCATTCCCCACTATCGCAAGTTCTGCGTTGAATGCCGGGTAGGGATACCTGTATAGAATGACTGGCGCTGCCGGATTTGTGATATCCACCACTTCCAAGCCATACGCCATCCAGCAATATGCGCGATTGCCGGAGACAACTGCGTCTGCCATCCCTTGCCAAAGGGTTGAACCTCCAGGGTGATCGACATTTCCGCTTCTTGACCCGCCAGTTCTTTAGCCAGCGAATTATAGCCGAGCGATTCATTCTGTTGATGTTCTTTGATGCTGGCGCGAGATAAAGAATTGTCGAACGCACATACCTCCGACGAAACGATCAACAACACTGCAAATGCTGCCAGTGCCTTCAGCCATTGGAATACTTGCATGGTTCCTCCCCAGTAGCGCTACCGAGCTACGACGGGTTAGGTTTTCAGAATTGGTTTGATGTTCTTAACAAAGTTAAGAAACAGGGACGCAACTGTCAAGGATAAAAGTGCCAGACCTGCCGAGACAATTGCAGTTAGTGCTCGTGGTCTGCCCGCTTTACGCTCTGGCCTTCCGCAGTTGCATAAATGCGACTCCAAATAGCACCAGAAACACCAAGTCAGCAATCGCCCACGGCTTCCACATCCCGGGAATTCCACTGCTGAACCAGTAGGCAAATACGATTGCGCAATAGGCGACTTTGAGCAGCATGCCGTAAGGTATCAAGTTGCAAGACCGTACAGGTTCGCGGGCGATTTGCAGGTACATCATGCCAAAGACTATCAGCAATGCTCCGGGAAACTGCACGTAGCCGGGATGATTCGGCGGCGCGACCTCGAACATCGCGAACAGATTGTCATGAAACAGAATAAACGCTACACCGAGGAATGCATCATAAACAAAAGCAATATAGAATAGCGCCTTGATCCATGCTTGGTTCTTCATCTTTGACTCCCTGCGCAAACAAAGTGTTTTCTCGACAAGCTAGTTAACCTCACGGCCCGCCTTTAGCATTCCTTTGAATCGCTCGCGCCTCTTGCGATAAGCCTCATCCGAATACAGCCTCACCGCGAGGTCCCGGAATCCAAGCTCAAGTTGCTCTACCGTCATCTGTTTAGGTACGTAATTGACATCGAATAGCGTGCACTTGCGCCACGCCTCCGGCTCAATCAGTCGCTTTTCTTTGGCGAGACGATCATAAAGCGGCGTTCCCGGAAATGGCGTCTGGATCGTGATCTGTACTTCGTGAAGTCCAGTCTTCTCAACAAATTCGACAACGTCGTCAAAGATCTTTTCATCTTGCCCATCAAGACCGAGAATGAAACAGCCGTTGACGCTGATCCCATGCGACTGAATCGCGCGAATCTTCGACTCGTACTTCTGCCACTGCTTGCTCTTCCAATTTCCTCGGATCTCCAGCCCGGAGAGCGAAGCCGCCGTCGGGCTTTCGAGTCCGATCAAGACCTGCGCACATCCGCTCTCGCGCATCAAAGTGAGCAACTCATCGTCATCGCCAACCGAGATATCCGTCTCCGTAAACCAGCGGACATGTCGCCCCTTGAGTTGAGTAAGCAGTTCTTTCCAATAGCTGCGGTTAACCAGCGAATTGTCGTCGGCAAATTCGATAAACGGGTGCGACCAGGTCGCGCGAATTCTGTCAATTTCCGCAATCACTCGTGCCACCGGTTTTTGTTTATATTGCTTTGTCAAGAGCACCGAACTGGCACAGAACTCGCATAGATGAGGACAGCCGCGACTGGTTTGTACTGTGAGTCGATTGTAGCGGTCCGGAGCCAGCAATTCGAATGCCGGCATCGGCGCCTGCGCAAGGTCGAATTCCCGTTCCCGTCCGTCATAGAACTGTTGAAGCTTTCCAGCCTCGAAGTCGGCAAGCAGATCTGTCCAGACCGATTCACCCTCACCGATGACAACCGCATTGGCATGACGGGCTGCCTCTTGCGGAAGACTCGTCACATGCAGACCGCCCAGAACCACAGCGATACCCTTGTGGCGATACTCATCCGCCAGCGCGTAGGCTTCGTCCATCTGCGCCGAGTAACTCGAAATCGCGACCAAATCAAATCCTTCCGGCACTTCCCCGTGTTCGCGCGCCGCCGCCAGTTCGCTGATTTCAAAGTACTTTACATCATGCCGGCTCGGAGTCATTCCAGCCAGCGTTAGTAACCCGAGGCTCGGAAGTGATGCTATGATCTTACTGCGCTCGACAAATCCGGGAAGTGTCAGTCCAAGGCGAAGCAGCTCTTCATCGCATACCCGTATCCCGCTCATGGCGATTAGGGCAATCCTCATACAGACAATCCCTTCACGAAAAATATCACCAGCGCCAACAGAAGCGACACCACCGGTACCGCAAAGAAATGACGCACTGGTTTACGAAATGCCGATAGATAGCAGACCAGCGGCATCGTTACGTGGCCCACAACGAGAAGAATCGAAGGCCACTGTCCCGGGTCCGGCATGGCGCCGGTCTTGATGCTGAAGAAGTACGCGAAATTGACAATGGCGATACCGAAAAACGAAATGTGCCCCAGACGTGTCATCCGCCGACGCCACGACCCATACCCGCCGAGCCAATTCTCGTCGTGGAAGAACATTCCCTGAATCATTCCGGCAAGGAATCCCGCAAAGATTCCTCCCCAGGCAACATACAGGTTAATCTCGGGGCTCATCATCGACCCGCCCTGGTTACAGTGTGATTAATCAGGCTTAAGTATGGAGTTCTGTAGCAATATTTGTCAAGCGTTAGTTCTTCGACAGCAAAGCGCCTGTCGTCATCGCCCAACAACGGAAAGTAGACTCCCCTTTCCCACTTGGAGAGTCTGGGGTGAGTGCTCCGGCATTCCCTTCCCCTCCTCCAGAAAACTATTCCCTCCCATCCGCAATCACCCGAAACCCTGTCTTTATAATCCCCTTATTCTCAACCACTTATACGACTGTTTCATTTCGGCATCATCCTTGCTATGGCATAGCCTGAACGGTTCATAGGATGAACCGCAGGAGAGAGAGAATATGAAGATTTTTCAAGCTGTCGTCTTAGGCATCATCCTGACGGCAACAACAGTCGCGCAAAACTACCCGAAGCGCGACGGCGTTAACTACGACGATCTCATTCGTAAATATCCATCTTCATCCACCACGGAGATGGATCGATATCAATCCCCGTACCTGCTGCCAGACACCACCGCCCGGCTTGAACAGGATCCGTCCAAGGTTCAAGCCCGGGCAGCCCATCCCGACAGCGTTCGCACCGAGCTATTCGGCTACAACCTGTTCGCGCGCGGCGGCACTACCAACGAAATTCCGCAGAACCTCGCCCTCCCGGAGGATTACAAACTCGGCTCAGGCGATAATCTGATTGTCAATCTCTGGGGCAAGGTCGAACAAGAATACAATCTCACCGTCGACCGCCAGGGCGCGGTGTTTATCCCCAAGATCGGCGAAGTCGCTGTTTGGGGCCTGACTCTTCAACAGGCCGAGAAGCGGCTGCGCGAAAAGCTCGGCACCGGGTTCTCTGATTTCCAGATGACCTTGAGTCTCGGCAAACTTAAATCGATTCAAGTATTTGTTTTTGGCGAAGTAAAATTTCCCGGGTCCTACAGTGTCAATTCGCTGTCGACGATGTTTTCGGCGCTTTATCTCGCCGGTGGCCCGAGTGAACGCGGGAGTCTTCGCCGAATAAAACTGATTCGCTCCGGAGTGGAAACAGCATCAATTGATCTCTATCAGTTCCTGCTATTCGGCAAAAACGTTGCCGGTGTTTCCTTGCAGTCCGGCGATGTCGTCTTTGTCGATGTTGTCGGCAAACGCGTAAAGGTCGAAGGCGCAATCAAGCGTCCGGCTATCTACGAAATTCTCGGCACCGAGTCGATTTCGGAAATGATCGAGCTTGCCGGCGGAACACTACCGAGCGCATACCTCGAGAGAGTCCGCGTCGACCGTGTCACCACCAACGACGCGTATCAAGTTCTCGATCTCAATCTCAAGGACGCGGCTTCACCTGACTTGGCGTTCGCCATGGAAGACGGCGACGAGGTCAGCATTGAGTCGATCTACGATCATAAGCAGAATGTCGTCTACCTCGAAGGACATTTCCGTCATCCCGGTCTCTATCAGTATCAGGAAGGCTTGACGCTTGCCCAGTTATTCAAGAACGGCTGCGATCTCGAAGAACAAGCCTACCGCGGACGAATCGACATTCTCCGTTGTGAAAACGGCCGCGATACGTCGCTGGTCACTGTCGATCCGGAAGAAGTAATCGCGGGAATCATCGAGGTTCCGTTGCGCGCCGGCGACAAGTTGATCGCCTATTCGCGCGAGGATGTTACCGCCAAGCGCACGGTCTCCATTTTTGGAATGGTGACGCGCCCGGGCGATTACTCCTACTATGAAGGCATGAAGGTCTCAGACCTGGTGTTCAAGGCGGGCAACTTGATGCAGTCAGCCTATCCACTCAGAATCGAACTTGCGCGCACCATGGAAGACGGGCAACGCGAAGTGCTCTATGCGTCACTCGACGACCCCACCGGCGACATGCCGCTCTCGGAACACGACAAGATTTTCATACGCCAAATACCCGGCTGGGAAGAACGTGATATCGTCACCATTGAAGGTGAGGTCCGCTTCCCCGGAAAGTATGTAATCACCAAAGAAACCAACTCCCTCTACTCCTTGATACAACGTGCCGGTGGATTGAGTGATGATGCATTCGCCACCGGTACGGTGTTTACACGCGGCACGATCATATCCGATCTGAAGCGTCGCGGTGTAGATGAGTTGATCAATCGCTCGGCGGAGAAACTTGAAGACGATTCCGGGAAAATCCGAATCGACTCCTCCGCTGTTCTTCGCGACAACAACATGTCGAACCGGATTGTGGTTCACATCGATGAACTGCTCAAATCCGGCGACAGTCGTTATGACATCATTCTCAAAGACGGCGATCAAGTTTACATTCCATCCAATCCGGCCGGAATTCAAGTTCTCGGCGCTGTGCCGTCAATCAGCACGATTGCCTATCAAGACGGCAAGAAGGCTGATTTCTACGTCAAGCGGGCGGGCGGATTCCTTCCCAACGCCGACAAAAAGCACGTCCAGTTGATCCGCGCCGATGGCACTATTGTTTCCGGTCGAAGCTCACTCTCGAAAGAAGTGCGCCTCGGAGATGCAATCTATGTCCCAACGAAAGTACACAAGGAGCGCGACTGGCTCAAGATTTTCTCGACGACCGCATCTGTAGCGGCAAGTATCGCGACCACAATATTCGTTTTTGACCGGCTGTAATGGGAACGACGACAATGAAGAACCAACACGATCAGAAACTGCCGATAGTCTGTCTGTCAACCCAGGACTACGGCGACCTGTGGACACGCAAACAACGCTTTATGAATATGTTCGCCGACGACGGTCATCGCGTGATCTACGTCGAGTCCCAGTGGCATCTGCTGACGTACCTTAAGCGATTCTCCGGACAGCTTGCCCGTCCGTTCCGTTTTCTCGGCAAACCGCGCAAGGTGAAAGACAATCTCTTTGTCGCGACACCGCCGCTGCTCTTGCCGTTTCATCAGATGGCAACACCGATTGCAGTGATAAACAATCTGATTCTTGGCCTTTGGCTGCGTTGGACAACGCGACGCCTCGGAGTGAAAGACTCGCTGGTTTATTCCTATGTCCCTTATTCGCATCTGGCGATACGGATTCTTGGAAGCAAGAAAGTCCTCTACGAAAAAGTCGACGACCTAGCCGCCGCCAAAGGATTGGTGCGCCGGTCAACAGTGGAGTCGCTTGAGAAGCAACTCCTCAAGATGTCGCAACTCGTAATTGTCACCGCTACGAAACTGAAATTTTTGCTCGGCAACCAACACGATAGCATTCACGTGATTCCCAACGCTTGCGAGATAGAACACTTCGACGGCTCGGCAACAACTGAAACAGAGCCACTGCGCATGCGGTCGATTCTCAAACCGCGTATCGGCTTTGTCGGAATGCTCGCCTATTGGATCGACCTCGATCTTGTCGAGAGCATGGTCAAGGCGAGACCGAGTTGGCAGTTTGTTTTCATCGGTCCGGTCTCGGTTGATGTCTCGCGCTTTGACAAGTATTCCAATATCCATTTCATCGGGCGTGTTCCTTACGACTATCTGCCTTCCTACATGGAAGCCATCGATGTCTTCATGAACCCTTACTTGCGCGACGAGATTTCCGAATCCTGCTCGCCGCTCAAGGTATTCGAATATCTCGCCGCCGGCAAGCCGGTGGTGAGCGTACCGATGCCCGAGGTTCTCCGTTTTGCACCTTTCGTCAGGCTCGCCGACAACTCCGAACAATTCGTCGAACGAATCGAGGAGCTGCTCGCCATGAAAGCCATGGAACGGCGCAAACTCTCAACGCAACTGCGCGCACTGGTCAAGCACGACAACTGGCAGGATCGCTTCGACCGCACCCGCAAGCTGCTGCAGGAGACCTACGATCTATGAAAATCGCCATCAACTGCCTTCTGGTCGAACCGGGTCAAACCGGCGGCGGCGAAACATTTCTCGTCAATCTGATTGAACGACTCGCCCGTCTCGACACCAAGAATGAATACTTGTTGATTGTCACCGAGTCGAACGCGCGACTCTTCGCAACTTCGAACCCGCGATTTACTCAATACGTAGCGCTACCGTCGGCTCAATCGCGTCTACGGCGGCTGTGGTTCGAGTATCAATCGCTTCCGCACTTGCTCAAGCGTGAAGGGGTTGATTTGTATTATTCGCCATTCGGAACACTTCCCTATGGACTGCCCTGCAAGTCGGCTGTGACATTTCAGAATTTACTCTACATCGACTTTGCGAATAGCACTCCCTTTCGCGGGCGCACTCCGCTCGGTTGGTTGAAGATCAATCTTCAGGCGCTGTACTACAAGACTACCACCCGCTCGACGATGCGCCGCGCTGATAGAATTTGGGCAGTCTCGAACACGACAGCAAACGCTCTGAGTGACAACTATGAAGTTCCGCCTTCCAAGATCGAAGTCATATACGAAGGCGTGAGCATTGAACAATTTCATCCGGAGCGTCAAAACGATCTCCCGGAACGTCCATTCGCAGGGCGCTATGTACTTATGGTCGCATCACTCTATCCGAACAAGAACATCGACAAGGCAATCTGCGCCTTTCGCAACGTGGTCGATCGCGGCATGCCGCACCATTTGCTGATCGTCGGAAACGACTGGCACCACTATCGCAAGGAACTCGAGAAGCTGGTCAAGCGACTGCACCTTGAGGAACGCGTTCATTTCGTCGGCGGCGTCAAGCACGAGGAGATTCCTGCTTACTTCAAACACGCCGAGCTCTTCTTGATGATCTCAACTGTCGAATCATTCGGACTTCCGGTTCTCGAAGCAATGGCCTCGGGAGTGCCGGTGCTGATTTCTCAGCGTTCATCGTTACCGGAGATTGCCGGCAATGCGGCACTGACGGTCGACATCCAGAATACAAATCACATTGCCGACCAGATGGTTCGAATTCTTACCGACCGCGCATTGTCAAACAGTCTGCGCGAACGCGGTCAGACTCGCGCCCGCAGTTTCGATTGGAATGAAACTGCCGCTCGCGCCATCGACTTATTCAACGGACTATCACACGCGCCGCAGCCGGCGCCGGACATCCATAGAAAGGAATCTATCGATGACACCTACAAGTCTCAGATCCCGACAGCCACGCACTAAGGCGGCGGCATGAAGCAGGTACTGCAATACCCGCGCAAGGATGGCTTGCTCACCGAGGACTGCTCGCTGCCATCGTGCAAACCCAACGGCATCGTTGTTGACAATCGCTTTTCGCTGATTTCGCCCGGCACCGAACGTGCCATTATCGATTTGGCGTCGCAGAGTCTTGCCGGCAAGGCGCGTTCACGTCCTGATCTCGTCAAGCAAGTGCTCGACAAAGTTCGTACTGAAGGCTTAATCAACACTCTCAACAAAGTCCGAGCCAAACTTAACTCACCGATTCCGCTCGGCTACAGTTCCAGCGGTGTTGTCGTTGAAACGGCTGCCGGTGTACACGAATTCGCAGTCGGCGATCGCGTCGCTTGTGCCGGATTCGGCTACGCCTGCCACGCTGAGCAAATCTACGTGCCCAAGAATCTCGCAGTGCATCTTCCATCGACGCTTAGCCACCAGGAAGGCGCCTTCGTCACTCTCGGTGCAATCGCCCTCTGGGGTGTACGCCAGGCATCCGTTACGCTTGGCGAACGCGTCGCTGTGATCGGCCTTGGATTGCTTGGTCAAATAACCGTGCAGCTGCTGAAAGCAAGCGGCTGCCAGGTTATTGGCATCGATATCGATGAACAACGCCTGACAGAGACATCGCGCTTCGGGGCAGAACTTCTGGTCAACTCTGGTGACGACCTTGCGACCAAAGCAATCTCGCAATTCACCGATGGACTCGGCGTCGACTGTGTAATTATCACAGCCGCCACCAAATCCAATCAACCGATTGAATTTGCCGCCGAAATTTGCCGCGACCGTGGACGAGTTACGATAGTTGGCGATGTCGCAATGGAGATTCCACGCAAACCGTTCTACAATAAAGAACTCTCGCTTAATCTCTCGCGCTCGTACGGTCCGGGACGCTATGATCCGAGCTACGAAGAGCAGGGCCACGACTACCCGATCGGCTATGTCCGCTGGGCGGAAAATCGCAACATGTGTTCATTCCTTGATCTCGTCGCCGAAGGCAAGGTCGATGTCAAGTCGTTGATTACCGACACCTACGAAATCACTCGCGCTGCCGACGCGTTTGCGCGCATCGAATCCGAGAAGGTGCTCGGATTGCTGCTTAACTATGGCGAAGCCGTTGTCGAACGCAGACTACTGGTGTCCAATTCGCGCACCACTCACAATTCCGATACCATCACGATTGGATTTCTTGGCGCAGGAAACTTCTCGACCGGCGTCTTGATGCCGGCACTTCAAGGCAATAAGGATTTCCACTTGCAATCACTCTATTCGGCGACGCCGCACAAGGCGCGCGCCGTTGCCGACCAATATCGATTCAACGGAATCGCTGAGTCCGAAAGCGGACTGCTGTCCGACTCGTCGCTTGATGCTGTGATGATCGCAACACCGCATAATCTACATGCGGCCCAGGTCGTGCAGGCACTCAACAATGCGAAACACGTCTTCGTCGAGAAACCGTTGTGCCTCACGGCGGGCGAACTTGATAATATTCGAACTGCATATCAACTCTCAGGCACCACACTGATGGTCGGATTCAACCGCCGCTATTCGACTTGCGCGAACAAGATCAAGAATCACTTGAGCACGCGAGTCAACCCGGTGATGTTCACCTACACCATCAATGCCGGATACATCCCTAAACAAAACTGGATTCAGGACGATAACATTGGTGGCGGTCGCATTCTTGGCGAGGTTTGCCACTTCATCGACCTGATGACGAATCTTCTCGGTGAGCGCGTGGCAACTGTCAGAACCGACTCCATCAAGGGCTCAAGGGGACAGTATCTGAGCGACGATAATATCGTGATTCATCTCACGATGACAAATGGTTCAACGGGAGTTGTGGTTTATACGGCTATGGGTGACAAGTCATTTCCAAAAGAAACTCTCCAGATCTACTCCGATGGACAGGTACTCTCGATGTTAGACTTCCGCGAACTTTCGCTCTTCGCCAACGGCAAGATGCGAACGCTCTATCGCGGTGCCATGAACAAAGGCTTCGACGCAGAGCTAGCCGAGTTCAGCCGCATGATTAAGTCGGGTCAAACTTCCGAAGAAGCTGAGTCATACTTCCATTCAACCGAAGCAACAATTGGCGCGCTCTATTCGCTGCAAACCGGCGATTCGGTGGCGCTCAACTAAGGGACACAACATGACGGCGACAAAGAAACTGCGGATTCTCTATATTAGCCACTACTTTCCGCCCGAAGTCAACGCTCCGGCGGTGCGCGTCTCGCAGTTCAGCCGCATCTGGAAAGAAATGGGCCACACGGTCACAGTGGCTACCGGGTTTCCGAATCATCCGCACGGCGTCATACCTCCCGAATATCGCGGTAAGATCTTCGACACCGAAAATCACGATGGCGTCAAGGTCCTGCGCAGCTATGTCTACGCCGCTCCAAACAAAGGCTTCGTGAAGCGAATACTGAATTTCTTGTCATTCATGCTGTCTGCAATTGTCTCGTGCATTTTCCGCTCGGGCAAGCAGGATATCGTCATCGCCACCTCGCCGCAGTTCTTCGTCGCAGTTGCGGGCTATGTCGTCAGCTTGTTCAAACGCGCGCCCTTCATTTTCGAAGTCCGCGATGTCTGGCCCGAAGAGATCGTTGCCGTTGGCGCAATGAAGCGCGGAATAGTCATCAAGATACTCGAGAAGATAGAGATGTTCCTATACCGCCGCGCCGCCATGATCGTGGCTGTTGCGCAAGGCACAGTTGACATTCTGACCCAGCGCGGTATTCCGGCAGACAAAATCGTGCTCGTACCCAATGGTGTCGATTTCGAGCGCTTCAGCCAGGCCGTCGACGATCACGAAGTTCGCGATCAACATGATCTTAACGGTCATTTTCTCGTGTCATACATCGGCACGCACGGTATGGCGCACAATCTCGGCACCGTCATCGGTGCTGCTAATCGCTTGCGCGCACGCGATGATATTCGCTTCCTGTTCGTCGGCGATGGCGCCGACAAGGAACATCTTGTCTCGACCAGCAACGATTTGAAACTCGACAACGTGACATTTGTGCCGCAGCAGGATCGCAACCGCATAGCGAAATACTATGCCGCGTCTGATCTGTGCCTGGTACCGTTGCGCAAAGCTGACCTTTTCACAAAGAACATTCCGTCGAAAATCTATGAAGTAATGGCTAGCGGCAAACCGATGCTGATTGGCGCCAAGGGCGAATCCAAAAATCTCGTCGAGAAGGCGCATGCCGGAATCGCCGTTGAGCCCGACAATGATCTCGATTTGAGCGAAAAAATCGCTTTGATGGCTGATGACCGCAAGCTCGCACAGCGGCTGGGTGAGAATGGCCGCGATTTTGCCCGCAAGAATTGCAGTCATCAAGACTTGGCTGTTAGATATCTCTCACACCTTAACGACTGCCTCACGACTTAGGCCGGTGATCCCATGTTGCGCAAGAATATCGCACGATTCCGCAAAATCAATTTCTTGCTCGACAATTTCCTAACTCTTGCCGTTCTGGTGAGTTCAGTAGTCATCTACCACGCCATACGCGACTGGAATCATCAATTCGCGATTTCAGAACTGATCAGCTACCGGCACGCAACGTTGCTGCTGTTTGTCTTGAGCGCAGTGATCTACTTGCGCGGCGAACGTTATGTGTATCGCCTCAAAGGTGTGCGTGACTTTGCCCGCGAGGCTGCAACGATCGTAACGTATTCCGGGGCGCTATTCGTTGCCGGTATCTACTTGCTCAAGTTCCCGGTTATCCCGCGAATGCAGTTTGCGATTTTGATTCTTCTCCAGTTCAGTGCGTTGTTCGCTCTGCGTTATACACTCTTGAAGACATTGCATCGCTATCGCGCCCGCGGCTACAACCGCCAGCACGCGCTTGTCGTGGGAACACGCAATCGCGTTCGCGAAGTTGTTGATCAGATGATCGAACAGAAGCAATGGGGATTGAAGGCGGTTGGAATCATATCGCTTGATACCGTCGATCTCAATAAGGCGCTGTATCGCTATCGCGACATTCCCTTGATCGGCTCGCTTGACAAACTGCCCGACTTGATTCGAGAGAATCACATTGACTATGTCTTCTTCACCGTGCCGGGGCGTCGTATCGACGACGTGCGCGAGGCGATGTTGATCTGCGAAGAGATGGGCGTAATGGTCTGCATGCAGGCGGACTTTATTGAACTAACCGCGTCGCGCTATCAAGTATCTGAATTTGCCGGCAAACCGGCTATCGTCTACTCGCGCGAACCGGAGGTCACTACTGCCATTATGCTAAAAGCGATGCTCGACCGGGTAGCAGCCGTTTGTGGATTGCTGGCACTTTCTCCATTGTTGCTGTCAATTGCCGGGGCTGTTAAGCTCACTTCTCGTGGTCCGGTGTTTTTCGGACAGGAACGCTGCGGTCTGCATGGCAGACGCTTCAAGGTACTCAAGTTCCGTACCATGGTACAAAACGCCGAGTCATTAAAAAAGGCGCTGGTTCATCTCAACGAGATGGACGGCCACGCATTCAAAATCAAGGACGATCCCCGGGTGACTCCGGTCGGCAAAGTCCTGCGCAAACTTTCGCTCGACGAACTTCCGCAGTTGTTCAATGTTGCCAAAGGCGAGATGTCGCTTGTGGGTCCGCGTCCGCCGTTGCCTGATGAAGTTCGTAACTATGACTTGTGGCAGCGCCGCAAATTGTCGATGAAGCCCGGCATTACCTGCTTGTGGCAGGTAGGCGACCGCAATGACTCCTCATTCGATCAATGGATGCGACAGGATCTCGAGTATATCGATAACTGGTCGCTGATGCTCGACGCAAAGATTCTTCTACGTACCATTCCGGCAGTAATCAACGCTACCGGACGTTAATCCGCGTTTTCCGCACAGTCTGAGATTTGATTTAGTTGGAGAAGCGCCTGATCGCTACGCGGACCAGTCGCCATCGATGATTGTGTAAGACATTCTGCCGCGAGTCTCGCAGAAATCCTTTAGCCCCAGAATATACGCATGCCACCCTTGCGTGAAGCCCTTGGTGTCTGTCTCAGGAGCAAAGCCGGAATGCTTGACAGTAACGCGCGTCTTCTCGCCGATGCGAAGCAGGTCCCATGTGACCAAATCCCCAGAAGGACCACCGGAGTAACGCCAGTCATATACGAGCTTCTTGTTCTCTACCAACTCCACAATTTTGAGCGAGCCATCGGGATTACCGGCAGAGTCTTTCCAACCGGTTAAATACTTGCCGTCCACTTGCGGGTCTACTTCGGCCTCGCCGGAAAACCAAACGCGCAAATCGCGCTGATCGGTGAGCGCCTTGAAAATCGCCGGAGGCAAAGCTTCGATGAATAACTCGCGTCGAATCGTACCCTTGTCGAGCCGTGCATAATCGAGTCGATACGAAGGACGATTGACGTGAAGCAGCGACTGGAGATTGTAGAGATAAATCAGCCAGGCATCCATCATCATCGAGTTGTCGGGAATCTTGTCGTGTGTTACAAGGAAATCGCAGAAATTCCGTTTCTCGTCGATCTGCCAGGTCACTTCCGACTGCGTACCGTTAATCGGCCAGGTGAATTTGATCAGCCGATTCGGGTCAAGCTCGGTGATACTGCCGACGATTTCCTTCTCGCGAAAAGTCGTAGCCGCGCAGTTCTCGCCTGACATGCGGATAGCGCCGCGAATCTTGAGATTGACCTCGCCTTTATTGCAGAACCATATCGAGAGCTTCAATGGATTGGTGATCGCATCGAATATCTTCGTCGGTTCAGCATCAATGCGAATTTTCATCCGCAATCGTCTCTTCATAACACCCATAGAAAGTAAATATACTCCATTGGCTTGGCATTGCAACAGGAAATGGAGAGTCCTTGCGACCGGGACTCTGACTGTTTTTCGGTTGTCTGGTTGGACCTACATGTCGGGTCTACGATATCGCGTGAAGTTTCAGCATATTCGTGTCGCCATGGACATTGACCGGCGCCGACGCCACTATCACGACATTGTCGCCCTTCTTGACGATTCCGTCCTTTTTGAGGCTCCGTTCAACGTGGTTGATCATCTGATCGACCGACCGGAAATGCGGGACGAAACTCGGGAATACCCCGCGTAGCAGAGCCAACCGGTTCACGATGGCCCGGTGCGGCGTGAAGGCGATAATCGGAACAGACGCCTTCTCCTTGGAAAGCAATCGTGCTGACAGGCCGGATTGGGTAAAACAGGCGATCAGACGGGCATCGATTTCCTGAGCCATAGAAATAGCCGCTTCCGCGATTGCCACCGGGAACTCGCAGGCGGGTTTGCCGACGAAATTGAATACCGGCTCGAAACGGCTCTTCATTCGCGATTCGGTTGTATGGACGATCCTCGCCATCTGCGCAACCACCTCGACCGGATACTGTCCCGAAGCTGTCTCGCCCGAAAGCATCACGCAGTCGGTACCGTCAAGAATGGCATTGGCGACATCGGACACTTCGGCACGGGTCGGCGTGATGTTTTGCGTCATCGATTCCAGCATTTGCGTTGCCGTGATCACCGGTTTGTGCATCTCGTTAGCCGTAGTGATGATCGTTTTCTGAATCATCGGAACTTCGTCAAGCGGCATCTCCACACCGAGATCACCGCGCGCTACCATGATAGCGTCAGCGGCTTCGACAATTTCGGACAGCTTCTTGATCGCTTGCGGCTTCTCCAGTTTCGCGATTACAGGCGTATCGTAGCCGCGCTTGGCGATCTCTTTCTTAAGCTGAATCACATCTGCGGCTGACCGAACAAATGATAGCGCAATCCAATCGACTCCTTCTTCCAGACCAAAAGCGAGGTCTTTCAGATCCTTCTTGGTAAGCGACGGAAGTGTCAACGTCGAATGGGGCAGATTGATTCCCTTGTGCTCTTTAAGCAATCCGCCTTTGATGACTGTCGCCTTGGTAGACTCGTGGCCCGATTCGAGTACTTGCAGTCGGATCATTCCATCGTCGATGAAAATCAAATCTCCTGGTTTGAGATCGGGAATCAAGTTCGCCGGTGAGGCCGAAATCATCTGGGAATTCCCGAGGATATCGTGAGCCACAACGGTCAGTGTTGATCCGGTTTCGATCCTGACCGCGCCATCAGCGACGCGGCCAACACGAATCTTCGGCCCCGAAAGGTCCTGAAGAATGGCAATCGGCTGGCCCAGCTTGCGCGAGACTTTGCGGACGCGGGAAATCAACAATTTGTGGAAGTCGTGCGTGCCGTGAGAGAAATTGAGGCGGGCAACCGCCATGCCGTGGCGGGCAAGTTGCTCTATCGTGCGCTCGTCAGAGCTGGATGGCCCGAGCGTACAGATGATCTTAGTCGAGTCGGAATTATTTAGTTTCATACCCGACAAGTGAGCAATTTCGGATTCAAGTGTCAAGATTTAACACTTGTCGTAGACTGCTACTTAATGCGCAAATTCAGACCGGCAATCAGCTCAGTAATCCTCGCCTCTTCGCGGCTCGACAACTCGCTGTTAAACAGTGTCAGATACAGGTTCGCAGGTCCGAATTCGACTTCAGTCCCGAAATTCAGGAATATTTGTTCGAATTCGGCATAATAATCGGGCACATCCCGATACATCGCACCGACATTCAAATGAATCATGTTTCGGTCGTTCCTACTATACAGCGGCAGATGTATTCCGCCGCCGATCTGATAGAGCTTCTCGTCGTCATAATACGACGACTCGATGAAATAGTACTTAAAATCGACCGAAGCCAGATCGCGATAGACTGCCCCCACTCCCAGTTCTGCCGGAATCTTGACACTGCGTTCACCTGAATTTGTGAAACCGAGGTCCTCTTTGAGACCATAGTCTTCACCGCTCTTAAGCGATACGGCAAGGCGCATTTCTCCGAGTTGTTTGGTCAGGCCGAGCTGGAATAGCAGAAAGCGTTGGTCATCGCTAATGTCGACGATGTGAAACAAATTGTCCCGATAGTCGAGGCTGTAATTCAAGGCATGTACTGCAAAACCGAATCGCAAGTCGCTGTAGATGCGAAAGGCGATCGCGGCTGACAACTGCGTCAACTGCGTTTCCGACTCAACATAAACTGTCCGTCCAGTCGGGCCTTCGTAACCGATCTCAGCGTAGCGAATCGAGTGAGCAAAATCCCTGATGCGCGAAAGCGCCAATCCTCCAGTGAACTTTTCGTTGACTCTAATAGACTGACTAATCGTGCCAAAACTCGCATCAGGGCTCAAGTAGCGGCTTTCGTCCTGTGATCTGCCCAGCTCACCGTCAATGTAGACTTCCCAGCGATTGTGAGAGAAGAGATTTGCCGGATTGACCAGCAATGCCTGCGCACCATTGAGGAATGCGACACCTTCTCCGCCGCGGCTGTATGCGCCGGCACCCATGAATTTCATCGACAGATGAGAATGGCTGAATCCGGTGGCAAACTCATGCCACGGGTACGACGGTCCGCCGACCTTCGCCTGACCCGAAGCCGTCGATGCTCCAGCCATTGTGAAACTCAAGACGACTGCAACAACGAGCCACCATTTGGACGAATTGAAGATTTGTGCTTTCAAAATAGTCTCCCCTGCTCCGCTCAGCGGAGCTTTATTGATACTGCAAATAATGTATGCTATCAGGGCACGTCAAGCGAAAACGTCGACATTGGCAACTGCCACGCTGAAGCAACAAGTACGATCCTGCCCCGACTCGGAGATTGACAGCATCTATCAACTATCGTAGATTTGAAGACTATGAAGAAAACCGACGCCCGCAAACGCATCGACGAACTCGTCGAGCAGATCAGCTATCACAACCAACGTTATTATCAGCTCGATGATCCGGAGATTACCGACGCCGAATACGACCGGCTCTTCGACGAACTGACAAAACTCGAGTCGGAATTCCCTGAGTTAAAGCGCCCAGACTCTCCCACTCAGCGAGTTGGTGCGGCGCCGGCGACCGCATTTCGCTCCGTGCGCCGGGCGATTCCAATGCTGTCACTCAACAAGGCGATTACCCCGGATGAATTCCTCGATTTCGAACGCCGGGTCAATGAGATATTACTCGGCGATTCGGAAACAGTAGAGTACCTGACCGAACCCAAGTTGGACGGCTTAGCGGTTGAGCTAATCTATGAACAAAGCGTCTTCACACTGGGCCTAACTCGCGGCGACGGCACTGTCGGCGAGGATGTCACTGCCAATCTCAAAACCGTGAAGAACATCCCGCTCAAACTTGCCGACAAGAAGGTCTCACTGCTTGAAGTGCGCGGCGAGATCATTATCACCAAACCCGATTTTGCCAAGTTGAACAAGGAGCGCGAAGAAAAAGGCGAAGAACTCTACGCCAATCCGCGCAACACCGCGGCAGGCTCGCTGCGGCAGCTCGATCCGGCCATTTCAGCCTCGCGCCCTCTGCGCTTCCACGCCCATGGCGTCGGCAGGCTTGATGGTGTCGAAATCGGCAATCAGTGGGAGTTACTGCGGCTACTTACCAAACTCGGATTCGAAGTTACTCCCGAGGCTCAATTGCGCTTCTACGCCGAGGAAGTGCTAAAACGATACGAGTACCTGAACGAAAAGCGCGCATCGCTGGAATATGACATCGACGGCATGGTCGTCAAAGTCAACTCCTTCCGACAACAGCAGAAGCTCGGCGAATTGTCGCGTTCACCCCGCTGGGCGATCGCCATGAAATTCCCCCCGCAACAGGAAGAGACTATCGTTGAAGATATCGTCATCCAGGTCGGTCGCACCGGTGCGCTTACTCCGGTCGCCTGGCTCAAACCGGTCCGGGTTGGCGGCGTCGAAGTAAAAAGAGCGACACTGCACAACTATGACGAGGTAATCCGCAAAGACATCCGCATCGGCGACCACGTCATCATTCAGCGCGCCGGCGACGTTATCCCCGAAGTCGTCAAGCCGCTTGCCAACAAACGCACCGGCAAAGAGAAGGTCTTTGTAATGCCCTCGAATTGCCCGGTCTGCGACAGCGAGGTTGACCGCATTGAGGGCGAGGCCGTCCACCGCTGTCCGAATTTGTCCTGTCCGGCGCAAGTCGCCGAGCGAATCATCCACTTCGCTTCCAAAGGCGGCGTCGATGTCGACGGGCTGGGTCCGAAACTGATTGAGCAGATGCTTGAAAGCAAGCTGATTGGCAATTTCGCCGATTTATACAGCTTGCAATTGGACAAATTGACGGCGCTCGAACGGATGGGTGAAAAATCCGCCAAGAACATCATTGCCTCTATCGAGAAGAGCAAAGACGCCGACCTGCCCCATCTGATTGCAGCGCTCGGCATCAACAACGTCGGCGAGCACGTTTCCCGCGTGTTGGCAGTATCATTCGGTTCGCTGGAAGCTATCGCGCAGGCACAGGTAACGGAACTCAGCGCCGTCGAAGGGATTGGCCCGATTGTGGCTTCAAGCATTGTAGATTTCTTCGCCAATCAACAAAATCAGGGTGTAATCAACAAGCTTAAGACTACCTGGGGACAGTTCCCGACGCATGAGTCTTCAGCCGGGCCAAAACCGCTTGCCGGCAAGACCTTTGTCATTACCGGCGGACTGGAGAAGTACTCGCGCGATCAGGCAAAGAAGAAACTTCTCGACCTTGGCGCCAAAGTGTCATCGAGCGTATCGAAAAAAACAGACTATGTTGTTGTCGGCGTCGATCCCGGATCCAAGGCCGACGATGCCGCCCGTCTGAAAGTGGCAACGCTTTCAGAGTCTGAGTTTTTGAAACTTATCGGAGAGTGATGATATGAAAAATGATGACGGTCTTTCGCTAAACGAAATCGCTATACCGATTCTCGCACTCTCGGCGTTCACCGCGCTTTGTTACTTCGCCGCCGTCGTGCTCGTTCCGACAGTAATGGCAATAACCCTGGCCTATGTGCTCTGGCCCGCAATTGCGCGCCTGAAGAGATGGAAAGTTCCGCATCTGGTTGCCGTCATGATCGTAATGATTGTGGCGATTTTGCTGTTGTCACTGGTTGGGCTATTGATCTATGACCAAGGATCGGAATTTGTTGCGTCGGTACCGGCATACTGGGATCAATTCCAGGAATTGCGCCTGCAGAAGCTCCCCAATATGCCCGGATTCCTTGACACGCTGGTGAATTCCAATGTGAATGAACTACTGCAAAAAATTGACGTTACCAGTCTATCTTCAGTACCCAAATACTTCTTCAAGGGGGTCGGCTCGGTGCTGAGCTTCGTTGGTCAGGCAGTCTTGGTGTTCTTGCTTACGATATTCGTTCTGATCGAACAGCCCGCCTATCATCGCCGCCTGAAAAACATTTTCGGCGCCGGACGTGCGAAAGCGACCTCCGGAATGGTCGACGAGGTTTCAAACCGCATCGCGGGATACATCTGGGTGCGATTTATCACAATGGTCGGGCTGGCCATAGTGTTTACGGTTGGCTTGTTGATTGGCGGCGTCAAGTACGCCTATATCTGGGGTCCGTTGGCTGCGATTCTGAATCTCGTCCCCTACCTCGGCGCGTATGTCGGCGCTGTACCGCCGATGATCATGGCTCTGGTGCAGTTCAATTCGATTACCGCAGTGCTTCTGGTATTGGCGTTCTTCATGGCAGTTCAATTCGTGGAGTCGAATATCATCATGCCGCGCATGCTGCAAGGTTCGCTCAATATCAGTCTGCTCGCCCAACTGGTTTCGACAATCTACTGGGGCTGGTTGTGGGGAGCGGTTGGAATCGTATTGGCAGTGCCGATTACTGCCGCAATCAAGGTGTTTTGCGACAACGTTGATTCGCTCAAGCCGGTGGGCATACTGCTCTCGGGAGATGACTCTTGATCCGAGGTGGCTTGCGTCTCGCGGTCCTGATCGTTCGTCGTACATTCTCGCTCGACCGCACATCATCGATGGCGGCATCAATCTCGTTCTTTGCGATACTTTCGTTTCTCCCCTTCATGCTGTTGGCAGCGTCTGTGCTTGGACACGTTCTCGCATCTTCGGAGACTGCGCTCAAAGATGTTCTCGCCTTCATCGCGCAAAACTTCCCCGGAGCAGCGGCAGCCTCGCTTGAGACATTTAAGAATACTTCACATAGCGAAACAGTGTACGGATTCATTGCGGCACTCGGACTCCTATGGGCAGGCTCGAAGGTCTTCGACGTCACTGAGTACGCGATGAACAAAATTTGGCGCTGTCGCCGAGGCCGAACGTTTTGGGCGTCCAAGCTCATCGCGTTTGTTTGCATTCCGACGATGATGATATTCGTGCTCGTTTCAATTTTGCTCACCAGTATCATGCGCGCAGTTCAGCATGGGCAAATTCCGTTTCTGCAAATGTCGATCATCGAAGTTCCTGTCATCGGCGCGGTGATTTCCTTTCTTGCACCGGTCTTGATCTCGACCCTGCTCTTTACTTGGATATTCTACCTGCTCCCCAATCGCTGGGGACATTTGCGCAGTTCATTCTATGGCGCACTCCTGGCGGCGCTCTTGTGGGAAGCCGCCAAATTGCTGTTCGACTACTACGTCCGCAATTTTGAGCAGGCGTTTACCGTCTATGGTTCGTTCACTTCGGCGATCTTGCTGTTCTTGTGGGTGTACTACTCCGCCTTCGTATTCCTGATAGGCGCCGAGTTCGGCTCATTGTTGCAGGCAGTTAGGGAGCGACAACTTCGAATTGAAGCTGAAAAAGAAACGAGCGGATGAAATCACCCGCTCGCCTAAAGTACCTACTCTGAAGTATCTGACTACAGTTTTGCCGCAACCGCGTTAGCGACATCCATCGTCGAGGACTTTCCGCCCATATCGTAGGTGCGGACCTTGCCTTCCTTGATGACTTCGGCAATCGCTGTTTCAAGCCGATCAGCTTGTTTCGTCTCACCAAGCCATTCCAGCATCAACTTCGCCGCAAGGAATGTTGCCACCGGATTGACCTTGTATTGACCGGCGTATTTCGGCGCTGAGCCGTGCGTCGGTTCAAACACGGCATACTTATCGCCGATGTTTCCGGAACTGGCGAATCCAAGTCCGCCGACAAGCTGGGCGCACAGATCGGAGATGATATCGCCGAACATATTGCTGGTCACGATAACCGAGTAATCGTTCGGGTTCTTGATCAGCCACATGCACATGGCGTCGATATTGGTCTCCCACAATTCGATGCCGGGATAGTCGCTGTGCAGCTTGCGACCCTCGCGGACAAACACGCCGGAGGTTTCGCGCAGTACGTTCGGCTTCTCGACAATCGTTACTGCCTTCTTGCCGGTCTTCTTGGCTTCTTCGAATGCGTCGCGAATGATATTGCGCGATGCAGTCTTGGAGATCAGGCGGCACGACATCGCGACTTCGCCCTCGGGCATTTCCGCAAAGCGTTTCATCTTCTTGTTGTGGCTCGCCATCAGAGTCGACAAGTCCTTGGGGATGGGATAATATTCCACGCCGACATACAGGTCTTCGGTGTTTTCGCGGAATACGGTGATATCGATTCCGTCCTTGAAGTTCAACGGATTGCCCGGATAAGCCTTGCAGGGGCGCTTGTTCGTACGCAGATCAAATTCCTGACGCAGACGAACAATTGGAGAAGAATAAATCAGGTTCTTGCCCTTAAGGTCGCCGACAAGCTCTTCCTGTGCCTCTTCCTTTGGCTTGGAAGTTATCGCACCAAACAACGCGCAGTCGGTTTCCTTAAGTAGTTTGATCGTTCTATCTGGAAGCGGATTTCCTTCGCGGCACCAGAACTCCCAGCCGATGTCACCGTGTGGATACTCTGCATCGATCTTCATTTTGTCGAGCACGACGCGCGTAGCTTCCATGACATCCACCCCGACGCCGTCTCCCGGAAGCCACGCTATTTTGTACTTTGCCATACTTTACCCTTCAACTCACTTGAGATTCACGGTCAGGGCGAAGCGGTGAGCCGAGCCCAAACCAGATTTATAAGGAACAAATGCGTAATCAATCTCCCATATCGATTTCTTGAAACCGATTCCGGCCGCGAAATCCTCTTCATCGTAGCCGATCTTATATCCGCCGCGAATCGCCACCATTTTCGCGAAAGTTTTTTCGGCGCCGATATTGATACGGACATCCGACTCTTTTGGCGCAGTGGCTTCGACTGCAAGTATAAGATTATTTACATCGACGCTTGCCCCGCCGGCAAACGTCAACGGCAGATCAATTTCCTCTTCGCCGAATTTTGGCTTGGATCCCATGTGACGAAGCGCCAGACCGATTGTCATCTTGTCCATCGGCACGAATTGCAGACCGGCATCGAACATCACCGCATCAGCGGTGCGAGTTTCGATCTTCTCGGCAGCGTACTTTGCCGTAAACCCGGCAGTCATCTTGGGCGAAAACACCCGCGAATATCCTGCAAATACCAGCATATCTTGCGCATCGAATATCCCGATTGGTTCTTCGGAAGGACCGACTCGCTGTTCGAGTGATCCGACCTTGAAATAGTCGAATCCCGCCGTCACAACGCCGCCCAACATCTGCGTAGCACCGCCGATAAACTCCCGCCGGGTATCGAATATGCCTTCGTGGTGCATGAATCCAATCGATGAACCCGATGTCCGCGCTGTGGCGGCTGGGTTGAAGTAGACACCGAACAAACTCGTGTTGACCGATGTACCGACATCGCCCATACCCGCATTACGCGCTCCGGGCGACACCTTAAGGAAGTTGAACCCGACATTTCCCGGTTCTGCCGCGAGTAAAGATGAACTGAGAGCTACAGTAGCGGCACCTGCCATTATTGCCGCTGCCAATCGAACGAATTTTGACTGCATCAATTTAGAATCCTACCGAAAATCCGGCGATGGTTTCCCAACCGCCGATGTTTGGCGCTTGCTCGATCGCGATATCAAGCCGCGCGTCGAGACGATTCACCGGCACCTTGAAACCAACACCAAATGTCGGCTCGCCTGCCGAAATTCCGCCGCGAAGAGCCAGCTGAGGTACGATATAGAACTCGCCGCCGGCGTGAAATTTGACTGATTTCTGTTCGTCCTTTTCGCCTTCGACCGAAAGCAAGGCGCGCGATTTCAAGAATAACACCGAAGCGCCTGCCCGCACAGATATTGGCACATCGTCAGTGATATCTGAACCGAGTTCGCCTCTTTCCGCCCAGTAGTCGCCCGTATTCCACGGATACTTCGCTGCAATATTGCGAACGACCGCTCCGAAGCGAAGCAGGTCGATTGGTCCATCGAGTGCCAGAACTTCGCGATCGAGATGCACCATACCGCCGATGTCAAAACCAGCCGAGTACGACGAAGTCGATTCGAGTTTCTTGTGATAGTAGCGCACATTGCCGCCGAGCGTTAGATAGCGCGAGAACCGACGCGAGAAGGTTATCCCCAGCACTGCATCGAGATTGTCGAGCTCGCCGGTTTCGACGCCGCGTTCGTCTCTACCCATGATGCCGCTCATTGAAGCCATCTCGCCGGAAAATGCAATAGCCGCCTCGCCGCGCACCGGAAACAGCACCGCAACCTGTTGCAGTGATCGTCCCAATGACAAGTCGCGATAGGCGCCGCCGACACTGATGCGCTGGACCTGCGCTACTGCACCCGGATTGAAGAAAATTCCCGAAATGTCATCCGAGACCGCGGTAAAAGCGTTGCCCATACCCGTCGCACGCGGATGCACTGAGAGCTGCATGAATGCTCCGGCATAGCCGCCATAGTCAGCTGCGAAAGAAGTCGAAACCGTCAGCAGCGTAACTGCAGCAACTATCAGAGATCGTAGTGTCGTTTTCATGGAATCACCATAAACTTTCCCCACAGCTTATCGCCGCCGGTGGATTCAAGCAAGTAGAAATATACCCCGGCAGCCACCTCATCGCCCTGGCTGTTCTTGCCGTCCCAGGTATCGAGATCGTCATACTGAAGATTCGCCTGACGCGGCTCGCCGTCAAGAACCTTCCTCACGACGTTATTCGCAAAGTCATAAATAGTGATCGTTACATCACCCGGCTGCTTCAGCAGATAATGGAACTTCATTTCCTGACTCGCCAAGTACGGTGAAAACGGATTCGGTGTCACGAACGAGCGCTCATCTTCTCCGGCGTCTACGGGAATCTCGACGAATGTGCGAATGATCGTCCAATCGACGAGATTGGTGCTCTTGGCAATACCGTCATCGGTGCCAACCCAATACTCATTTCCGATTAGCGTAATGGCATAGACCTCGACCGAATCAGAAATTGACCGACCCGTGACAGGGTCATTTATAGAAATCTGCTCCCAATTCTCGCCAAAGTCAGTCGTCATGTACAAACCTTGGCTGGCGGCTGCGAAAGCCGTGTCGCCATTGAACTCAAAATTCCAGACCTGTGTATCGTTCAGAGTAAACTTCCACGACAGTCCGCGGTCTGAAGTAAAGGATATTCCGTTCCTGCCGCCTGATTCCAGCGCCGGCCTCACCGCTGCCCAAATCAACGAACTGTCGCCGGTGCGCTGAAGAGCCATTGCCACCACGAAATTGCCGGCAAGCGCGCTATCACCCGGAACCACGCCAGTTGCAGTATAGGACCGCCCCACGAAATCGAATTCATCTGGATCGAGATTTGGGCGCTGAATACGGTAGTTAAAACGGGCAGCATCGACAATGATCCCAAGATAGTGCTGAGCTACGCCGTTTTCTGCCGAACCGAAATGCGATTCGGTCTCACTCATGTAAACACAAAGCTGTTTCGCGTCGGCGTTTATTCCCTGCCCGGTCAAAATGTCGATTGCAGTTGCAACGTCCCAGCGAATGCCGAGATTGGTGCTGATGCGAATCCCCTGATCGGACGCAACCCAGATGACGGTATCGCCATACATCTCGCCAATTTCAATCTGATTCGAAACAAGCGCCGGCGGACCGGTTAAATGATGGTCCCAGGTCAGACCATGGTCAATGCTTCTAAGCACTGCCGGTTGTGCACCAACAGTGGTCTTGTATGGACGAACACACGCCCAATATTCTTCGCCGAAAGTCGTCTTGAACGTCGACAGCGACACCACTTTCTGGCCATACGTTGCGTTATCAAACATCCGCAAATGCGCTGTCGAATCGAGATCTCCCGCTTCGCTATAATAGAATGCAACGACTCCCGAATCGGTGCCGACTGCCATTCTACTGAAATCTTCCCGTTCAGCTATATCGATTGCATGTATGTGGTAAATTGGCAAGTCCACTATTGGCGGGCTAACAATGTTGTTGGGATAGTAAACAGACCAACTTTGGCCCTGATCGGTCGACCGCAACAATCCACCTTGATCGCATGCAGCATAGGCGATGTCGCCATGAAATTTGATGTCTTCAATCTTGTGGTTAGCCCCGACTGCTCCTGCCGGCTCCTCAAGAGTCCAGCTTGCACCGGCGTTATTGCTAACTGCAAATCCAAGCGAACTTGAAGTCAGCGTGTCGTACAATCCCGCAATGACAAGATCTCCCTTGACGGCAATCGCGCTGACATAGTTCGATGGAAAACCGTTGTCGGTGTCGTAGGTATAGAAAATCTGAATGGTATCATTGAAGAAACTGACGCCGCGATCGGTACCATACCACCAGTCGTGGCCATCATTGCCGATATCGTTGACGCGAGTGCTGGCGAGTTTCTTATGCTTGCCGATGTAATACAATCTCTGAACACCCTCGGCCGAGCCTGCCCATACGATAGTAGTGTCATCGTGATACGGATCGATCACTGACGAGAAGTAGCGTCCGCGCTCGTAACCGGTTTCAATGAACGTGCTGTCATCCTCAAAGACGCTGTCCAACACAGCATCAATGAAGATATTATGCCAACTAAGGCCGCCGTCGAGACTACGCAAAAGGCCGCCGTTAAAATTCGTGGAATATGCCACGCTGTCCAACACGGAAAGGTCGTAGGAAAGCTTGCCAAGGTTTGAGAACATCGGGTTATCGACTGCATTGAAGGTTTGCCCGTTGTCATCGGTGTAGTAAAATCCGGAGCCCATACCGTTAATCTCGATATCCGCCGTCGCGACCATCAGGCGGTTTCCGGCAAGAGCCAGTGCAGAAATTCCGCTCCCGGCAAAGGCATTGTCCTTATTGAAGGTAATCCAACTGACGCCGCCATCATTACTGCCCGCGAGTCCGTCACCGGTTGCCAGCCAGATATACTCCCCGTCATAGATGATCTGCGTCACGCTGTTGCTTAGCAGTCCCTCAATCGGGTCCTCCAGCCGGAAACTCATCCAGCCGAATGCCTGGACTGAGGCCAGTATCAACAGCAGTGTGGTGAGTACGAATGTCTTTTTCATTTCGATATTTACCTCAATTCCAGAAACAAAAAAAGCCGCAACCGCGCAATTACGCAAAAAGTCCGGCATTTCTGCAGCACATTATTCAAATTCGTTCCTGAGTACTAAACTTCAATCCTTGCCAATCAATCGATAAGGTTTCCTCCAGCGTCAAATTAGGCCTTTGGAGGCCTTAGTCAAGCTGTTTTATAGACGCCCGGTGCGAGGCTATTGTTCAATTCGCGCTTGTCGCAACTGGGGAAATGCCGTTGTGATAAGCCCCCAGCGTAGTCCGCAATTGGATACCACGACCCGGTCCGCCTTTAGGTTTTCCAGCACAATCAGCACAATGAGCGCCCCGGCAACAATGATGTCGGCGCGATCAGGATCAAACGGCATCAATTCGCGTCGTTCGGCGATTTCAAGGCCATTCAACCGGCTAATCGTGTTCTCTATCCAGATTCTTGAGAGTTGTACACCGTGGATGGTCTTCGGATTAAATATTTTCTGCTCAAGACTCACTGCCGCCAAAGTGGCCGCCGTACCGCCAACCGCCACAACTTCGGTCTCAGCCTCGGTTGATTCGTATTTGCTCCACGCAGTTTGTAGCCCTGACAATACCCCTTCGATGTATGACCGTGCCGATTCCAGATTCGACCCAAATTTATCAGTAATACTGACCGCGCCGATAGGAAAACTCTGACTCCATTCGATCTGGTCGCCCTTGCCGAAAATCACTTCGCTCGATCCCCCGCCGACATCGATTACAACGCGCCTCTCCGCAATCTTGCTTAGTCCTGTTGAAGCCGCACGATACGATAGCTCCGCCTCGCGTTCGCCGGAAATGATCTGCATCTCCCAGCCGTAGCGACGAGTAATCTCTGCGGCCACTTCGCGGCCATTGCTTGCGTTGCGAAATACTTGTGTCCCGCAGGCAACTACCGATTCAACTTGCTTTTCTTTGATTATTTCGGCGAATCTATCGAGCGCTGTAAACTGACGTGCGAGCGGTTCCCCAGCCATAGCCGCGCCACCGTGGGTTCCCGAAGAGAGTCTTGTTGAAGCCTTGGTATCAATCACGACTCTCGCGATACCATCATCGCCAAGTTCGAGAATGAGCAAAAGCGAAGAGTTGGAACCGATATCGATAGCAGCAAATCTTGGGTTCACTTCCCGAATTCCTTTTGGACAGCCGGTGCCCCACCGTCCTGGCCCGCTCTTGTCGGGCTTGGGGACTGTCGAAAAAGCCGCCTTGAATTGGGAATAGTCTCATCCATATCGCCGTCCTACATGTTAGTCATTCCCGCGAAAGCGGGAATCCAGCTTGGGTAATTGCCGGATTCGCACTGATCGGAAAACCGCGAGTTTTTTCAACAGTCCCTTTGCGGTGGTCTCGCTACAGCCCCAGCGAGTTTACCTACCGTCTACTTCTTCAACTCTTTCGCGAACTTCTCCGTCAATGCCGGAACGATCTCGAACAAATCGCCGACGATTCCATATGTCGCGACATTGAAAATCGGCGCATCCGCGTCGCGATTAACGGCAACGATGGTTCCCGAGGACTGCATACCGATGAGATGCTGAATCGCGCCCGAGATTCCCAGAGCGAAGTAGAGCTTGGGATTGACCGTGCGGCCGGTCTGTCCGACCTGATGCTTGTACTGAATCCACCCTGCGTCGACAACTGCGCGCGAAGCACCAACCGCTCCGCCCACGGCGTCTGCCAGGTCCTTGATGAGCTTGAAATTCGCTGGCTCCTTGAGGCCGCGACCGCCGGCTACAATGATGTCCGCTTCGGCAAGCGTAATCTCGCCGCCGCTGCCTGCCGCTCCGCTTTCAACCTGCAGCTTGCTCGTTGCCGAGCTTGCAAAAGCTTCGACAGTGCCGGTGCGCGACGGATTTGCGACTGCTTCGGCAAAGACCTTGGGACGCAGCGTCGCGATTTGCGGAGTCGATTTGAACTGTACCGTCAGATACACCTTGCCGCCAAACGCCGGACGCGTGACTGACAACTTGCCTTCGGCGTCGATATCAACCTGATTACAGTCTGCGGCGATCGAAACGCCAAGCTTCCCCGACACTCTTCCAAACAGCGACTTTCCGTAGACATTGGCAGTGCCGAGAACAATCTGCGGCGACTTGGCTTTGATAACTTCACAGATGATCTGCGCATATGCGTCATCCTGGAATTGATCGAGGGACGGATTCTCAACGGTATAGCAAACATCTGCCCCGCAACTGATCGCGGTTTTCGCCAGCAACTCCGTGCCGCTGCCTATTACCAGCGCCGCGAGTTTGCCGCCAAGTTTGTCCGCGAGTTGACGCCCGGCAGTTAACGCTTCCAGCGACGCACCCAACAGCGCATTGCCCTTCTTCTGTGCGAATACTAATACCTTCAAGTCGCTCATCTCAATTCTCCTTTATCAGATTCGCCGCCATCACCGCCGCATTGTATACTTTCACGAACGGCGCTTTCGCTTTCATGGCCGCGCTAACGACATCTTCATATTCCGGACTGAATTTACGAATATCGCCTCCGAAGTAGAACTTAATTTTTATCTCACCGAACTCAGTTTGGACGGTTTTGAACTCATATTTCAGCTTCCAACGCGATTCCGTTCTCAGCCGCACACCGGCAGTCGAGGACTCCCGCAATAGCACCCGCGCCAGAGCATCAGCCGTCGCCAGCTGGCCGATTACGGTCAACTTGTGCGCCGGACGGCTTTTCTTCATCAGTATCGAAGCAACAAACACATCCAGCGCGCCGGTTTCGAACAGCCGCTGCTGAAGATGCCCCATTTGCTCCGGTGTAGCGTCGTCAATGTTGGTTTCGATGATCGTCACCGTATCGCTCTCGAATGCCCCGGCAGAGTCGCCGATAATCAGCCGCAGCAAATTCGGTCTGTCATCCAAGTCCATCGTACCTGCACCGTAACCGCTCTTCTCCACAACCATCTCGTATCCGGGCGAGCATTCCGCCAGTTCGGCGATCAGTGCCGCACCGGTCGGCGTCGTCATTTCCCTGCCATTGTCGATGCGCTTAACCGGAAATCCCTGCGCGATCTCAAGCGTCGCTGGCGCCGGCAATGGGATCATTCCATGCGCCGACTTGGTCATCCCGCTTCCCAGCAGAATCGCCGAAGAATACAATCGCTCGATTCCCAGATGCTTCAACCCTGCAATCGTGCAGACAATATCACAAATCGCGTCAACAGCGCCGACCTCGTGAAAATGCACTTTCTCAATCGGTAGGTCGTGCATCTTCGCTTCGGCAACTCCAATGCGTTTGAACACCGCAACAGCCTTGGCGACGATTTCCTGATCGAGTTTTGAATTGTTGAGTATCTTTTCAATCGCCGCGAGATGGCGATGAGGCGGGCTGGTTTCTTCCGATTCAAATTCACAGCGATGCCGTGGAGCCCCTGCTTCTTCACGGAGGATGTCACGAGCTTCAGTCCGGGTATCCCCAGAAGGTCAATCTGCGATTGCAAAAAGTCAGCTCCGCATCCGGCATCGATAATCGCACCGACCAGCATATCGCCGGCGGCGCCGGAAAAGCAATCGAGATAGCCTATTTTCATCGCGAGCCGATTATCCTCAAAGCCGCCATTGCCGCGCCATATCCGTTATCGATGTTGACCACAGTCACTCCCGAAGCACATGAATTCAGCATCGCGAGAAGCGCCGCAATTCCGCCAAACGATGCGCCATACCCCACCGACGTCGGCACCGCTATGACCGGCACATCGACCAAACCGCCAACCACCGACGGCAATGCGCCTTCCATCCCGGCGACCACGATTATGACCTTGGCGCGTTTCAATTTTTCGGAACCCGCAAATAAGCGGTGAATTCCAGCCACACCAGCGTCGTAGAACCGCTCAGGCACGTAGCCGAGCGCTTCACAAGTGATCGCCGCTTCCTCTGCGACTGAAACATCCGAGGTACCCGCACTAACGATTAGGACACCTGAGTTGGCTTTGGCTTTTGATTTTCGTATGAATGCTGCCTGCGCGTCCGGTGAGTAGTTGAGTGCCTTCAACGATTTCTTGACGGTCTGAAATTTCTTGTCGTCGATTCTGGTAATGAGAACATCACCCTCGCGCTGTACTATCTTCTTGGCAATTGCAGTAATCTGCGCCGCCGTTTTCCCCTGCGCGAAAATGACCTCTGGAAATCCGCAGCGCAGACTGCGGCCATGGTCAACCTTGGCAAATCCGAGATCTTCAAACTGTGTGGAATTGAGCTGTGCAAGCGCATCGGCGATGTTCACCTTGCCCCGCTTCACATTTTCGAGAAGTTTCGTTAACTCGGTACGGCTGGTCATGCCGCCTTTTCCTGAAGCTTGGTCAATGCCTCGGTGAGATATTTCTCAACTTCAGCAAAAGTGTCGACCTGGAACAACTGCTGGTCGATCCGCTTGCGGCCGCTGATGTACTGGTAGTACCAGCCAATCAATTTGCGCGCCCTGCGAATCCCCGGACCTTCACCAAACAGCTCCGTCATCTTCTTCACGTGTTCGAGACACACCAGGACACGCTCCTGATTTGTCGCCGGTGCTGCCGGATTGCCCGTCTCCAGAATTGATCTGATTTCGCGGAAAATGAACGGATTACCAAGCGATCCGGATGCAATCATCACTCCATCACAGCCCGTTTCCTTCAGCATGCGAATGGCGTCATCCGCCGTCCAGACATTGCCGTTGCCGATTACCGGAATCTTCACCGACTGCTTAAGCTCGGCAATGTGATCCCAATGCGCTTCCGGCAGAAACATCTCCGACTGTGTGCGAGCATGAAGTGTGATGTATGCCGCTCCGCTCTGTTCGGCGATCTTTCCGATTTCGACGTAGTTGATCGATTTTTTGTCCCAACCGGAACGAATCTTGATCGAGAACGGAATCGAAATCCCCCTAACAGACTCTTCTATTATCTTACCAAGCAAAAGGGGTGTCTTGAGCAGGGCCGCTCCGCCATTCTTGTCGACAACCTTATGAACCGGACAACCGCAATTTAAATCCGCAGAGTTAAACCCTTGTTGTTCTACGACTTTCGCCGCATGTGCAACAGCTTCCGGCCTCGTTCCGAACAACTGACAACCGACATTGCTCTCGCCGTCGTAACGGCGCATCATATCCATTGTCCGGCCATTGTCACGGATAAGTCCTTCCGAGGCAATCATTTCCGGAAACGTATAATCGGCTCCCATGCGTTTAACGATCGAACGGTAGGCAATGTCCGATACTCCGGCCAGCGGTGCCGCGAAAACAGCGGGTCTATCTCTCAAGTTTAGCGGTAGCATACCGAAAATATAATGGAATACGGGAAGAGCGGCAAGTCATTTGCAGAGAAGCAGAAAGCCGAGTGACACGGTTGCAGCCGCCCGATTTTGATATTGCTGGAAGTAAAATCAGTATATAAGGAGCGTCTTCGATGCCGGAGATCATTGTCAAATTTGCAGACAAAGTCATCGAGCGTGTAGTAACCGAGAAGGATCATATCAGCATCGGTCGCACTTCCGACAATGACATTGTGTTGGACAACCGGGGCATTTCGCGTCGGCATGCCCGTATCGACTTTGCCGACAACCAGCCGGAGCTTATCGATCTCGATAGCCTCAATGGCACATTCGTCAACCAGATGAAAGTCATTCGCCAATTCTTGCACGACAATGACAAAATCACGATCGGCAAATTCGATCTCATTTTCTTTCAGGATTCGCAAACGTCCGCCAAGATGTCCGATATCGAGGAGACTGCGGTCCTGGATACAAAACGGCAAAGAGAAATGACGCAGGCAGTGAAGAGCAATCCGCTGGAGGACCTCATGGAGACCCGGCCGATTCCGATCCACTCGCACGGCGACAGCAAGTCTGATAGAAAGGAGCATCACTAAAATGCCGGAAATCATCGTCAAATATGCTGACAAGGTCATCGAACGAGTGGTGACCGAGAAGGAGCGCATCTCCATCGGCCGTACTTCCGAAAACGACATCATTCTGGATAATCGCGGCGTTTCACGCAAACATGCGCAAATCGAGTTCTCCGACAAGGGCGCATTGATTATCGACAACGACAGCCTCAACGGCACCTTTGTCAATCATCGCAAAGTCAACGAGACCTATTTGCAGGATCACGACACGATTACCATCGGAAAGTTCGATCTGGTGTTCAATCAGGACTCTCAGCCGGCGCGCAAGATTTCCTACATGGACGGCACAATGGTGCTCAACACGCGCAAGCAGAAGGAACTCGTCGATCAAGACACCGAAGATAAAGAAGTCGCTGCCGCAGCCGGCGGTACGGTGTTGCTGTCTCTCAGCGGTTCCGACAAGAAGAAGCTCCGCGTCAACAACGAGACGACGACTCTCGGCAAATCCAGCTTCGCCAATGTTCAGGTGAAGGGATTCTGGGTTTCCAAGCTTCAGGCGAAGATCATTCGAGAAGGCGAATCCTTTACGTTGATGAACATCGGCCACAGTGGCAAAACCAAAGTCAACGGCGAGGTCGTAACTTCGACAACTCTGAAGAACGGCGACATCATTGAGGTCGGTAAATCGGTATTCCGATTTATCGAAGGATAAGCATGATCGTTGCGCTGATCTCTGACGTGCACGGCAACTTGGAAGCTTTGACGGCAGTTATGAAAGACATCAAGGACAACTCTGCGGCTGAAAAAGTCGTTTTCCTTGGCGATGCCGTCGGTTATGGCGCTAATCCAAACGAGGTCCTGGAAATTATCAGCTCTGAATGTGAAACGAAACTGATGGGAAACCACGATTACTCTGCACTCGGATTGCTCGACGTAGCTGACTTCAACAGCTATGCACGCGACGCTATCGTCTACACTACGAATGTGCTCAATCCTGAATCGATTGCCGCACTCTCGTCATTTCGTCTCACTGCCGAGTCCGCCAATGAACAGTATGTCCACGCTACTCCTGATGCTCCTTCGGCATGGAATTACTGCCTGACAATTCACGAAGCGGAAAAGCAGTTTCGCAGTTTCAAGAAGCGCATTTGCTTCCTCGGTCACTCGCATAAGCCGATCGTTTATGGTCATACATTCGCCGGCGAAACCTATACGATTCGACCGGAAGAAATCAAACTCGAACCGGAATCGCGCTACATCGTTAACATCGGATCGGTCGGACAGCCGCGCGACGGCGATCCTCGATCCTGTTATGTGCTCTACGATTCCGATAACGATACACTTACATATCGCCGCATTGCCTATGATCTGGCAACGGCGCAGGCCAAGATGGCGGCGGCAAAATTGCCGGAATTTCTCATTGAACGACTCTCGAGCGGGAAATAAAGTATGAAGCATTACGTGTCCAAATGGGATAACATGTCTGCGCGATTCAAGAGCGGCATACTCTACTGGTTGATCACGTTGTTCGTGGTCATCATCTATGCCCAGAATCTGCCGCCTCTGCAAAGTCTCGAATACGAGATTGAAGATCAAATTCGCTCTTCGAAGGAATTCGTTCCTGATCACAGCAAAATTTCTGTCGTTGCCATCGACGCCCGCTCAGTCGACAAAGTCGGCAAATGGCCGTGGGATCACGGTCGGATCAGCGACTTGCTGATAACCATCTGCGACTACAAGCCCAAGGCTGTCATGCTCGATTTCCCGCTTGCCGAGCGTGTCGAAGAGTTCGTATCGGGCAATTCCGTAACTCTCGGAACTTCCATGAACGAATGCGGCAATGTAGTTCTCCCCTTCGATATCGTCGTCTCCGATGAAGGCAATTCATCGCGCCCTGTCCCGGAATACTTCCAGGGTTCATCTATACTGCCTTCACAGTATGTACCGATCGAAGAACTCCCGCGCGTCATCGCAGCCTTCGTACCTCCCAAGGTGTTTGCTGCCAATGTCGGTGCTGTTGGTTTCCGCTATTTTGAATCCGATTTTGACGATCTGGTGCGCTCTGCCAATGTCCTTGTCAACTTCGAAGACAAGGTCTTCGTCAGCGCGCCTGTACAGCTTGCAAATATCTATCTTGGCGGCACCGCTTCCGAGATAACCTTCTCCGACAACGGTCGCATTGTTGTCGGCGGTCGTGAACTGCCGACCGATAACCGCGGGCAAATGCTCGTCGATCTCCCGGCCGAAGGCAACACCTATCCGCTGGTATCTGCCATCGACATTCTTACCGGTGACGCCGACAAGAGTGCTATCGAAGGCAAAGCTGTCGTGATTGCCGCAACCGGCCTCGGCGACTTTGAATTTGTCGAAACCGCCACAGCCGGAAGTATCCCGTCCTACCAGTTCTCGGCCGCCTTGGCGCAGAACCTAATCAACGGCGGCACATCGGAGCGCTTTGATTTCCCGATTCCGATCGACTTGCTGTTGATCTTCGCAATCGGCGCATTTGGCGGTCTGGTACTGCCCAAGATGCCGCAGATCTACCGTCTAGTCGCGCTGTTTATCGTCGGGTTCATTCTCTTCAATATCAACTTCGTGTTGTTCAGCTCCATGAACATGGTATTGAGTGTTCTCTACCCAACCGCAACGGTGGTGCTGTTCATTGTCGCTTCGATTCTTGTTAAGCCGAATCGCGAATTCGCGGTCACCTCGACCATTACGCGTTCGCTTGATCTCAAGAAACTGCTCAACGGCGAACCGTTGGCGACGCGTCGCGATGACGGAAAAGAGCTCTCATTTGACGAGATCATCCCGGGCCGCTTCCTTGAAGAAGACCGCCCGTCACCAGAATTGCTCAGCGAAACAATTCGCTTAGACTTCGAAGCGCTTCGCAAAGGCGGAGACTTCATTCCCGAATCGGAAATGCGCAAACACGACAAGACCGGCAGGTACTCTTCAAAAGAGGCCGTAAACGAAACTGTGCGCGAAGTACAGGACGAAGTCGCAGCGACGGAAGCAAACGACACCAAGTCGTTCATTCCCGACTTGCTCGATATCGATATGTCGGCAATAACCAATGAACCGCCTCCGACGCCGAAGAAGCCAGCCAAGGTCGAAGAAGAACTGATCTTGACGGAAGAAGAGAAGAAAATCTACGGCGTGCGCTTCACCACCGAGGGCCAGCCCGTTTCGTTTGGCCGCTATCAGGTACTTGAACCGCTCGGCAAAGGCGCAATGGGTACCGTCTACAAAGGCAAAGACCCGGCAATTGATCGTCTGGTCGCACTCAAGACCATTCGCCTCGACACCATTGCCGATCCGTCGGAATTGAACGAACTGAAGGAACGCCTGACTCGTGAAGCCAAAGCCGCCGGCAACTTGTCACACCCGAATATCGTGACGATTTACGACGTCGGCTTACAGGGCAACTTGCAGTACATCGCGATGGAGTACATCGAGGGCTACACTCTCGAAGCCGTGCTCAAGCGCAACCTACAGTTGAACTACCGCATCTTGGCGTCGGTAATCATCCAAACCTGCTCGGCGCTTGAGTATGCTCACAAGATGGGCATTGTCCATCGCGATATCAAGCCCGCGAACATCATGGTCATGGATGGATTCAAGGTCAAGGTGATGGATTTCGGTATCGCGCATTTTGAGTCGTCTTCAATGACTCAAACCGGCGTCGCGATGGGTACGCCGAACTACATTTCGCCGGAACAGCTCAAGGGCAAGGAAGTCAGCGCCAGTTCCGACATCTTCTCGCTCGGCGTGGTGCTCTACGAAATGCTCACGCATCGCCGTCCGTTCACTGGCGAGAATATCTCTGCGCTGGTGTACAAGATACTCAACGAGGAACCAACTCCGGCCTCAACAATCGACCCGAAAGTTCCGCCGCTGTTCGACATGATCATCCGCAAGGCTTTGGCAAAAGACCCGCAAGAGCGCTACCGCTCAGCGAAAGACTTTGCCGCGGCATTAGAGGACTTCACCGTGTCGTTCTCGCGCAAGCCGGCTATGGCATAGACGTACGTTCGTTGCAACTTCATTCCGTGTAGAAAACGGGCGCCTTACGGCGCCCGTTTTTTTTATGCGGATTACGGAAGTCATACAATCCCGACATTCTCGAGTCGTCAGGCGAAGTTCCCCTTAGGTGAACCACTTCCTGACGAATTTCTCTCGCCCGTCATCCCCGCGAAGGCGGGGATCCAGCCAAGTCCGCGCGCGGTAGACGTCCTGAAGCTGTCTCACAAGTCAAGACCGAGCTAGGTGCCCCACCGCTTGCGGTGGGTTGGTTCCTTCTCAGCCTCGGCGCGGGTAACTGATCACCGCCCTACGGCTCCACCCCACATGGCGGAAGTCCGCCGCTGAAGATGTAAGTAACCAAATAAACCGCATCGGAAATCGATGTCCCCCCACTGCAATCCGGATCAGCCCCGTACTCGGAAAGCGGCGGCGGACCGCCCATGAAGATGTACATGATGATAAGCGCGGCATCAGAAACGGTTATCGTCCCGCTGCTGTTGGCATCACCCGGAACCCCCGCTGTCGTCTTAAGCTGGAAAATGTCAGTTCCTGCACTGTTGCTAGCATCTGTCGAGGTCACCTGATAGTCAAACGTCTCCTCCGTAGTAACGCCTGTCGCATCAACAATCAACACACCGGTTGCCGGATCAATCGATACTGGAAATGTCGGCGGTGTACCGGACAACAATGTCAAACTCCATTCGTGCGTGTCGCAAGTGTCGGCATCGCTCACATCGTAGTCAATTGCCTTCGCAGTACCTTCTTGCACAAAAAGTTTCGGCCGGCAGTTGTTAACTTGCGGCGGCACGTTCGTGCGATTGATCGTAAAGATAAACAGCTCAGGATCGCAGAGAAAATTCGCAAACAAACCAATCGTGTCGACAACTGCTCCAGTCCCGCCGTCTGGAGGCAATTGATAGACGCCGGTAGCGGGGTCGATCACACCAACTGCTGCATCAAAATAGATGAAAAGATTGGGATCCGAGTGGTCTCCGTCGAAATCGAATGTAAAGGTATCACAAGATAGGATCGAGACGGTCGTCGCCGGAGTCGACGTGTAGTACGGCGGCGATAATGGCAGAATGTAGATATCGAAACACTCAGCCGCCGCAGATGGATCAGTCATGCTGTTATTCGAGGAACCATAAAAAGTCGGAGCGTATTCGGCAACGTCGTAGAACATCCATTTCTGTGAAACGGGATGCACAATGTTGTCGATGCAAAGTTCGGCGGGAAAGACCTCTTGCGATTCAAAATAGACTATGAACCTAAACACCAGCATACGCACAGCACCGGTTGCAGGCAGGGGATGATCTATCGTTGAACCGGAAATGAAAATGCGATTCGGCAACTGCGAGATATCAACATCAATCTCATAGTTAGGATGAACAACTGGTTCGAGTCTGATCACAGGAGCCTCAGGAGGCAATGTGCCAATAGGCTGAACAAAATGGAAGTCGCTTACAGGAGCGCTAAAATCAAATCCAAGTGAGAATCCATATAGCGGCGCGTCGTTCTTGAAGTAAACCGAGATTGTCGTTGGTCCGCATGGCCATACTTGATCATTTGAACCGACTTCAAGCTCGACATTCCCGACTCCCGCTCCGAGTGCCATGGCACTCATCAAGACCGAAATGATCAATGCACTTATAAGTTTGCGAAACCACATAATCAAGCCTCCTTCGACAGTCTTGCTGGTGAGCTATCAGTTTTGTTTGTCATATCAACCCCCTACAGCTCCACACCACACGGTGCCAGCCCGCCGCTGAAGATGTAGTTAATCAAGTAAACTGCATCCGACACCGAAGTCCCCCCGCTGCAGTCCGGATCAGCCCGGTATTCGGAAATCGGCTGCGGTCCGCCTGAGAAAATGTACGCGATTAGAAAGACCGCATCAGATACTGTCACTGTTCCGCTGTTGTCGGCATCACCCGGAGCTCCGTGGTTGTCGTGAGTTGAAAAACGCAGGTTCCTTCACCTCCGTGAGCATCAGTCGAGACTACCTGATAATCGAACGTTTCTTCAGTGATAGCTCCTGTCGCATCAACAATCAACACTCCGGTTGCCGGATCAATCGACACCGGAAATGTCGGCGGTGTGCCTGACAACAACGAGTCAAACTCCATCTCGTGTTGTGCGCAAGTGTCGGCTCCGTCACATCGTAGTCAATTGCCTTGGCGGTACCCTCTTGCACAAAAAGTTTCGGTCGGCAGTTAGTCACCTCTGGAGGCGCGTTCGTGCGATTGATCGTAAAGACGAATCGGACAGCACCGCAAGTGAAGTCGGCGTACAGAAAGACCGTATCTACTATCGGACCGACTCCTCCGTCAGGAGCTAACTCATAGTAGCCCGTCAATGTGTCGATGGTCCCCTTTGCAGCGCCAAAATACACATATCCACACAAATATGGATGTACTCCGTCAAAATCGAATGAGTATGCCTCGCACATCGGTACAGACACAGTAGTTGGAGGCTTTGCGGTGAATATTGGAGGACCACACGGCAGTACTATGGGATTGCCACAGATTGCCGGCGCCGATGGATCACTGACGCCGTTGTTGGCGATTCCATTAAACGTCGGTGCATACTCCGTTACATCGGAAAACACCCATTTTCCCGTCATCGGATGAACGACATTGTCAACGCAGAATTGGGCTGAAGGACCTTCAGGCGGGCCGACAAAAATCAGAAATTCAAGGGCAAGCGACGGATTCTGCCCCGAAGGCGGAAGCGGGTTGTTTAGCGCTGATCCGCTAATCGAGATTCGATCAGGTAGCTGTGAAACATCGACTACGATGCCAAGATCGAAAGCATTTGTTGGATTGTAGCTGACTCTCACGGTAGGCTGTGAAACCGGCAGAGTCCCATATGGCTGGATGATTCTCATATAATGATCGGTTGCACTTAACAATAGACTGATAGAGAAGCTGTAGAGCGGTGCGTCATTCTTGAACCGAATGCTCACTGGCGTTGGACCACATGAATAGATATACTCGTCCTGACTATACATGACAATCTCGACATCACCCACTCCAGTCGCCATCAGCGATGAACACATCGCAATCGAAAGCATCAACACCAACAGTGCTTTTCTTACATTCATTTGGAGCCTCCCTGTTTAATAGGGGTTTGGAGGTATACATGAGTTTTGCGCCATAGACATCCTGCGCCTTTATGATATTAGATATTTCAGTATACATTCTACGTCAAAACTTGTCAAGAGCCAGAATATCGCTTCAGCGTGCCGCTCACTTCTCTCTCAATTGGAAAATGCTGGTCAATTATCTCACGCTTCGCCCGAGATGAGATCCCCTTGTAGGGCAGGTCTCCTTACCGAAATCTCTATCCACCCAAAGCTCTCACCCGGAGACCTGCCAATCTCGCCGGTAGGGTAAGGGCTACCGCATTGCAACCATCTCCTCATTGGGGGTTCGCTGGGCGACGCATGGCCCTTGTGGGCGTCAGCGTTTGGCACGCTCGGTTCCCTTGGGAGGCGTCCCGCGTCTCCACGCGCAGTTCCTCCCTCCCCTGGCCCAGGTCCCGCCTTGCGGGAGAGAGTGTCGGGGTGAGGGCATTTCGTGCCAGTACAGTCCTTTCGCTCTCCGCTACCATGCACCGACCACTCGACTCATTTGTCACCAACTCCCGCGCCAATTCCCCTCTATCAAGAGGGGTGGCTCGTCCCGACTTTGTCGGGACGAGACGGGGTCCTCTCCTCTCACCCGCGGCCCCCCCCCCCCCGGGGGGGGGGGGGGGGGGGGGGGGGGGAGGGGGGGGGGACCAAGTTAAGCAAGGAAATCTGTAGTCATCCACTCGAGATTATTCTTTGCCCCAAATAGTAGAGGCACTGATGTTCGCTTGGAAGCGCCAGCTTTGCCGGCCCAACAAGTACTTTGCAGTGAGTTCGCAACGGCCGTTGCGGTTCAACAATCTCGATCTCACTGTAAGTGTTTGCCGGGGCGAGTCTGCAGTAGGTAGCCCCGACTGCAGATGCAAATGGTCTCTGAAGCGAACACCGGTTTCGGTGAATGGCTTTTGCTGTCCCGATTAACCCGGGTTATGCCCGTTTTTTGAGTAAGAAATTGAAGAGAAACAAACAGAGGTTAATGAACTAAGAGACAATCGAATACAGCACGAAGATTCAGAACGTCTTGATCGACTCGCACAAAGTGAGCTCCGCTAACCGGAGTATCGTTACGACTTGTCGTTGAACAAATCTTCGGCAAGCGAAAGTGCTACACCGGAGAGCATCACTTCGACACCGAAGCGCGAGAAATCGGATGAGATCAAATCGCGATTGATATCGGAGTAAAGCGAGCAGGCCGCTTCGCGCTCGACAACCAATCCGGAAATGCGGTCCTTGGTTTCGGCGACGAATGTCACTTCGCCCAATTCTTCGCTGGCGACAAAGCCGGAGCAATTGTGCAATTGCAGATGCGCCCCGCCGGTATAGACGACGATCAGCGCGCCGCGATTATTGCCAAGCTCGGTATCAGGATATACTTCGAGAACAAGCGAGCGCTTCTCCTCGGTCTGGACTACTTTAAGCCGATAGTGGTCGCCCTCCCAGACGGATTCAGTGGCGCCCAGCGTGGCTTGGATTTTCTGAACGTCTTCCTTGGTGAACATCTATTCCTTTTTGTCGCTGCTTTCGGCAGGCTTGTTGGCCGGTGCTTCGGGTGTGGCGGACTTTTGAATTTCCTCGCCGGTGTCTTTCATCGCGCGCTTGAAATCGCGGATACCCCTGCCCAGGCCCGCCGCGATATCTGGAATCTTCTTCGCACCGAAAAGTATCAGTATGATTAAGAAGATTACAATCAGTTCTTGAAAACCGAGATTCGGCATCCTACAATCCTCCGAGGATTAAATATACCACCAGCGAAAATAGATGATGACCATCACCATGAATAATACGCTGACGAAATTGATGTTGAACATCAATCCCAGCGTGAAATTGATTGAGAACAGATCCAGCGTCGATGGACTAAATCCGATCGACAGATGTTTCTGGAACAACGTCTTCGCCGCTCCATCGGGAAGAAACTCCCCGATAATGTCGCCCAGTAATCCGCCGACAATGGCTGCCATCAGAAGCGAAAACACTAAGAAGACGATTTCGCTTTTCTTCAAACAGCTACTCCTGCTTTGGCAAAAGCGACTATCGACTGAAACACCCGCAACCCGTCAGCCGAGCCCAACAGCTCTTCCGAAGCGCGCTCCGGATGCGGCATCATTCCGAACACGTTGCGTGTCTTGTTGCAGATACCCGCGATGTTGTTGAGACTGCCGTTGGGATTTGCCTCGTCGGAAATCTTGCCATCGGCGCCGCAATAGCGGAAGATCACCTGCTTGTTCTCTTCGAGTTCGCGAACGCCCTCGTCGTTCCAATAGTAGTTGCCGTCGGTATGAGCAATCGGAATCTTCAACACTTCGCCGACGCGAATCAAATTCGAAAATGGCGAATCGGAAGTCTCACAGCGCAAGTAAACCTGCTTGCAGACAAAACGAAGTTTGCGGTTGCGCAACATCGCACCCGGCAGAAGTCCCGACTCAAGCAGAACCTGGAAGCCGTTGCAGATACCGATCACCAATCCGCCGTCATTGGCAAATTTGATTACCGATTTCATAACCGGCGAATAGCGTGCGATCGCACCGGTGCGAAGGTAATCGCCGTACGAAAACCCGCCCGGCAGAATCACGCAGTCGACTCCCGACAAATCGGATTTCTTGTGCCAAACAAACTCGGAGTCATGGTGAAGTTGATCGCGAACGACCATCAGCGCATCATAGTCGCAGTTGGAACCGGGGAATGTAACAACGCCGAAACGCATCTATTCCTCTTTCACCTCAAACTCTTCAATCACCGGATTTGCCAGCACCTTGCGGCAAATCTCTTCCGTTTTCGCGCGCAGGTCGCCGTTGACGCCTTCGCGGAAAGTCAGCTCGAACACCTTGCCCGAACGAACATCTACAACATCGGTAAAGCCGAGCTGTTCCAGCGCGTGACGAATAGTGACGCCTTGCGGATCGAGCACACCGTCCTTTAGACGCACCTTGCAGACGACTTTCTTCTTATTCGACATGATTTTTGTCCCTTGAGTTTCGCCGAGTATTATTCATAACCCTAAATCCTTCCCGCACAACGCCATAGAGCACATAGCCGGCGAGGAACGGGAATAGCATCAAGCGCGGCTTAATCAAAACCGCGACCAAAAATACGAAAATAAATGCCATGCGCCAACGGTTTTCTCGGCGGTCAAAACGCTCCGGAATCGAGTCATAGATCACGTTCGAGACCATCAAAGCCGAGCAGGCAATGACCATCGACACCACAAACTCCGGATACATGATCTCTTTGAATTGGCTCATGCACAATATGACATAAGAACAGATCGTGATTGCCGCCACCGGGATTGGCAAACCGACGAAATGCGATTTTGTATGCGGGTCTGAGACAACATTGTATCGCGCCAAACGAAATGCACCCGCCATCAAATAAACGCCGCCGATCATAAAACCCCAGCGATCGAAATTGACAAGCACTGCCGTCCAAACCAGAAACGCCGGTGCGAGACCAAAGCTGACGATGTCCGCCAACGAATCGAGCTCTTTGCCGAATTGGCTGGTGCCTTTTGACAGACGCGCAACCTTGCCGTCCAGCGCATCGAGGAATCCGGCAAGAATAACAAACCACGCCGCGCGCGCCGGTTCATTGTTGTGCGCCGAGAGAATCGAAAAGAATCCGCAGAGCATATTCCCCATTGTGAATGCACCGGGAAAGATGCCGCGGAAGCTTGCCATTTTACGGGAATCGTCCAATGACGCTTTCTCCTCCGACCACGCGGTCGCCAAGTTTGACATCGATTGTTACTGACGGCGGCAGGAAGATGTCAATTCGCGATCCGAATCGAATCAATCCCATGCGTTCTCCGCGAGTCACTTCGTCGCCTTCTTTGATTCGGCAAACAATTCGTCGCGCCAAAATTCCGGCAACTTGACTGAAGCTGACATCACCGTACTTGGAAGCGACCGTAATCTCGGTGCGCTCGTTTTCAGTGACTGCTTCCGGCTGGAACGCCTTGTGGAATTTGCCCGGCACGTGCTTAACATGAGTGATCTTACCACTGATAGGTATACGGTTGACGTGGACGTCAAAGACCGAAAGAAATATCGAAACCAGTGTGTACTTCTTCCCATCCGATCCGGTGCGTTCTTCGTTGATGATGATCTTCCCATCACCCGGTGAGAGCACCAGATTGTCTCCGACCGGCGGTGTGCGCTGTGGGTCGCGGAAGAAATAGACAATGAAGACAGCGAGAATCGTAATAAGTACGCCACCTACGGCGTACGGCCAGCACTTGCAGCAGGCAAAAAGTGTCCATAGCGCGCCAGCAACTAATACCGCCGGTATGATGAATCGATAACCGTCGCGTTCGATCATCGCAGACACTTCTTGTAAATTTTGTCGACGTTGCGGAAGTAGTAATCCAAGTCAAAGCAGGCTGCGATGTCGCGCGGCTTGAGATACTTGGCAATCTCGGTATCGGCATTGACCAGATCAATAAATCTGCCCTTGCCTGCCCAACCGTCCATCGCATTGCGCTGAACTAGTCGATACGCAACCTCGCGCGAGCCGCAAGCTTCAGAGAGCTTAAGCAGCAACCGTCCGCTGAAAACAAGTCCACCAGTCAATTCGATGTTTCGTTTGAGATTCTGCGGATACACCTGCAAGTTCTGCATCACCTGATTGAACAGCTTGAGCATATAGATTATCAGAATTGTCGAATCGGGAAGAATCACCCGCTCCACCGATGAATGCGTAATATCGCGTTCGTGCCACAAGGCGACATTTTCATAACCGGCAAGCATGTTGCCGCGCAGTACCCTCGCCAGTCCGGCGATGCGTTCGCAGGTGATCGGGTTGCGCTTGTGCGGCATTGCCGAGGAGCCTTTCTGTCCCTTGGAGAATCCTTCTTCCATCTCCAGGACTTCAGTCTTCTGCAACGCGCGAATCTCGGTCGCGAATTTTTCCAATGATGCGCCAAGCAACGCAATCGCTCCCAAGAACTGCGCATGGCGATCACGCTGGATTACCTGCGTCGAGATCGGCGCCGGTGTCAGTCCGAGTTTCTTGCAGACGGCGGTTTCTACCTTGGGATCGAGATTGGCATAGTTACCGACGGCTCCCGAAATCTTGCCGACAGCGATTTGCTTCACAGCGTCTTGCATACGCTCGCGTTGGCGAAGCAATTCCTGATACCAGAGCAGGAACTTGAGTCCGAGTATCGTCGGCTCCGCGTGGACACCGTGGGTGCGACCCATCGCCGGGGTCTTCTTGTAGCGGATTGCTTTCTTGCGAACCTCTTTGATTGCATCATCGAGTTTTTTTAGAATCAACTCGCCTGACTCGCGCAGTGTAATTCCCTGCGCAGTGTCGACGAGGTCGGATGACGTCATGCCGAAATGCAGGAACTTCGCAGCGTCGCCGACATTTTCGGAAACTGAAGTCAGGAACGCGATGACGTCGTGTTTGATTTCAGCTTCGATCTTGTCGATGCGCTTGATCGAAAACTTGGCATTGGCGCGCAGTTTCAAAAACGCTGAACGAGGAATGATCCCCATCTGCGCCTGAACTTCCGCGACGGCGAGTTCTACCTTGAGCCAGGTATCGAATTTATGTTGATCGGTCCAGAGAGCGCCGATTTCCGGCGTGGTATAACGCGAAATCATCTGCCCTTTACCTTCTCCCAATCGTCGAGGAATTTCTTAAGACCGATATCGGTCAGAGGATGTTGAATCAACTTCTCAATGACATTGTACGGCATCGTGCAGATATCCGCGCCCAGCATTGCCGCCTCGACAACGTGCATGGGGTGACGGACAGAAGCAACCAGCACTTCGGTTGCAAAATCGTAATTATCGTAAATCTGCACGATCTGCTCGATCAATTCCATGCCATCGGACGAAATATCATCCAACCGTCCGATGAACGGCGAGACAAAACGCGCACCGGCTTTGGCGGCGAAGATCGCCTGCGTCGCCGAAAACACCAGCGTCATGTTGACCGGGATGCCTTCTTCGAAGAAGGTCTTGGTCGCCTGCAGACCGGGCAGAATGCAAGGACACTTGACCACGATATTCTTGTGCAACTTGGCAACTGCCCTGCCCTCGCGCAACATACCTTCATAATCGGTGGCAGTGACTTCGGCAGAAATCGGACCATCGACGATATCGCAAATCTGCTTGAGAATATCCTCGAACTTCCCTTTCTCTCTGGCAATCAGCGACGGATTGGTGGTGACACCATCAAGGACGCCGAGCGAAGCGGCTTTCTTGATCTCGTCGATGTTGGCCGTATCGATGAAAAACTTCATCGTCTCCTCCTATAAGCGAAATTTGACTTTTTCCAGGTACAGTCCCTCCGGCGGCGCTGGGTACTTTGCGCGATGGCTCGCCGGCTGGTTGACCATCTTACGAACATCTTCAACACTGATCTCGCCGCAAGCTGCCTGAATCTGCGCGCCAACCAGAAATCGCACCATGTGATGCAGAAACCGGTCGCCGGTGATTTTGAAATATAGTCTTTTCCCGGTGCGCTTCCAAGTCGCTTGTTTGATGGTGCAGATATTGACCTCTTTGAGCGATCTCGTCACGCAGAATCCTGAGAAATCGTGTTCACCGAGAATCTGCGCCGCACACTGTTTAAGCACTGCAAAATCAGGGGTGCGGTCGGTCTGCCACCAGAAATCGTTGTAGAAAGGCGACCGATCCAGGGCAATCTGATAACGATAGGTTTTTTCATAGCTATTACGGCGTGAATTGAAACTCGCCGGAACCTCGCGTGAACTCTTGATCAGAATACTTTTGGGTAACTTCGATTGCAGCGCCGGTGCAAACTTAGCGGCAGGGATTGTCGACTCGGTGTGGAAGTTCACCAGAAAATCTTCTGCGTGAACACCGGCATCAGTGCGGCTGCAACCGGTCGCGGAGATGTCTTCACGGGTGATCTTCCCAAGTCCAGCTTCGATAACTTGCTGAATACTGACAGCATTTTTCTGCCTCTGCCAGCCGGCGAATCCAGTGCCGACAAATTGAAGACGGAGAAGAATGTTCCTCATCGCGACAAGTACCCCACTCCGGCAACTACTGCTACAACAGCGAGCAGCATGACAGCATCTCCAAGCCCGAAATGACGGCGGCGATGAAAAGTCCGACTTGGGTAAACGCCCCACGCGCGGACCGTCAAAGCATTCGTTGTCGTATCGATACGACGCAGAGCCGAAGCTACGGTCGGGACAAGCATCGGCACAAATCGCCGGACGTTGCCGAAACGGTTCTTGCTGAAGTTGGCTCCGCGAGCGCGCTGAGCCATTTCGATGCGATGATGTTCGCTGAATATCTGCGGGATAAAGCGAATAGCAATTGTCAGCGCCAATCCAATCTCTTGTGCAGGTATTCCGATCTTTCTCAGGGGAGCAATTGTCCGCCAGACCAGCTCGGCCAATTCTTCTTGTCCGATCCAGTGGGAAAAACAAAGTGCGATCAGGAAGAACAGCACGATACGCCAGCAATAGAGCAGACCAGTGTTCAGGGCGAGTTGATTCAGGCTTAGCGGCCCGACTTTGAAATAACTTGAATCGGGCGACTGCGAAAACAACAGGTGCATTACGAGAGTAATCGAGCAGAAGATCAATGCGGGAAGCGCGATCTTGGCAAAACTCGCAATCGGAACACGCACGATTATGACGAGTGCAACGGCGAAGGCAGATAACAATAACAGCACGGAAGGATTGAGCGAGAAACCGATTAGCAAAGCCGGTACGAAGATAGCCGCTATCCGTACTCCGGCATCAAGGCGGCTGGGATGTATTTCTTGTGTGAATAACATTGATTCAGATTTGTCGGCTCTGCACTTGCACAAGTCGCAGCGCCTATCCGAGGCAATGATATACCAAACGGACCCAAGTGTCAATCAGGATGAGGAGCGATTTTGCGGCTGGAAGGACGGCTACTTGGTCAGTATCATCTTCCGATTTTGCGATTCAGTGCCGACTTGCAGACGATAGAAATAGACGCCGGACGATAGCGCCGAGGCGTCAAACTCGAAGATCTGCGTTCCGGTCTGAGCGACTTCCTCGCGCAGACGAGCAACGCGCTGACCAAGGACATTGAAAACATCCAAAGTCAATGGCTTGCCGGCGCTGCGGGAATTGATCGTGAAACTAATCTGAGTCGTCGGATTGAAGGGATTGGGGTAATTCTGGTTGAGCTGAAAGCTCTGCGGCAATGGGATAATGTCAACATAGTCGTCGGCGTCAGTCGAGACATTGTCATCGAGAAATTCCAAAACGCGGCTCAGGAAACTGTCCCGTGTGGCGTAGCCCTGCGATGTCATGGTGCTGGCGATGGCTTCCATCCCGAAACTCGTGAAGACGACGCGGGAGCCATTGGGGCGGGCAAAGATACTGCCTGCCGCACCAAAAGTGGCTTCACCGACTGCAAAGTCGAATGCACGGTCAGCGCCGGGAAGAATCTCAAGAATATCACAATCGTACTGATTAGCAGCCGCGCCGCCGCCGCGAATTCTCAGTCTGAGATTGTCGCCGAGCGGATTGCCCGCGACGCCTTTTGCGTCAAGCGGTTCGTAGTCGGAGAGGTAACGAACACCGAGATAATCGCGAGCGAAAGTAGAATCTGCTGTTTGTGCGAGTCTCTCGACGATATCCTGGCCGCACATGAAGAGTCTGCCGCCTTGATCGAGATAGTTGCGCAAGAATGCGACTTCGGAAGCGTTTATGGCCTGACTAAGTGTTGCCCGGATATTGCCGGTATACCAAATGATATACCGATAGTCTAATTCGCTTGCTCCCGGCGTGTTCTGAGCGCCAATATCCCAATAAGCATAGGGCAATCCAAGTGCATCAAACGGTTCTTTGATAAGCGCCGAACGATCTTCGTGCGCCGGACTGTCGTCGGCATCTACAATCAGGATCTCGACACCGCCAACAAACTTCTGGTAGATGGTGGTAAAGGTGTCGGGCGGAGTCGTGCTGATAATATCGACGGTAAATGTCGCAGTCGTAGGTGAGATGTTCGGGCTAATTGAGAAGGAGAACGGTGAAGTCGAGTTGACACTTTGACCGGAGTTGACAGTGCCGATTATCTGTGTACCGGTTCCCACTGTGACTCCCGGGGTCGAACAACTGAAGTTGACTTTAACTCCGGTCGCTGCCTTCCAGAGATTGGTGAAGCTATACGAGACTTCGACCAATTCACCCTTGTCGAAGATCTGATTGTTGTTCCCCGATGCGGCATCCGAGAAGTTGGCGCCGGTAAGGGTCAAATTCGTGCGGCTGTAGGTCACATCAACATTGCAGGTAATAGATTTGCTGATCAGATCATGACGAATGTTCCAGACGGAGATTTGGTGTGGAGTTCCATACCACGAGTCGGTGCTTGGTAAAGTCAGATTCGTCCATTCGGGGTGGTTGCTAAACTGCCCCGGGAAGAGGTCGTCCGCATCGCCATTGTTCTGATTCGCTTCAAGATGACCCGCGCCGTCCGCTTGTTCGAGCGAGATGCGCCAGTGACCATAGGTAATCTGGTCGTTGGATCCGGAGAGATTATCATCGCAATGGAGAATCATCAGTCCAGAGCCAGGAATATATTCATCGAATCCAACCTTCTGACGGTTCTCGATAATGAAGTATTCCCTGCCAAAGCCGCCGGGGATTTTCATTCGATACCTAATGGAATCTGAGATGGATGCATTCAGTACGAGGTCGGTGAGATTACCGGTAACTTCGATAGTCTTTCCAAACGACCCATGAATGGAATCGAGGACGTGCTTGCACCAGCCGTCAAATTGCGCTGGCGTGCGCTGTGCATCATTCCACGAGCCTCCAGCCATCAAGGACCAGTTGCCAAGTCCGGGTGCATTGGAATTCTGGTTAACATCATACAAGTCGGGAAGACCGAGAATGTGTCCGAACTCATGCGCGTAGACACCAACGCGCAACGCTCCGCCAAGTACCTCTTCCGGGACGGCGATGTAATTCAATACGGACTTGCCGTCGCCGGTAACGACCGGAGCGACTGTCGACCAGCGGTGCGACCAAATCTGCCCAGGACTTCCGGTCTCTTCCGCACCCAGACCGGCATGAACAATAAACACGGCGTCAACAACACCATTGGCATCGTTGTCATAAGGTGCGAAATTTACAGTAGGGTCGGCGGCGATCACAGCGTCTTTCGTGAGTGTGCGGGCATTAGGCTCAGCTGTCTGCATGCCGCTGTTACTGCCGGTATACTGAGCGTAGGTCTTGGGCATACGGAACCAGCCGAAGACATCGCCATCAATTAGAAATTGTCCGTAAGAATTTTCGAGATAGAAATCGGTCATGCTCCCGTGTTGTGTGACTCCCTGCGAGAAGAGAATCTGTTCGACAGTGGCGGGAGTGAGGTTTGCCTGAGCCCCGCTCGAGGCTGTATTGTCGGTGAAGTCGACCAAGAGTACGCAAACGCGGATCGTCTTCTGAGCGCCGGAGGCGGTGGGTTTTGACAATACGTTGTTAAGGTTAATAGCTGACGGCTGATCCGAGAGTTGTTTCTGCCATTCAGCGAATGTGCGGCTGAATTGGTCCCAGGCACCGTTGGCTTCGAGTTTGGCTCGCAGTTCAGGTGAGATTGTAAGCGCAGACGTTGAAGTTGGCGACAACAGAGTTGCGGCAAATATACCGATTGAGAAGAGTATCAGATTTCGAAGCAATTTACCTAAATCCCGTTGCATTGTCACAATCATGTCCCTCACTTCAGTATTAACGAACCAGCCACCCGTTTTGCTTAGTTCTATTTCATTAAAACCATCTTACGAGTTTGATAGTTTCCGTTAAATGAAAGTCTGTAGAAATATACACCGGAAGCGGCATCTTTGCCATCTGAAGTTTTGCCGTTCCAGACGATGCTGTGCGGCCCCGCTGAAACAGACTCATTATAGACAGCTTTTACCACTTGTCCAAGCGAGTTGATAATCTCGAAGCGGTAGCTTCCGGCAGTCGGAAGCGCGAAGTCGATGCGAGTCTCGGGGTTGAAAGGATTGGGGAAATTCTGATCGAGCGTGAAACCGGTCGGAAGTACCGAACCGTCGTTGTCATCGACATCCGTTGCCTGATCGTATGAAGATTCGCCTGCCTGAAGAGCGACGCGGATTTCCTCGATACTATTGCCGCTGGCGACTACGAAGGCGATGTGCAATTCCTGTCCGGAAGTCGCGGAAATAGAGCTTATCCCGGAAATCAGCGCATTGTCTGAGTTGGACGGATTCGGAATCGACTGGCCGGAAGTCATCAGTTCAAACTTGTCGATTGTGGAAATCGCACCGGACTTGATTGACGAACCGTCGACGAAGGCTCCGAAGCGATTCTCATTGGGAAGCACGCGAATTCCGATGTAGCGGTCGAAAGAACTGCTGCGGATGATGTAATCGGTACCATCCTGGACAACTGCTTCGCCGCCGAGGAAGTCGAAGTCGCAGACAAGGGCGATAGCCGAGATCGACTGAGTCGTGAGGTCGGCGTCGCTGATTTCGTACTCGAGCAACATGAAGTTATTCTTGGTGACGTCATCGAACACAGTTACTGAGTGGTCAATGCGGAACGCGTCATCGGATGTGAAGAAGCCCGATTCGACCTTGGTGGCTGTGCCGATTTGGGTCGAGGTGATGCTATCGGCTGCGCGGAAATCGATGCCGTCGGGTAGCGCGTCATAGACATTGCCGTTGACATCGGCGACCATGAGACTCATCAGATTGAGCGGGTCGATTGCGGATGCGATGTCATACAGGCGACGGCTCAAACCGAAATTGGTAAATTCGGCGGAGAGACGATTGGTGGTGATCGTCGCAGAGCCGGCAATAATCGGCTGGCCAATCACGATTTTAAAGTCGGCGCTATTGAGATAGCCAAACTGCGGATTGTAGAAATCTACTGTGAATTCAACCTCGGTACCTTCGATGGCGGTATGGTCAATCTTGACGAGGTACGGGTTGGTGATGTTATCGACCAGAGCTTCAGTCGGCGCACTGCCGAAGTTGGCTTCATTCGACAGGATAAACACGTGCTGGTTGCTTGAGCGCAAGATACCGCTCAGGCTGTTGGTGGCGACACTCATATTGGAGATGGTGAGATTCAGTTCAGTAGTGTTGCCGATTTCGAGCACTGCGGTTTCGCTGTTGGCAAGATTGACATCCTCGACCTGAATGCGCGGCTTAAGCGGTTGCGGCAACAAGTCGATGGCTCTTCTGACGTTGATGAATCCGAATCCATAGTCGTTGTCCTGACCGATGCTGCCAAGATCGCCAGCGGACATCATCAGGGCATTCTTGATCTCGGTGACTGTGGCGTCCGGGTTGTATTCGCGCATCAGAGCGATACAGCCGGCGACGACCGGTGCGGCCATTGAGGTGCCGGACATCATGCGATATCCGCCGCCCTTATAGGATGAACGCAATGCAACGCCGGGACCAACGATCTCCGGTTTAATTTTCGTGTTGTCGCAGTTGGCAGGTCCTCGGCTGGAGAAGGATGCGACGAGCAGATCGGAACGGGTCTGATCTACTGCGCCAATCGAGAACGAATTGGTCGGGCCGGTGGCGCGGTCAGCAGGGTTGCGGATCGTACCGGCATTGGGACCTTCGTTTCCGCAGGCGAAGATGACAACGACGCCAAGTGCTTCAAGATTGTCGATAGCCTGCCAGAAGGTTGCATCGCACGGTGCGAGCAAGCCCTTGGGGATACCCCACGAATTGCAGATTACGTCAGGAAGGTCGCTAACCGTTTGAGGATTGCCATCAGGATCGGCAGCCCATTGGAATGCGGCGATGATATCGGAAACCGTCTTGTTCAAAGATTGTCCGCGGTCGATTACGGAAGCTGACATCCAGGCGGCATTGAACGCAACACCGATTGTGTCGGCGCCATCGCGACCGACCATTAAGCCCATCGTATGGGTTCCATGACCATTCAGATCAACTGGCGTGGTGGTGCCATAGGGATCGAACCAGCTCTGGGCGAACTGACCGTCATTGCCATTCCAGTTGGATGCAAGCGCCGGATGGGTGCCTTCGACGCCGGTATCGAAACTGCAAACCAAACGGCCGTGACCAGTGTAGCCCATCTGCCACAAGTCGCGGACACCGATTTGCGAAACGAACGAGCTGCTTCCGGCATATCCTGACTCTGCGGCGGATTTGGAGACCGGGTCAACAAGCTGAAGCGGTTGGTCGTCGATGATGTATTCGAGATCGGCGTAGTTAGAAAGCTCTTCAAGCTGGGAAGCGACGACAGAAACCGAAACGGCGTTGGCAATCCAGAAGGTTTCGAGATTGGAAGCCAAGCCCGACTTTTCGAGTTCGCGGAGATGATTGACAAAACTGCTTTTTGAAACGTCTTGCTTCTTGAGGATGTCAATGAGTGTGGCGTGACCAGAGTTCTTGCGGGCTTCCTTAAGAAGACCGGAAGTCATCGCTGGTGCTGAGATATCATTCTTGATGATGGCAACGACATTCACCCACTCTTCAGCCTTAAGGCTCTTCTCTACTAACGACGCCGAAACCTTGTCGGTATTGAGCGCCAGAAGGGTGTTGCCGATAAGCATGAGACCGGCGATGGCGAGAGTGGTGATACGTGTCATCATGACCTGCTATTGAGCAAGCGACGTGCCATAGTGGAATATTGCAAGTCTTTGCACACCATCAAGCGGGGCGTGATCAGTGCCGTTGGGGCGAGATGTATAAGCTGTTATAAGACAATGATTTTAGTGAGTCAAACATGCCCGGACCTTCCCAGATTCAATGTCCAAGTCGATTTGAGCTCCGTAAAGAATGAACTGCAATGCACACATTAGTATGCACGGCGATGCATTGCCCAATCCATTTGCGAGTCAATCATTAATGAAGTATTGTTGTTTTCATGTTGGATAATCGAGATAAGCAGACAGTAGTTGTGCTCCTGGCGGTGGGTTTAATTGTCAGGTTGGTGTACTTCCTTGAGTACCGTTCCCTGCTGGAATTCTTGCATCCAACGGTTGACGCGCTGTATCATCACTTCAGCGCAAAAGCAATCGCTGCCGGAGCGTTGACCTCAAGCGAGCCGTTTTTTAGAGCACCGTTTTACAATTACTTTCTCGGATTGATCTACGCCATTGCCGGCGATAGCATCAGTGCGGCGCGTTTCTTTCAACTGCTGATCGGGTCATTTACAGCACCGTTGGTTTATCTGCTCGGCCGTGAAGTTTTTGACCAGCGAGTGGGATTGGTGGCGGCGATCGCTGTGTTGTTGACGGGAGACATTGTCTATTTCGAAGGCGAACTTGTTCTCGAAGCCAGCGCTATGTGGCTGATACTCGTGAGCCTGCTGTTGCTGGTGCGATACATCAAGGAGCCATCGGTGATGACGCTGGCGGGACTTGGGTTGTCGACAGGATTAGCAATTGTTGATCGTCCGAACGCCGTTGTGATTCTGCCGCTGATTGCGTGGGTCATATGGCGCAACAAAGAGCGCAACTCACACTCTCCCCTTCTGCGTCACGCGATAGCGTTCACAACGATAATGATGATCCCGGTCGGGTTGGTGCTCTTGCACAACGGTAACGCGCACAGAGCCTGCGCTGACGATTGCGACACAGGGCGGTGTCAATTTCTATATCGGCAACAATGAAGCGGCTGACGGTGTGAGTGCGGTGATGCCGGGCAGGCTCGGATACAACTGGCAGTATGCGGATATCAAGTATGCCGCCGAGACCGAAATGAAATCGAAGCTCACTCCGTCACAAGTCAGCTCGCATTACTTCGAACTGGGAGTCAAGTCGATAATTTCCAATCCGACTGGCTGGTTGAGCCTCATGGCGAAGAAGACGTACTTGATTTTCTCAGGAGACGATATATCGAACAACAGGAATTTGCCGGCCTTCAAGTCGGAGTTCTTCTTATTCAAGCTGTTGCCGATGGGGATGGGGATTTTGGCGCCACTGGGCATCATCGGAATGTTGGTGCTATGGCGCAGGTCACGAGCGGCACAGGTTGTCATTTTGTTCGTTGTCTTGTATGCCGCGTCATTCATCGCATTCTTTGTTAACTCGCGTTTCAGGTTGCCGCTGTTGCCGATTCTGGCAATTCTCGCGGCGGCTTTGGTGTTTGAATTGTTTGAGCGGTTTCGAAATAGACAGTTACTACAAGGTGCTGTCTCTATCGCCGGGGTCGCAATTTTGGCGGTGTTCTTGAATGTCAATTTGTACGGCATGCAATTCGATAATCGCCAACAGGCTGCATTCAACAAAGGGAATCTGTACCTTGAAACAGGGGAATTGCCTCGGGCGATAGACAGCTACTATGAGGCGATTTCATTCGAGCGACCACTGCAGCAGGTACATCTTAATCTGGGAATTGCGTTTCTCAAGACAGGACAGTTGGATTCGGCTTGGAACCACTTCATTACCGAAGATTCGCTGTTTAACGGCAGTGCAGAGGCAATGAACAACTTGGCCTACTTGTATCGCCAGACCGGTCAAACGGCGGAAGCATTAATTGCGGCTGAGGCTGCGGTTGCAGAGAAACCGTATCTTCCAGAAGCCCGGCTGAATTACTGGTATGCTCTGCGCGAAGCTGGACTCGCGGACTCGGCATATTCTGCAATACTCCGCGAAGCGGCGACCACGTCACTCGGTCGCAACGAGAAATTCATTCTGGCAATATCAGCAATCGACCTGAGGCGATTTGGCGAGGCGGATACGTTGCTTCGGTCGATAATAGCCGAACAGACTCAGTCGCAGGTCCCGACGTATTCGGAAGCTTCGAGCGCATCGTCAATTTCGAGCGGACTCGCGCCGACTGTTTTCGACAGCCGCGTGTTCTACAATTTGGCATTGTCCTTGGCCGGACGCGGCGAGATCGATTCGGCGATAGTGTACTTGGAAGAGGCTGTCAAAAACGATCCGGGTCTGTCTGAAGGCTGGACTAATTTGGGCTCGGCTTACTTCACAAAGAAAGATTATCCGCAAGCAATTGAGGCTTTAGAGCAGGCTCGCAAGTTGAGTCCGGAGTCGGAGATTGTGCTGTTCAATCTGGCGCTGTCTTACTATTCCACCGGCGACAAAGTCAATGCGCGCAAGGTCGTCGAAGAATGCGTGAGACTTCATCCGTCATTTACTCCTTCCCTGCAGTTGCTGGAAACTCTCAAATCGGAATAAAAAATAAACGCGCCGAAGAAGAATCTCCGGCGCGTAGTGATTTGCAGAATCTAATCTGTTAGTCGCGAATTAGTTCAAGAACCAATCACACATTTTGGTTACGATATTGACGGCGTCGTCTTCTTCAACGGACCAGGCACCGAATCCGAAAACGGCACTCTTAAATCTAACATTCTCTTGTCGAACAGCGATTACCGTTCCGTGCAGCGGCTTGATCCAACGTTTGAAATCGTCGGGAATATTGCCGCCAAAATGCGACTTATACAGGTAGAGCGGGGTGCTCAAGACGTCCCGCACAAAGTAGTTGGTATGCGGTGCGCCACGGAAAAAGACCTCGTCATACCAGTTGGTCTGATCGGCTCCGCGTTTGAAAATGAATGTCATTTGGACCTTTTCCAAATTGACATCAAAGTCTTCAAGTCCCGTACCTGCAAGCGCAAGACCGCCAACGAACTGATCCAGATTTTCCGGACGAACGGTATCGGTTTCAGTCGGCGCCCAACCAAGCGAACGGAAGATATAACGGGGGACCCAGCCGTCGCGATACTCGCCAGTTACCCGGAAGTAGCGAATCGGCACTGAGTTCGGCGAAAAATTATTCAATTGTTCCGCCGTGGCTGTGGTTCCGCCGAACGGAGAAGTCGACCAAACCCAAACGCTTCCACCCAAGTCCATGTAAGTTGTAAGACCGGCATAGTCATCCGAGCCGTATGTCGCTGTCCAGCCATCGCCAAGCATGACTATCAGCTTGTACTTCGCTATCTGAAGTTTTGTCGGGCGAACGCGCGTCGTGTCGACATCTGTATACCCGGCGTTAACAAAGATGCGGCGATAGTACTCGTTGATTTCAGCCCAACGGTAGACATTGATACCGTCTGAGCGTTCAAGGCACGGGATTTCTCCGGGCGATGGTCCAAGCGCGCAGTCTTCACGAGCATAAAGCAGTACTCTCTTTTCAAAGCGCGGATAGATAGCACGGAAGACGCGGAAATCGGGAACCGGGTCTGGAGCGGACGCGTCGTCGCGGGCAGTGACCTTAATCACGAAGTAGCCTTCACGCGTGGTGTCGGCAACTGGAGCATTGCGCCAAAGATTGAACACTCTTGCACTGGTAGACTGAACCCATACTCCGCCACGGTTCGGATCTTGCGAAGAAAGGACAAGCTTCTCAGCAACCTGATTAGTATCGATCTTGAAATCATTGCGGAACTTGCCGGTGAGAGTATCAAAATCGAGATCGGACTTATTGTATGGGCCGAATACTTGATAGAAGAAATCAAACTCCGGCTGATCGGTATCGCTGGGGAAATCGATCTTGTCTGAGCCTTTCCAATCGAAACTTATTCCAACGTAGGCAGCGCTGGTATCGGGCAGATCAAAGAAACCGCCGCGCTCGTAGGAGGTCGTGATCTCGGTCTCGGGCGGGTTGTTATTGCGCGAATAAATGCTGAATTCGATTTCGGAGGCGACGGAATCGTTGTCGATGGCGCGCACGAAGAAGAATTGGACAACTGTATCGGCTGGAGTGTTACCGGCAACAAGTCGGACCTCCTGCCGTGTGGGACTGTCGCTGCGTTCGACATCCACAATTGTCCAGCATGCCGGAACGCAGGTGGCGTTCGGGCCGGGCAGCTCGATATTGGCGGCTGCGTAAGCGCGCAGTTGAGCGGCATCGCTGGTATCGATCGACGCTGCAAGTAGGACCTCGGCTGTGACTACGGCGTGCTGATAGGCGACGATATAGCCATCGACGTCGGTACCATACCAGTTAATGACAGGGCTATTCGTGAAGTGCGAACCGGATGCCGGAATATTCACGATCTTGACAATCGGTTTTTCCGCTGGCGGAACTGGCCCATCCGGCGAAGTACTGCACGACGATACGAAAGCAGCCGCCGCGAACAGCAGCAGGATCGCCGCGCTACCTATGAATTTCTTCTGCAAAAACATCTATTCCTCCTCAAACACACATAATTCCACAATTAGAACTTCATCCCGAGGGTGAAGCGGTGGGCTTCGTTAAGCAAGCCCATGTCCTGATAGCCGTAGTCTAAGCGAAGTTCCATCTTGTTGAAGGGAACGCGAAGACCGCCGCCGACACTGAACGTACCTTCATCGTAGTTGAATTTCTCACCAACCCGGATAAAGTAGCGTTCGTCGTAGCCGTATTCAAAGCCGGCATTGTACTTCTCAAGATTGTCGGAAGGATGCGATGCCTCAACGGCAAACACACCTTTGTGTTTCTCACCGTCAAGCACGTTGATCGCGCCGCCAAAACGGAAGTTGATCGGAAGCGGATAGCCCTCTTGAATGAAGGTCATGTCCGGTCCGAAGTTCGAAATCACCATCGAAATCTTGAAGTTGCGGAAACCCGTATCGTAGTTCGTACCGACATCGGCTGCCCAACCGCTGGCGCGTTCGTCTTCAAGAAGTTCATCGATGAACTTCAAGGTCAAGCCGACGCTGAAGCGATCAGTCAAGGCGCGGCCATAGCTCAACGTCGCGGCATAGCTGCGAGCGCCGAAGGTACGACCGGTGCCGTCGAAATACTCATACGTTGTCTCGTCCATGTCGCCGGCATCGAGCGAGTAAAAACCCAATCCCAAAACACCGCCGAAACGATACAACGGATAAGCGATTCCGGCAAAGTCATACCTGATCTCAGCAGGATAATCTACATGTAAACACTACTTCGCGATCATAGAGATGCGTCAGACCGGCAGGGTTGTAATACATCGCCGTCGCATCATTCGACACCGCCACAAACGCTTCCCCCATGCCGATCGCGCGCGCTAACACCGATCTCTAAAAACTGAGCGCCTGCCGTTCCAACCTTCGCCTGTGCCAGCAACATGCCCGGCAGAAGCAAAAGCAGAAGCGACACACCCAGTATCATCTTCCTCACTATCATCGCAGCTCCTCTATCGAAACCGTAAATATTCTTTGTCCTTATAAAGTCCGGAACCCGAAGTTTCGGACTTACTTAATAATAACGAACTTGCCCACTTGGTTGCCCAAAGCGGACTCGACTGAGTACAGATAGACACCTGAAACAGCCGCCTGAGTGTTGCGGGAAATGAGATCCCACGCCATCATGCTTTCGCCTTCTTGAAGCGGCGGACCGCTCGGGTGCTGAAGCTCGCGCACCAAGTCACCATCAAGAGTGTAAATGCGGATCGTCGCTTCCCTCGGCAGATTGGCGAAGTGAATGCGGCGGGCGCGATCCTGGGAGACAACGTTGCCTTCCAGTCGTTCGTAACCGGCATTGAAGTAACCACCATCAACACGATAGGGATTCGGGAAAACGGTAACCTTGAGGTTTTCCTTCTCGACGCGGTCGGCGGAATTGACCGGGTAGATTTGAATCGCATTAGCCAGCGGCGAGCTTTCAAGCGGCGCCAAGCTGGTGGACGGATTACCAAAGTCGAAAGCAGTGACGGACATATAGACGGCCTGCGAAGCAAGAACGCCGTCAATGGTGTATTCATATTCATAGAAAGCGTCTACCGAGTCGTTCAGTTCTTCAACCCAGATCATGTCGCCGGGCTGTGCATCGGGGTAGAGCTTGTAGATGCCGCCTTCTTCGCCCAGATCCGAACGGTTGAAGTCCTGGCTGGTGAAGTAATAGGCGGTTACGCTGTTGTCGGGATCGATCCAAGGCAGTGAGTCGCGCTGTGAGGTGTAGCGACCCGGATCAAAATCTTGGCCGTAAATTAACTTGAGTGAATCCAGGGTGAACGGATTTTCTGTCATTTCCCAGCGCGGCGGAGCAAAGCCGGTATTCAAACGATGACGGCTATAGTTCTCGCGGTCATAGGAAGTAAGAAGTGCGAACTCGCTGAGAATGAGCTTGGAACCCATATAGACGCGATAGCCTTCAAAGTCTTTCTGGAATGAGAATGGATCCAGATTCTGCTCTGTGTCCTTACCATTCCAACGGACGGCGATTCTGCCCGGAGAGGCTGTGAATCTCATAAATGGCGGAGTCGGAGGCGGAGGGCCAGTGAAGTCGGGCACACCGTCACCAAAACGATAGATTTCCTTGCCCGTGCAAGGATTCATGATTGGATCCTCAACGCCAGGAAGTGTACGGATGCCATCATTGTCGGTATCGACGCCCGGGTTGTCATAGACCCATGCCGCCCATTGGGCGTTAGTGGCAAGGTCGGTGAAATCGAGAACGGCATCGAACTTCATTGGGTCGGCTTCATCGTAAAACTTCTTGAAATCATCGGGACGAACATGGAAGCGATCGGCTCCGATGTAGGCCATGGTGACAAGAAGCGAGTCAGCCGGAGCGATATCGAATGGTCCAAATGAAAGCAGGTAACGAGTATCGTAGCCGTCGGCCAGATTCTTGCCGAGAGCAACGTCTGCCGGAGGCGGCAACCAGCCCTGCGCTGTGTAGTTGATAGTCGAGAAGAGCTGGTCGTAGTCGAACTCGCCGTTCTTCATGAAGAAGTACTTATTCTCGTCACCGGCCGGAGTACCCAAACCGCCGGTTCCCAGACTGCGAGCGTTTGACTGAAGGATTGGACCCCAGTCGAGAGTCGGATCGCCCTGCGATACCCACCAGTTAAAGCTGGTTTTAAGTTCCGGGTTCGGAGTACGAACCACGCGCGTGCCTGTGACTGCGGTCGGGCTCTTGGCATCAAATACACCGCCTGCGTTCGGATCGCCGTCATTATCCGCGATCCAGGCAACGTTGATTACGTCTTCCAATTCCGCACATGAGGGCGAAAGAACTGTGTTCTTGAATCCACAGATGTCGTCCTGGAAGAAATTGTTGGTTCCCGGATGTCCGACGTCGGCATCAACATAAATGCCCATGAATGCTTTGCGGATTTCGTTAACTCCGATATTGCGGATGACAAAATCGAGAAGAATAAAATCCTCGGCATACGAATATGACCAAGAGTAGCTTTTCTGTACGATCTCGACGCCAATCGGTGCGTGAGCTCGTCCCTCTTCAGGATTGGTGGCTACATACGATGCATCAGTAAGCGTATCGGAGTAGACGGCAATATAGTCCGCTTCGGAAACAGCGTCGGGTGAATATTCAGGATCCGACTTTCTAATGGTGCGCTTGATCATGTTGCCGCGCGGTGAAGCATCGGCCCACATTTCGAAAGCGCTCTGCCAGCCATCGTGGCCATGGGACACGAGGGTGTCTTCATTGACAATGGCGCCAATCCAAAGAGCGCCCTGGAAGAGATATTCTATTCCGGAACCGGCCGGAAAGACGCACGAAGGAGCGGAGAGCCCGGTTTCGGGGTCGAGAATGCTGGCATCGGCCTGATTGCCGAAAATGCCGTAGTTGGTCACGCACAGGTGCATGTTGCCGACTTTATGAACGCGGACTTCCTGCGACGGAGCAGCTAATGGTTTATTCAAGACTTGTAAGCGGCGCAAATGCTCCGCTCTTGTTTCATTAGTTGCAAGCGCGGCTTGCGCGAGATTGTAACCGGCCAACAAGAAAACAAGGCCAATCACAAACTGCGGCAGCAGCGATCTACTGTAACGATTAAAGTTCACTGACTTCCCTCCGACTCTATCCGAAATGAAATTATCTCACAACCATATCAACAAAGAACAATAACGTTTCTCCTTAGAACTTCATCCCGAGGGTGAAGCGGTGGGCTTCGTTAAGCAAGCCCATATCCTGATAGCCGTAGTCCAAGCGCAGTTCCATCTTGTTGAAGGGAACGCGAAGACCGCCGCCGACACTGAACGTGCCTTCATCGTAGTTGAATTTCTCACCAACCCGGATAAAGTAGCGTTCGTCGTAGCCGTACTCAAAGCCGGCATTGTACTTCTCAAGATTGTCGGAAGGATGCGATGCTTCAACGGCAAACACACCTTTGTGTTTCTCGCCGTCAAGCACGTTTATCGCGCCGCCAAAACGGAAGTTAATCGGAAGCGGATAGCCCTCTTGAATGAAGGTCATGTCCGGTCCGAAGTTCGAAATCACCATCGAAATCTTGAAGTTGCGGAAACCAGTATCGTAGTTCGTACCGACATCGGCTGCCCAACCGCTGGCGCGTTCGTCTTCAAGAAGTTCATCGATGAACTTCAAGGTCAAGCCGACGCTGAAGCGATCAGTCAAGGCGCGGCCATAGCTCAACGTCGCGGCATAGCTGCGAGCGCCGAAGGTACGACCGGTGCCGTCGAAGTACTCATACGTTGTCTCGTCCATGTCGCCGGCATCGAGCGAGTAGAAACCCAATCCCAAAACACCGCCGAAACGATACAACGGATAAGCGATTCCGGCAAAGTCATACTTGATCTCAGCAGGATAATCTACATGTGTAAACACTACTTCGCGATCATAGAGATGCGTCAGACCGGCAGGGTTGTAATACATCGCCGTCGCATCATTCGACACCGCCACAAACGCTTCCCCCATGCCGATCGCGCGCGCGCTAACACCGATCTCTAAAAACTGAGCGCCTGCCGTTCCAACCTTCGCCTGTGCCAGCAACATGCCCGGCAGAAGCAAAAGCAGAAGCGACACACCCAGTATCATCTTCCTCACTATCATCGCAGCTCCTCTATCGAAACCGTAAATATTCTTTGTCCTTATAAAGTCCGCAGCAAATCACGGCGGACTTATCTGATAATCACAAACTTACCGACCTGATTACCTTGTGGCGACTGAACAGAATAAAGGTAAATGCCGGAAACGGCAGCTTGTGTATTGCGCGTAATCAAATCCCAGGCGAGCATACTCTCGCCTTCCTGGAATGGGCAATCGCACGGGTGTTGAATTTCGCGGACCAGATCGCCATCGAGCGTGTAGATGCGAATCGTCGCTTCCTTCGGCAGATTGGCGAAATGAATGCGACGAGCGCGATCGGTTGACGCCGTGGTATTGTCGAGCCGTTCGTATCCGGCTTCAAGATATCCACCATCGACGCGATACGGGTTTGGAAACACCGTGACATTGAGTCCTTGTTCGACTACCCGATCAGCAGAGTTGACCGGATAAACCTGGATGGCGTTTGCCAACGGCGAGCTTTCGAGCGCGGCGAGGCTTGTTGCCGGGTTGCCATAGTCAAAAGACGAGACAGCGAAGTAAAGCGGGCGCGAGGCCAGCAATCCGTCGATGATATACTCATATTCATAATAAGCGTCTACAGAGTCGTTGAGTTCATCAAGCCAGATCATGTCGCCGGGTTGTGCATCGGGGAAGGCTTTCCGGATGGAACCCGCTTCACCTAAGGTGGATCTGTTGAAGTCCTGCTTGGTGAAGTAGTAAGCCGTCTGAATTCCGCCTTCATCGACCCACGCCAGCGAATCCGACTGATTGGGATATTCTGCCGGATCAAATTCGGGACCGTAAATATCTCTAAGCGAGTCAAGCGTGAAGGGCACTTCGGTCAGTTCCCAGCGGACCGGATCGAAGTTGAGATTCAAACGATAGCGATTGTAATCTTCGGTATCGAACGAAGTAAGAAGTGCAAATTCGCTGAGGACGAGCTGTGTTCCCATGTAGACGCGATAACCTTCGAAGTCGCGCAAGAATGAGAATGGATCTTCGGAAGTTTCAGTCTGCTCTCCGTTCCACCGGAGTTCTACGCGTCCGGGAGAAGCCGAGAACCGAAGCTGCGGTGCAGGCGGCGGAGGAGGACCGGCGAAGTCGGGAACGCCGTCACCATACTTGTAGTATTCCTTGCCGGTACACGGATTGAAATGCGGATCGGGATCGGTAATCGGAGCAATCGATTTGACACCATTGCTGTCGGTGTCGATTCCGGGATTATCATAGACCCAGCCTGCCCATAGCGAGTTGGTAACCAAATCGGAGAAGTCGAGCGAAGCATAAAATGCTGACGGGTCAGTTTCATTGAACAATCGGAAGTCGTTCGGATTGCGATGGAACTTGTCGCCGGCGGCATAGGCGATGGTAATCGGGAGCGAGTCGCCCGGGGGAAGTTCGAATGGACCGAACGAGAATAGATAGCGAGTATCGTATCCGTCAGCGAGGTTCGGCGCCAGGCCCGGCTGACCGGACGGAGGCAACCAACCAGCAGCGGTATGATCGACTGCGGAGAAAATCTGGTCATAATCGAATTCGGGGCGCGACATAATATAGTACTTGTTGCGGTCGCCTTCCGGCGTACCGAGATAGCCACCGTAATCGCGGTTATTGTCGATGCGGCGCGGTCCCCAGTCGAGATTGGTGTCGTCACCGTTTGAGACCCACCAGTTGAAAGAGAATTGCAGTTCGGGGTTCGGCGAGCGCACAACTCGAGTTCCGGCAACTCCTGAGGGGCTGTATTCGTTGAAGACGTTATTGACGGGGTCGCCATCGAAGTCGGCAGTCCAGGCAATGTTCACATCTTCAACAATCTCGGGGCAAGCCGGAGTTGGTGATGACTCCAGATATCCGGTGATATCGTCGGCGAAACCGTCTGGCGTGTTGACGTGCCAGATGTCGGCATCGACATAGAGGGCCATGTACATCTTGCGCAGGTCGCGTTGGCCGATATTGACGATCTTGAAATCCATCAATACAAAATCTTCAGCGTAGCTAAACGACCAAGAGTAGCTTCGCTGTATAATCTTGATGCCGAGCGGCTTGTGAGGGCGATTGAGAATGGCATCGCGCTCAGTAAGCGCAGCATCGATAAGTGTATCGGTGTATTCGGAGATGTAATCCTGTTCGCTGACGGCCTCGGTGCTGTAGAACTCCGAGGTCTTGCGTGTCGACATCTGGACGATATCGTCAAGCGGAGCGGGACGAGGGTACATTTCATGGACGCGCTGCCAACCGTCGGCACCAACTGAAACGATGGTGTCGTCATCGGCAACGGCGCCGATCCAGAAGGCTCCCTGGAAGAGATAGTTCACGCCGGTACCGGCTGGGAATTCAAACGACGGCGCCAGTTCACCTTGAGTGACTCCGGGGCCAATGCAATAAAGTTCGGGCAACCAGTCGCTGGCATCATTGAACTGGCTTCCGAAGAAACCCCAGTTGGTAACCGTGAAAAAGACATTGCCGACGCGGTGAGAGCAGTTTTGAGTATTCGGTGTTGCCGTCACTTTGCGCAACGCCTGACGCCGAAGATCGTCGTCATCGGCGCGTTTAGTCGCAGCAAGCCCCGTAGCGCTGATGATTATCAGCGCTACGATCGTCAGTTTACTCACCCGCCACACCAGTCCACCTAACATCATTGTATTACCTCAACTCAGTGTGATTAAAATTCGACTCCAATACCAAGGCGAATATTCCGGCCCGGTCCAAGATTGGTCGGGTCACTGTTGATTGGAGTACCTTCCAGCACGTAGTTCGAGCCGGTAAGTTTCGAATTGGAATTATATCTACCGGTCAGGCCGTAGATGAAATCAATGTTCTTGTTATCAAAAAGATTGTTCACCCACATCGTCACGGTGTAGGTCATTCCCATGAACGGAATGCGCTTGTAAGTTCTGATGTCGACATTGGAGGTCGACGGATAGCGCAGCGAGTTCGTCTGCGGAGACTCGCCCGGAAGCAGACGGAGACCCGGATAATCGCGGTCCGGAGTATACGGGAATCCTGAACCGAACTGCCAGATCAAGTTTGCACCCCAGTTGTCGGGGAGCTTCAAGCCGAACAGTTCCGGATGATCATCAACCGGGATTTCGAAATCGAGGTTGAGTGAAATCTGATGACGGACATCCCAGTTAAGCGGGAATTCCTGAATCGGAATCGAGCGATTGTAGAAATCGTCAAAGTAGTTGGAGCTTTCATCGGAGCTCTTGCCGTAGGCGAAGGAATATTCATAGGTGAAGGTACCCTGAATATAATTGCCATAGAGCTTCTCAAGTTCAGCTTCGAAACCGCGCGTACGAGCGTAGTCAGAATTCTGATACACGTTGCGCTGAAGCGGTCCAGTGCCTTCGCGCTGGGAGTTGATGATTCCGAAAATGTCTTTATAGAAGCCGGACAAACCAAGCACATAGTCATTCGACATTACGTAGTTGACGCCGAACTCATATTGGATGGTTTTCTGATAATCGAGGTTCTCGTTTCCGATGATACCAAAGGCGCTTGACGACTGAGTCGCGCGGCGATACATCACGTTCAAATCCGGCAGCTGGTTGAAGTGGCCGTAGTTGAAATAGACTTTGGCTTTGTCGGAGATCGGATAGCTGAAGCCGATACGCGGGCTAAACCGGTTCTGCGAGCCAAGAATGGTCTTGGTCTCAAGCTGGTCGGTGCTCTCGTTCTGCTTCAGTTCGGCTGACTGGATGAAGAAGTCATAGCGCAAGCCGATGTTGGCAATCATGGCGCCGTACTCCATACGATCCTGCAGGAACACCGCACCGGTGATCGGGCTGCGTTCGTAGAAATCACGGAAGACGCCGCGATCCGGCCAAGCGCCGCCATCCGGCGTGCCGTCATACGGGAAATCAGGATACTGCAGTTCGATGTAGCTCAGCTCATTGATATCGAGGTTCAAGCCGGTCTTGACTTCGTGCTCTTTCGAGAACGCCTTGTTGACCTTGAAGTCAGCAGTGTAACGGACGGCAGAACGATCGTGGTAGAGTGACCACTGGTCGGAGCCGTAGTCATAGAAACCGTCGCGACGATCATAGGAGCCATTCTTATTCAGATCCTTGAACGGCTCGCCGGCATCGTAGATGCTGTTCTTGGCATCATAGATTCCGTTGCCATTGAGGTCTTTGAACGGCGTACCCGGAAGCCAAGCATCCTTGGGACCGTCGTATTTGGAGTTACGATTGAGATCTTGATTGACTGCAGGGTCTACCGCCATCACGAAGATATCGATACCGGCATCATAGACGCCATTCAAGTTCACATCGGTAAACGGCTCGCCGAGAACAAGGTCGCCATCGGTGTAAGGTTCGCCAACGTCGATATTGGTGATGTCGGCGCGATTGCGGTCATACACTCCATTGCGATTTGTGTCGATGAGAAGAATGTCGCCGGAGTTCCATTTGCCGTCGCCATTGACATCGACAAACTGCTCGGATTCGTAAAAGTCGACGACACCGTTTCCGTTCCAGTCGGTATAGATGGTATCAACGACGCCTCTTGAGTTAGCGATGCCCTGATGAGCAGATTCGACACCGCGGAATTCCGGATCGATTTCTTGCGGGATTCTCGGCCAGAGACCATCGGCGGTCGTGTATGCATCACCAAAGGTGTAGAAATCTCCGCCCCAAACCCATGAGGTATCACCGTTAGAATTGACGAACGGCTCAGGGGAATCGAAGACGCCATTGTTATTGCGGTCAAGATAAGCTTCGTAGTCGCTGAACTGGATGAAATCACCAGGAGTCTTACCTTCGCCCGGACGATTCGGATCACCGGGCATTTCAGTGTAGTTACGATTATAGCGAGACAGCGTAATCGTGTAGAAGGTTGACTTGTCGATCTGGTGGGTCAACTGCGCGGAATAAGTTGCCGACTCTTCATTAACGACCGGCGCATAGGACGGGACGTTGATGTGGGTCCAGGCAAACGTGGTGTTGTTATCCCACGAACCACGGAAGCGCAAATTCAAACGAATATTGGCGCTAGCTTCATAGCGAACGTTGACCTGGGCTTCATACGAATTCTGCATTCTATCTTCCAAGTCGAACAGACCAAGGATCGAGCGAGTCTTGAATCCACGCTGAGTAGTCGGCGTGAAGTAATCCTTGTAGCTGATGTAACCGTCAGTTTTTTCAGCAGCTGCTTGAATAGAATAGAACACCTTGTCGGCAAACCAATTGATGCCCAGCTTTGGAAGCAGGCGATTGGCAAGAATTGGATCGGGGCCGGAAAGATTGAATTCGCCGCGATCGTAGTTGTTGGAGTTCTTATTCAGGATGCTGGTTCCGAAGTCATCGGTGAAGTATTCGAATTCGGCCTTGGTAACATCCGAACCGGCCTTGGTGGTGATGTTAACGATACCGGAGGTAGCGTTGCCGTACTCGGCATCGAAACCGCCCTTGATGATCTGAAGATCTTCAACGACGTTGTTCGAGATATTCATGGCCTGGTCAACAGCGCCACGGCCACCCAACGGATCTTTAACAGCGACACCGTCAACGACGTAGGTGACTTCGTTGGAACGGCCGCCACGGAAGTGGATTTCGCCGAAACGCTCGACAACACCGACCTGCGCTTTGAGCAGTTCGGATACGGTCGCTACCGGCATGTTCTTAATGCTCTCCGCCGTGATCTGGCGAAGGTTGGCAGTTTCGGTCACGCGAAGCAGGTCGCGATCGGCAGTGACGATCTGAGCTTCTGTTTCGACAATGGACTCTTCCATTGCGAAGTCTACAGGAATCGTCGCATCGACGCGAATTTCGACTTTCTCAGTACGCACCGAAATCCAGCCGGTGAGGGTAGCGGTGATCGAGTACATTCCCGGGGGAACGTTAATGATCAAGTATTCGCCGTTAGGATCGGCCTGGGCACCCATGGTGGTACCGTCGATCTGAACCACAGCAAACGGCACGGGTTCTTTGGTCTTCTTGTTAGTGATCTTGCCTTTAACTCTACCAGTCGAGCCGGCGAAAACGCTGGCTGCGGTAAAGAGGCCAATCACCATTAAGACCAATGCGCTCTTAAAAACGTTAGCCATCCGCATGGACCTACCTCCTTCTCGCTTGGAAGCGAGATTATCTTGAAACATGATTGTATTTCTCATAATGAAAGATTAAAACCGCAACTTTCCGGTTACAAAAACGTAAACTCTATTGTCGCCCGATGAGAACTTGTGTTGGCGGACATTAATGCTGTCGATCTCCCAAAGTGCCTGTAAGGCATTTGCCTAACAAGGCTTTCTGAATTCCAAAACAATCCCTGAATAAAGCATTTTGGGCCGCTAACAGTCAAGTGAAATTTGGCTCCTCTTCATTGCTTTTGTTTCCCAAGTAAAAGACTCTCAACCCCTTATTTTGTTTAATCATTTCCGCGAGTTTTTTGGTGATTGCCCATAGCCTGGACTGATCATTCGTCGTCGAATGACACGGCGAAGCTGTCTCGAATTGCCTGTTCGAAGGCTGAAACGACGTCATTGATGACCGGTCGACTCTGAGTTTCGAGTTCGATCGAGGTGATTTGGCTTGAGTCGAGACGGTGACCTTCGGGCCAAAGGGAGCAGAGATCGGATTCGTTCCAGTTGTCGAAGATGCGGACAGAACCGTGCTGAAGAAAGAAGTCGCCGGTACGAAACTGAGCGCTGCCGCAGATTTTGCGTCCGCGGACTGTAACTTCAAACGGGTTAAGCATTGCAAAACATGGATTTAGGTTGCTCCGGGCCGGAGTACCGGTTTGCGGCAATTCGGTTGTATTGATACCGAGCGACGCAAGCATTGCGGCTATGGACTGGGCAATGGCGCGGTATGTGCTCGTAAGCGAGAAGAACGCGGGATGACTTTTGCGATTGGCGATGATTGCATAGCAGATGTCGCCCTTGTGGAGAAGCGCTCTTCCACCGGTCGGCCGGGTTACCAGTCCGTAGTTGAGGCGTTGAATTTGATCGGGGATGACGACTTCTTCGGCAGTTTGATTGGTGCCGAGACTAATTGTCGGTCGGTCCCAGCAGTAGAAGCGGAGTGTCGGAGTTTCGGATTTGCCGGATTGGAGGTCATCGAGCAACTGGCGGTCGAGCGACATATTGTGTTCGCCGGTGAAAGTTCCAAATGGAAGGTAGCGCCAGTGCATTGGGGGAAGTTAGTGAAAAGGGTTGTTGGGGCAAGGGGCAAGAGAGTAAGGCGTTAGTTGTGGACGGCTGCCGCGCACAGAAGGAATTGGCAGGTTCCAAGGTTCCACCGACCGCTCCGGGGGTAAGTGAGCGACTGAACTGAACGTGAGGGCGCAGAGAAGAAGGTTCGACTGAAGTCGAAGCCCACAAAAGCTGGATTCCCGCTTTCGCGGGAATGACGGAACTAAAAATGAGGGCACAGAGAAAATGATGCGACTGAAAATGGTTTGACTGAAGTCGAACTCACAAGACTATTCTTGGGCGAGATGATATTGTTTCATCTTGAGGCGCAAGGTCGATTCGGGAATCGCGAGAAGTTCGGCGGCGTGTTTCTTGACCCACTTGGAATTGCGCAGAGCTTTGAGAATGTACTCGCGTTCGAGGCGGCCGAGGTGTTCGTACAGAGAGAAGCTGCCATTTTGAGTTGAATGGTCGGGTGACTCGCTGCGAGTTTGCTCAGTGATTCGGCGAGAAATCATGTAGCTGGAGATGACTTTGCGGTCGCCCGAAAGCAGGACCAGTTTCTTAAGTTCGTTTTCAAGTTCGCGAACGTTGCCGGGCCAATCGAAGTCGGCTAAGCAGTTGAATGCTTCGGGTTCGATTTTGACCTCGGCATCAAGTTTGGCGAGGAAATGCTTTATGAGCAAAGGAATGTCCTCGCGGCGTTCACGCAATGGCGGAAGACGGAAAGCAAATGTCGAGAGACGGTAGTACAAGTCCTGGCGGAATTGTCCGAGGTCCATCAGTTCGCGCAGGTCTTTATTGGTCGCAGAAATGACGCGGACGTCGACTTTGCGCGGGAAGGTTTCGCCCAAGCGAACGACTTCTTTTTCTTCGATGACGCGAAGCAGTTTAACCTGGATTGAAAGCGGCATGTCGCCGATTTCATCGAGGAAGAACGTGCCGCCATCGGCCTCTTCGAACAATCCGACCTTCTCCCCTTCGGCGCCGGTGAAGGCACCACGCTTGTAACCGAACAATTCGGATTCAAGCAGCGTTTCGGGAAGAGCGGCGCAATTGACGGAGATGAAACGACGGTCTTTGCGGTTCGAATTATAGTGAATGGCTTTTGCCAAGAGGTCTTTGCCGGTACCGGTTTCGCCTTCGATCTGAATTGAGATTGGCGAATCCTTGACTTGCATCACGCGATCGAGAATATCAAGAACATCGTGACTGGCCGTGATGATATTGGGGAAAGCGAGTTGTTTCTGGAGTTGATCCTTGAGGCGTCGATTGTCCTGAGTGAGGCGACGCTTCTGTTCTTCGGAAGACTTGAATCCAAGAATATCTGAGAAGGCGATGGCAAAATCAAGATTGGCTTTGGTGAAGCCGGACGCTGCCGGATCATCTTTGTCAATGTAGACCAAGCCGGAGACTTCTTCGGACAATTGGATCGGCAGTGAAATAAAGGCGCCGACACTTTCGGAGTTGAGCATCAAATAGTCGAACATCCGCTTGCGATCGCCGCCAAGATGAGTGACAAGCAATGGACGATCAAGCGGCAAGGAACCGCCGCGGCCATTGGCAAGTGATTTGGCGACCTTAGCAAGAGTCGTCGGTTCAAAGTCGATTGAAGCTAAAGTCTCGAACGAATGCTGATGGGTGTCATACGAGAAGATGAAAGCGCGATGACCGCCGATTTTGTTGCGGAGGACTTTGAGAGTGTCTTCAAGGCTTCCGCTCTTGAGACTGCCGTATTCTGCTGCAGTCAGGAATGAGCTGAAAAAGCTGTATTCGTTATCATTGGAAAGACCGGCATCAACCATATCGTCTTCGATGGCGAGACGCATGATGCGGCATTCTTCGATGGAGCGGTCATCCTGATATTTCGCAGAGAGCGATTCGCAATGCGCAAGATATTTGAGAGCTTCGTCATAATTGCGCGATTCGAATTCAAGTTGGCACAACTGGAAATGAGCATGAATTTTGAGCCAAGTGATTGGCAACTGATTCGCGAGACGAACGGATTGATTAAGGTATGACAGCGCCTTCTTATGAAATTCTGGCGACTTCAGAAGGGCTTTGCCGGCGGTGAAGTAAGCATAGGCAAGCTCGCGCAGTTCACCGGTTAGTTCGAGAGTCGCGACGGCTTCTTCGAAAAGCGCCACAGCCTGTACATATCTGCCGTTAGCGGCTTCAAGAGCGCCGAGGATTTTCTTGCAAGACGCGGTTTCGACAACTTCGCCGACGTGGTTAGCAACTTCAAGTCCGCGATTGGCGTGATCTAAAGCGAGTGCATAGTTTCCTGAGAAATATTCGAGTTCAGCGAGACGACGTTCGGTCTGGCTGATAATGGCACTTTCGGGAGCGATACGATTGCCGATTTCCAGAGCATAGGCGTAGTGTTGGCGCGCCATACGGCTGTCGCCCATTGCGTGCAATAACTCACCCATGTATTCGTGGTAAATCGAGCGTTCGCGCAATAGGTCATGCTTGCGAATCACATCGTAGGATTGCTCAAGAACACTGCGCGCCTCGGTGAATTCCTCGCGAAGATAGAGAACGTATCCGAGTGAAAGCAGATTCTTGGCAAGAGACGGCCCGCCGTCTGTGTGGCGGCAAAATTCGACACACTCGACCAAGGTCGCGTGAGCTTGATTCCATTCACCAAGGAGAATCTGGATACGAGCGCGGTTACCACGAGCACGGACGAGTGCCGTTTCGGAAACAGATTCGGTCTTCTTGAGATAGTCGATAGATTCGGAGAGAAACTTGTCGGACTGCTTGAACTCACCGCGGATGAAATAGATCTGTGCGAGTTTGTTGTAACAGCTGGTCAATTCGCTGTCGTTGTCGATTCGGCGGAAAGAACTGATGGCGTCGCGAATAAAGGCCTCGCCGGAACCAAGGTCGCCGAGCGCGACATAAAGTTTGCCGATGAGCGCCTGGATGCGGCCAATGATCAAGTTCTCAGCTGTATTGGAGACTATCGAGTAGGCTCTGCGTGCGAGTGAAAGGACTTCCAACGGCGGTTTTTGATGAATCTCAATCGCGGCTTGGAGGTAGTAGTATTCTCCGGCAATGACAGAGTTAGGCTCTTGCGCAATTATGGGCGCAAGTGTCCCTATTTCTAACTTGGCTTCAACAAACTTGTTTTCGCTGATTAGCGATTGGATAAACTTAAGTTTGTCAGCCGTCTCCGTAAGTGCATTACCGATTCTGCTACTCATTAAAAGACTAACTTAGTTTAAAAGGTTATTTTCTTTTGCTATCGTACGGGAATCGAGTCTTAGAATCTTTCCCCGTAGGTGGCTTAACGCTCACTTCACTCTTCTCACTGTAACCAATCAACACTCTCTTTACCTCAATGAAGAACAACCGTGTCCAGTTCCCAATGCTTGAGATAATAGTTGGAGTGGTGGTCTCGGCTGGCTCATTGCCTACATTAGGATGAGAGCCGACTGTCGTCGTGGTATCGCCCTTCATGTCATCCCAAGGATGATCCACGGCTTGTAGTGGTTTAGTAAGGAAGAATGATATTGAGGCGGTTATCACCACTGTGATAAGCAATCTAAGCAGGTTCATACCTACTGCCTCCGAAAAACTGTTATTAACAATCCTGAGGTCAAAGGCGTACAGGGGACAAAGGTAAGCACGTCTTTGGCTGTGCTTAAAGCTAACCCGAAGCGAGTTGTTTGTCAAGCATTTTTTGCGTTTAGTTGTCGCAATCGGAGAGAACCTGTTCAACGTATTGTGTTGTAATGTGTTAACGTTATGGCGCAGGACCTGCGCTTTGGCGAATTGACATTATATAGAAATCTGCGGCAGGAAACGAAAAGGTCAGGCAAGAAAAGGCTGTCCTGGAAGTTTGATTCAGAAATATCTGACCACAATGTGTAGTATTTGAGGTGCTACTATCCCACCGCAAGCGGTGGGGCACCTGTCTCTAACTTGACTTGTGGGACAGCCTTAGAGTGCCTGACCTACCTAACATGTGTTAGATCACTTGTGATTCGCGCAATTTGTTGAAAAGCTTGTCGGCGATCTCCTGCGGGGTAGCGCCGGTAATCATCTCGCCTTTCGGACGAGCCGGAGGATTGGCGGCTTTGACTGTCTTGCTGGAAGAGGTCATTGCTGGAAGGCTCATATCGACACCGAGATCGGAAGCGGAATACACTGCGACAGTTTTCTTCTTGGCATTCATCTTCCCTTTCAAAGAGGGCAAACGCGGCTCGTTGATTTCCTTTACAACGGAAATCACGACCGGAGTCGGAGCTGTGACTTTGTCGAAACCGTCATCGGTCATGCGTTCGACAACGATCTTGCCATCCCCTATCGACTCGATCTTGCGGACATACATGACAGCGGGCCAGTCGAGCACGCCACCAACGGCTGCACCGAGAGAGGAAGAATCATAGTCGACGGCTTGTTTGCCGAAGATGACCAAGTCGGCCGATCCGATCTTATTGATGCCAGCAGCGAGTACGAGCGCCGCGGCGGTGGTATCAAGGTCGGCGAATTTGTCATCCATAAGATGAACGGCTTCGTCGGCGCCAAGCGCCAAGCCTTCACGAAGTGCATAGTCGGATTCCTTGCCGCCGAGAGAAATCACCCAGACGGTACCGCCGAGTTTTTCTTTGAGGCGAAGAGCTTCTTCGATGGCGTAGGCATCGAATGGATTAATCATGCCGGGGCTTTGCGGCAGGCTGAGGGTTCCGGCATTGGCATCGACGCTGACGAGGGCGATTTCCGGGACTTGCTTCACACATACAATGATGTTCATCTATATCCTCCGAATTATTTGTCTTCTTCAAGTGAACTGAGTGCGCTCTCAGCGGCACGCTGTTCAGCGCTTTTTTTGGAGTCGCCGCGACCGGTGCCGAGCCGTTTGCCGGAGACGAAAACTTCGACAGTGAAAACTTTGCGGTGATCGGGACCGTCTTCGTCGCTGACGGTGTATTTTGGCATACCGCCGCCACTGGCTTGCAGCTTCTCGAGCAGTTCGCCTTTGTAGTTTCGCAGTGAAAGAATTTCGCTGGTCTTGGCGAAGTTGAACGAGACCACACGCTTGATGACTTGCGCAGTGGCTTCGAGACCGCCGTCGAGATATACGGCGCCAAACAATGCTTCGAGGCAATCGGCAACGATGGATTGGCGAGTACGACCGCCGGCGCGTTCTTCGTCTGCCGACATCAGAATGTATTTGCCGAGATCGATTTGCATGCCGGTGTGGGAGAGGACCTTCTTGTTAACGAGCAGTGATTTGTTCTTGGTCAAGAAGCCTTCGCTCATATCGGGATACTTTTGGAATAGCTCTTCGGCAACGACGAGGCCGAGGACGGAATCGCCGAGGAACTCGAGGCGTTCGTAGGAGCGCAGATTGCGAGAGTCATCGGCGCGCAGATAAGAGCGATGAGTGAGTGCTTTGGTCAGGTAGTAATTGTCTTTGAAAACGTAGCCGATTTCGTTCTGAAGCTGCATTTGCGCATCGGCACTCAGGGTCGCCTTGGCTGACTTTTTCGGTTTCTTACCGAAGAGTCGGGCGAGAAATTGCAGCATCAGTTACCTCGCGGCGTTATCGTACCTGGCAAGAATGAGGGTGATATTGTGTCCGCCAAATCCGAAGGAGTTGCTGATACCGTACCTAATGGGAACGTTGCGGCCGCCTTCTTTGCAGTAATCGAGATCGCATTGAGGATCTTGATTCTGGATATTCATAGTGCGGTGGACGTAGCCCTCTTCCAATGATAGCGCAGTAGTTGCGGCTTCGATAGCTCCGGCACCGCCGAGCATATGACCGACCATTGACTTGGTAGAGTTCACCAGCAGTTTTTTGGCGTGTTCGCCAAAGACGCGCTTGACGGCCATGGTTTCGGCGATATCACCGAGCGGAGTTGACGTGCCGTGAGTGTTGACGTAGTCAACCTGTTCCGGCTTCAGATTAGCATCCTTGAGTGCGGCAATCATGGCACGGGCGGCGCCATCGCCATCCGGAGCAGGAGCGGTGATGTGATGAGCATCAGCCGACATTCCGGCGCCGACGACTTCGGCATAGATGTGTGCGCCACGACGTTTGGCGTGTTCTTCTTCTTCGAGGACAATAATCGCTGCGCCCTCGCCCATGACGAATCCATCGCGATCGACGTCAAATGGACGCGAAGCGGTATGCGGGTCGTCATTGCGGGTTGAAAGTGCTCTTGAGGAGCAGAATCCGGCAAAGGACATTTCGGTGATTGAAGCTTCGGAACCGCCGGTGACGACGACATCCGACTCGCCGCGCTGGATGATGCGCAGGGCATCGGCAATCGCGTGAGCAGATGAAGCGCAGGCACTGACAGTTGAGTAATTGGGACCTTTGAATCCGAAACGAAGCGAGACCAAACCGGGCACCATATCGATGATCATCATCGGGATGAAGAACGGCGAAACCTTGCCGGGTCCCTTATCGCGGAAGGTCCAACACTGGTCTTCGAAAGTGGCGATGCCGCCGATACCGGAACCGGTAACGACGCCGACGCGTTCTTTATCGATAGTGTTGAGGTCGAGTTTTGAGTCATCGACCGCCATTTGAGCGGCGGCGATGGAGTATTGCTGAACGAGATCGCTGCGACGGACCTCTTTTTTGTCCATCCATTTGGTGGCATCGAAGTTCGTGACTTGTGCCGCGAAGTGGCAGTCAAATCGCGAGATGTCGAAGCGATCGATGGCCGACACTCCGGATTTTCCAGATTTGATGCCGGCCCAAAACTCTTCAGTGGAATTGCCCAAGGGCGAAATAATGCCGAGTCCGGTAATTACTGCTTTTTTCATAGTTGTCGTCACAAGATTCCCGGACTAAGCGAGAAACTTAGGCTGTTTCCTTTGCGTTAGCTTTGATGTAGTTGATGGCATCTCCAACGGTCGCGATCTTCTCGGCTTCTTCATCCGGAATTTCGAGTCCGAAGGCTTCTTCAAGAGCCATTACCAATTCGACGGTATCGAGCGAATCGGCACCGAGGTCGTCGACGAACTTGGCAGCCGGGACAACTGCGTCCTTGTCGGCATTGAGCTGCTCGACGATAATTTCCTTTACTTTGGCTTCGACATCCATAGTATCATCCTCCGATGAAAAGTTAAATTCCTATTCTCTCCCTTACATCAACAATCCGCCATCGACCTGCAGAACCTGCCCGGTGATGTAGGCAGCCTCGTCCGACGCCAGGAAGGCGACGGCATTGGCGACATCGGCGGGAAGTCCCGGCCGTTTGAGCGGAATGTTGGCTAAGAACGCTTCTTTGGCGGCATCCGACAAGTGCTCGGTCATTTCGGTCTGGATGTAGCCGGGCGCCACCGCGTTGCAGGTAACATTACGACCTGCTAACTCTTTTGCAACAGTTTTGGTGAGTCCAATAAGGCCGGCTTTGGAGGCGGAGTAATTGGCCTGGCCGAAGTTTCCCATAAGACCCACGACTGAGGATATATTGACAACGCGCCCCGAGCGCGCTTTCATCATAACTTTGACGGCGGCCTGCGACATCAGGAAGGCGCCTTTGAGATTGATATTGAGCACCCGATCCCAAGCGGATTCATCCATTTTGATAATCAGGGTGTCTTTGGTAATACCCGCGTTGTTCACAAGGATGTCAATCTTGCCGAAGCGTTCAACTGTCTTTTCGACGGAGTTCTGGGCATCGGCGGCCGAGGTGACATCGCAATGGACATAGGCAGTTTCGCCGCGTGCCGAAAGTTCGGAAGCGGCCTGATTGCCAACCTCATCGAGAACGTCGGCGATCATAATCTTGCAGCCGGAATCGAGGAGTCTCTCAACTATAGAACGACCGATTCCGCGCGCACCGCCGGTGACGAGCGCGACTTTACCCGTTAATGTCAAACAACCTCCAACAATTTCTCGCCAACCAAATCAAAGTCTGCGAGTTTGTCAAGGCTCATGATTTCAATGTCTGCCGGCAAGGTCCGCTTTGCGAGACCGGAGAGCACTTTGCCGGGGCCGATTTCGACATAGCGACGGACTCCGAGTTGATAGAGCTCGTTGAGAGAATCTGCCCAGAGAACCGGCGAAGTGATTTGCTTAACGAGCAGTTCCTTGATCTTGACAGTATCGGATTCGCGCTGAGCGGTAACGTTGGCGATGATTGGACAAGTCGGCTGATGGAATGTCAACTGACCGAGGGTGACTTCCAATTTTGCGGCGGCGCTTTGCATAAGCGGCGAGTGGAATGCTCCGCCGACCGGCAGCAGGATCGCGCGTTTGGCGCCGAGTTCCTTGGCAACGGGGAGTGCTTTTTCAACAGTCTCGTAGTCGCCGGAGATTGCAACCTGATCGGGTGAATTGAAATTTGCCGGGACGCAGACGCCGACTGGTTTCATGCGATCGACCAGTGTCATGATGGCTGCTTTATCGAGTCCGATGATCGCCGCCATGGTGCCGCGATTAAGTTCGCAGGCTTCCTGCATCGCTTTGCAGCGGGTGTTAACGGCGCGGATGGCATCTTCCGGTGTGAATATTCCGGCAGAAGCAAGCGCAGAGTATTCGCCGAGCGAATGTCCGGCGGCGAAGTCTGAAGTCAGATTTTGTTTTTTGAGAACTATCTGCCATGCCAGCGAGTGGACAAGAATTGCCGGCTGGGTTACGACAGTTTCTTTGAGACGATCTTCGGGACCCTGGAAACTGACTTGGGCGAGATCGTAGCCGAGAATTTCGGAAGCTGATTTATAGAGGGCTTTGACTTCGTCATATTTGTCGAAGAGGTCCTGCCCCATTCCGACGTATTGCGAGCCCTGCCCTGGAAAGAGAAATGCGACTTTACTCATTAATTACATCCTGAAAAGAATTGCACCCCAGACCAATCCACCACCAAATGACAAGAGGAGAACGAGGTCTCCCTTTTTCATTTTGCCCTGCTGTTGGGCTTCCACCATAGCGATTCCGATCGAGGCTGAAGAAGTGTTACCGTATTCCTGAATATTGACGAAGAGTTTTTCATCGGGAACGTGAAGGCGTTTCGCGAGCGAATCGATGATGCGGATATTTGCCTGATGCGGAATAACCAGATCGATGTCTTCGGGACTGACTCCGGCATCAGCGATAACGCGCTTGGCGGCATCTTCCATATTGCGCACGGCGAATTTGTAGATTTCGGAGCCGTTCATATAGATACCGGTTGCGCCGTTGTTCATGTTTTCAACGGTAACTTTCTGACGAGAACCACCGGCACGGACATAGAGTAGCTCGGTGTGACTGCCATCGGCGGCGATATATGCAGAGAGTATTCCAGTATTGGCATTGTCGTCACGGCGAAGAACTGCCGCTCCGGCGCCGTCGCCGAAAAGAACGCAAGTTGTGCGGTCCTGATAATTGGTAATGCTGGTTAGTACCTCGACACCGACGACGAGTACAGTCTTGTACATGCCCGATTCGATAAATGCTTTAGCTGTGGTAAGGCCGTAGAGAAATCCGACGCAGGCGGCATTGATGTCCATCGCGGCGGCGTTTTTTGCACCGAGGGCTTTCTGGACAATAACCGCGGTTGACGGCGTTTTCATGTCGGGAGTAACAGTGCCGATGAGAATGAGATCAATTTCTTCGGGAGAAATGTTGGATTGGGCAATGGCATCTCGCGCGGCGGCAATTGCCAGATCGGACGCGGCTTCACCAGAATCGCCGACGATATGACGGCGCTTGATGCCGGTGCGACTGGTGATCCAATCATCGGAAGTGTCGACCATTGTTTCGAAGTCGGCGTTGGTCAGGACTTTCGCAGGCGTATAGGCACCGATGCCAATAATCTTTGCCGAGATGGGAGCGTTTTCACTGCTCAACCACCTTTCCGGAGCTGACTTCGATTCTCTTTTGAATATGCGCGGTGACGTTCGTGGAAATCATTTCCGCGGCTGCTCTAATTGCATTCATAATAGCTTTTTCCGAGGACTTGCCATGTCCAATAACAACGTTTCCATTCAGTCCGAGCAGCGGCGCGCCGCCGGTCTCGGAATAATCAAAGGAGCGGCGCATGCGTCTGAGGAAAGGTCCCATCAAGATCGCGCCGGCTCTTGAAAAGAAGTTCGAGCTAACCTGTCTTCTGATTCGCCACTCGAGGAACACTTTTACTGACTCGGCGAATTTGAGCAGGATGTTGCCAATGAATCCGTCGCAGACGACGACATCGCATTTGCCGTCGAGAATGTCGCGGCCTTCGACATTGCCAATGAAGTTAAACGCGCCACTCTTCAATAAGTTGTGGCTCGAAAGAATCAAATCGTTGCCTTTGGTGGGCTCTTCGCCAATCGAAAGCAGGCCGACTTTGGGGGAACGGATCTTGAGGATGTCTTCGGCGTAGGAAGCGCCCATCTGTGCGAACTGATAGAGATTGTCCGGCTTGACATCGACATTGGCGCCGACATCGACGATGAGAGTCGCAGTTTCGTGCTTGTTGGGAAACATCGCGGCGATTGCGGGACGGGTTACACCGGGGATTCGGCCCAGGGTGAACATCGCGGTCGCCATGACAGCGCCGGTATTACCGGCGGAGACCACGGCATCGACCACGCCATCTTTGTGCATTTTGATGGCGACGGCGATGGAGGAATTTTTCTTGCGCAGTGCGTCGGTCGCGAACGAGTTCATGTCGACGATTTCGGGAGCATGCGCCACCGTGATCGGCATGTTGCCATTAACGCCAAGAGAAGCCAAATGCTCTTTGAGCACGGCTTCATCGCCAACCAGGACGATGGAATCATCCTGATTACCGGGCAGTTTGAGATAGCTGACGGCGCCGGCAACCAGTGGGAGCGGTCCCAGGTCGGCGCCCATGCAATCAACGGCAATACGTCTTTTCAACGCTTAAGCTAAGCTTCCTTTCCTTCCAGAATCTGTTCGCCGCGGTAGAAACCGCAGGAGGGGCAGATGTGGTGGAGCATTTTCGCTTCGCCGCAGTTGCCGCATTCGGTCAACGCCGGGAAAGTAGCTTTGTAGTGAGTGCGACGTTTGCGGCCGCGTTGCTTGGAGTGTCTGCGTTTTGGAAGTGGCATTGTACTCTCTCGTATCTAACTGTTAGAACAACTAATTGTTATTGGACAAATTCTTAAGCGCATCCCAACGGGGATCGTCTTCCTTTATTATACAATTACAACCCTGCTCGTTGAGGTTTGTGCCGCAACGGGCGCAGAGACCGGCGCAATCCTCCCGGCAGAGGGGTTTGAGCGGATTTTCGAGCGTGATCAGGTCGCGAAGCTGTTGATCGAGCACGAAAGTCGTCAGCGAACTGGAGATCATGATGAATTCCTCTCCCTCGTCGGCTTCCTGACGGAGGAGGTCATCCTGTACCATTTGTAATACGAGATCCATCTTAAGAGAGTAAGGAACTTCGTATTCGACGAGGCAGCGGGCGCAGGTCTGCTGCATGGTATAAGTCACTGTGCCGTTGAGGAATATCTCATCCTCCATGCGCCATGCGGTCAGCTTGTAATCGACTGGTGTAACCAGATTAGCCAGTTCGAGATGCAGCTCAAGTTCTGCGGCATCGGCAGTCAATTCAAGATCGCTGGGGTCGGCTGTAATGGAATCCAGCAGTATCTCCATAGTCGGCCAAAGTATTAAGACAAAGCGGGGATGTCAAGGGGAAATGAGGGGGGTGGCGGCAACCAAGTCGCCTTGACAGAATCGGAAATCTGGTTATATTGGGTCGTAAATTCAATATCATAATGTCCCGTATTCAATTGACTGGACCTGAGGTGATTGGGGATTCGTATCATCGAACTTACTGACAATACGAAAAGGAGAACCCAGAGATGAAGCTGATTGTCATGGCGGTGATACTGATGGTGTCAGTATTGCAAGGAGCAACGATACAGGTGCCGCTTGACCAACCGACGATTCAGGCGGGGATTGATGCGGCGATTGACGGAGACACGGTACTCGTCGATGATGGTCACTACTACGAACGAATCAGTTTCCTTGGCAAGAAGATCGCTGTAGCCAGCAAGTACGTGGTGGATGGCGACACGACGCATATCCATCAATGTGTTATCGATGGTGATACCAGCGTGGTCCCAATGGTGGCGGATACAGGGAGCGTGGTCAGGTTTGTGAACGGGGAGGACAGCCTATCAGTTCTTGCCGGCTTTACGATTCAGAATGGAGTCGGGGTTGGAAACGAAGGCGGTGGAATATACTGCAATAGTTCATTCCCGAGACTCAAGGTAAATCGAATAACTAACAATGGTTCGAATAGTGCCACCAGACTGAATGGCCCGTTGGCCTCGGGTAGTATAATTGATTCCTGTTCGATATTTGGGAACTCAGGATCTGGTTCGTTCGTCATGGGACAAGGTGTTCCGGTATTCAATGGTTGCCTCTTTGAAGCGAATGGAGGTTCAGGAGTAAGGATAGGCCACGATTCGAGGATCAACATATATGGCGGAAGAATAGCGAATAATGCGGGTAATGGAGTTCTGTATATTGGTTCGTATTTCGAGACTATTCGCGACTGTGTTATTGAGAATAACGGGGGAGCTGGAGTCGGGGACTTGGGCTTTCTAAAGTGGAACAAACCCGATAAGTCTGTTGACCCACGTGATTCAAAGGGTATTCCGAGAAACCTAATTAACTGCGTTGTTCGCGGGAACGGCTCTGGTGCCATGTTCTATAACGACGTGGATTGGACAGTGGACAGCTGTCTATTTGAAGAAAACGATGCCTACGCCATCGGGATGGCAATGGATGTACGACTAATCCTCCGCAACAGCGTGATCCGAAGAAATGGTAGCATGAACTCAGGTTCAAATGGTGGTGGAATTAGACTATTCGGAGGCGGGCAGTTCCTGGGCATCAACTGCTCCAATTCCCTTTTTGATGGAAACATGGCGGATCAAGGCGGAGCGATCTTCGCAAGAGCGAGCTATTGCCCGACCACCATTTCATCGTGTACGTTCGTGAATAACACCGCCAACGATGGTTCTGCAATTTACCAAGGCGGATGCTTGAATCAAGTCATGGTCGTAGATAGCTGCATATTCGCCTTCAACAAGGGAGGCGACGTAATTCAGAGAGAGGCTCCCTGGCACGAGGGATGTGCGGATTCACTATTGATAGCCTTCAGGTGTTCTGATATTTATGGTAACGATTCAGGCGACTGGACGGGGCAACTCGCCAACTACCTGGGCACAAACGGCAATTTCTCCGCGGATCCATTGTTCTGCGATACTGCAAACAGCAACTACCTCATTACGGATACATCGCCTTGTGCACCGGCGAATAACAGTTGTGGGGTTTTGGTCGGCGCCTATGGAATCGGTTGTGGTAATGCCGCGCCGTCGCAATTTGATCTCTCGAGTCCGCCGAATAGTTTCATGCCACCGATTGCGACAAGAACACCGATGCTCGAATGGACCGCGGCTACCGTTAGCGATCCATTGGCTCATGTGATCTATTCGCTCCATCTGTCAACTGACAGCAGTCTATTGTCGCCAATTGTCGTTCCCGATATTTCGTCAGAATATTATCTCATCGAACAGCCGCTGAACTGGGCCAGTAAGTATTGGTGGAATGTCAAGGCCGTAGGATCGAATGGCGGCGAAACGTGGTCAAGTCAGATCTTCCGATTTCGAACCATGACTCTTGGTGATATTGACGGCAACGAGACGGTGACGGTATCGGACGTGGTCTACTTGGTCAATTACATTTTTGGAGGCGGATCGGAGCTGAACCCGATCGAGTCTGGTGATGTCGATTGCAGCGGGATTGTCACGGTTTCGGACGCAGCTTATTTGATCAGCTACCTTCTTGGTGGCGGGCCGGCGCCGTGTGAGGGGTAGGCAGTGAATCGGTTATAAAACCCCACCGTTCCGGTGGGGGACTGAGCCCCTACGCGTTGCATTAGGAAGTTGGCGGGTCTCCGCGAGAGCCGGTACTTGAGAATTGCGATTCGTTCGGTAAGGAGACCCACCCTACGAACTAAAGGTGAACCCGCTAAACCTGGATCCCCGCCTTCGCGGGGATGACACGCAATTTGTGTTGAAGTAGAATCGGTAAAAGCTGGTCGCCTTCGCGGGGATGACACGTAGTTTGTGTTGAAGCAGAACCGGTAGAAGCTGGTCGCGTTCGCGGGGATGACGGTAGTTGGGGCATGCATTCTCTAATTGATTCAAAGTGGAACTGGGGAGTTCTTAAGGGGGGTAACAGATTTTCCGACAATATAATGAGAAGCGCAGATTCGACGGACCGAGTGGAACCGTCGGTGTGTGACGGCTTTGCATTGACTTTGCAGGCGACACACAGCGGCGAAAGATTGATGCGCTTCAAGGAAGCTTCGGAGAAACTAAATTGGCTGACCCAAATTCCAAAGTTGAAGCTGCTCATATTGTTGTCTACTCAGACAGCACCGATCGCGACTATGCGCTTAAGGTGCGTCTTGGCAAGGAGGGCTATCAGATCACGCACGTGCGAGCGCTTGATGTGCTGGTGGCGCAATGCCGGCGACTTCGGCCGCAAGTGGTTTTGATCCGGTCGTTGGCAATTCCCCGCGATGTGGTGAAAATTATCAGACAGTTGAAAAACCTGGGAATGGATTTCGCACGGTTTCCGACGTTTCTGGTGCTGCGTGGACACGTGGCGCGGTCGCTGATGCCGCTTTTGGCGATCGGATTGGAGGATATCATCGACCTCGACGATGGCATGGAGATTCTTGTGCAGAGAATCAAGGAAGTCGAAAAACGCGGCAGCACAGAACAAGGGCGGGCGAATGAGACACGGTCAGGGTCGCGCGGGAATTTGAGCGAGATGAGTATTATCGATCTTGTGCAAGCGCTGGGACCGAGTCAGCGGACGGCGAAGATTACAGTGAGTTCGAATCGCGGCGGCGAGGACAAGCTGGTGATGTTTCTGAATCGGGGTAATATCTCGTTTGCGAAATTGGGTGAACTGGTCGCTGAGAAGGCGATTTACGAAGCGCTGGCGTGGGAAAACGGGACGTGGCTGCTTGAGCCGATCACTGAGAGTGATCTTCCGGAGGCGAATAACAATCTCCCGAATGATTTCATCCTGATGGAAGGGTGTCGGTTGATTGATGAGAGGTCGAGGGAGGGTAAAATGTCAGGAGCACAGGGCTCCTGACCTACGAAGCTGATTTCGAAGCCACAAACAAAAAGGGCGCGGAAACCGCGCCCCTACGATCGTTTAATGTCGCGGATGAGTACATCCGCGACACACGAATAACGTCTATTTCTTGTTGATGATTTCGGCGGTGTCCATGGCAATGACGAGTTCTTCGTTAGCCGGGACGACGACGACTTTGACCTTGGAACCGGCAGTCGAAATGATCGACTCCTTGTTCTTGGCGGCTTCGTTGAGACCCTTGTCGAGTTCGACGCCCATAAATTCCATGCCTGAGACACATGCCTGGCGCACGACGGCGGAGTTCTCGCCGATTCCTGCCGAGAACACGATGCAGTCCAACCCACCCATCGCGGCGGCGTAGGCGCCGAGATATTTTTTCACACGATAGCAGTAGATATCGAATGCGAGTTTGGCGGACTTGGTGCCGTTGTTCATCTCTTCGATGATTTCGCGCATGTCGGATGACACACCCGAGACACCGACAAGGCCGGAGTGCTTGTTGAGCATGGTGTTGGCCTCGTGGAGCGAGAGTTCTTCCTTGCCCATCATGTGGAGGATGATTGCCGGGTCGATGTCGCCGCAGCGGGTGCCCATCATCAAGCCTTCCAGAGGCGTGAAGCCCATGGTCGTGTCGACGGAGATGCCTTTGTCGACCGCGGACATGGAAGCGCCGTTACCGAGATGGCAGGTGATGATCTTGATCTTCTCGCGAGTAGTGTTGAGCATTTCGGCGGCACGCTTGGAGACGAAGTGGTGGTTCATGCCGTGGAAGCCGTAGCGGCGGATGCGATACTTGCGATAGAGAATGTACGGCAACGGATAGATGAACGCGTGTTCCGGCATCTTATGGTGAAATGCCGTATCGAAAACGGCGACATTAGGGACGCCGGGAAGATTTTGCAGTGTGGCATTAATACCGCGGATGTTATGCGGGTTGTGCAACGGAGCGAGTTCGATCAACTTGCGCAGTTCGAGCATGATCTCCGGCGTGACCAGACACGAAGCCGTGAACTGCTCACCGCCATGAACGACGCGATGGCCGACTGCGGCGATTTCTTCGCGATTCTTGATGACGCCGTGATTCGGCGAAAGCAGGATGGCGATGACGTGTTCGATAGCGATAGTGTGATCGAGAATTTCGGAAGAGATTGTGACCTCCGGCCGGTCGTGCGGTTTGTGCGTGAGCACGGCGCCGGACATGCCGATGCGGGAGACCATACCTTTGGCAAGACAGAAGTTGTCGGGAAGCTGGAAGAGCTGGTATTTAACCGACGAGGAACCGCAGTTGACAATTAGAATTTTCATGATCAGGCTCCTTCTATCCTGTTGCCGTCTTCATCATACTTAAAGAATCCCTGGCCGGTTTTGACACCGAGGTGGCCGGCGCGGACCAATTTGCGCAGCAGCGGACACGGGTTGTACTTGTGCTCAGAGAGCTCATTCAGAAGATTTTCCATCATAGCCATGACTTCATCGAGACCCATCATATCGGCAAGCGCAAGCGGACCCATGTTGAATCCGAAGCCGAGTTTCATGGCGTTGTCGATTTCTTCAGCGGAGGAAATGCCTTCCATGAGGACGTGCATAGCTTCGTTAAGGAACGGCACGATGATACGGGTGGTGACGTAGCCGGGGTACTCATTGACCGGAATCGGTTTCTTATTGAGTTTGACAGCGAAGTCCTGCGTGAAGGCATAAGTTTCCGTCGAGGTCTTGAGCCCGCGAACGAGTTCGACCATGGGAATTTTGTGCACGGGATTAAGAAAGTGCATGCCGATGAACATCTGCGGACGATTGGTCGCAGAGGCAAGTTGTGTAATCGACAGAGTCGAGGTATTGGAAATAAACACAGTCTCCGGCGGACAGAGTTCGTCAAGCTGTTTGAAGAGTTCGCGCTTCATTTCAAGACTTTCGGGGATAGCTTCGATAATGACGCGGGCTTTCCGAGCGATCTTCACATCGGTGCTGGTCTTGATCCTCGAAAGGATAGCTTTCTTCTCCGATTTAGTAATGCCCCATTTTTCGATTTCGCGATCGAGCGAGTCGGACACGAAGTCGAGAGATTTTTTCAGGATTTCGTCGCTGAGGTCGTAGAGCACGACCTCGGTACCGGTCTCGGCGATGGTGCGGGCGATTCCCTGCCCCATCGTTCCGGCGCCGATAATGACTATTTTGTCTATTGCCATGATGTCCTCATAGTGCTAAAGTCGTTGACCGATCTTACCATATTATAGTAAGGATATCGGCTAAAACATCGTGGCGAATATAACCAATTGAGTTTGGTATGCAAAGAGTTTGTGAAATTTGTAACGAACGGTTGGCCCGGGAACGAACGGGTTTAGGATTTCGAGCATTGCGACGCAGGCAATAGCGGCAGAAAGGCATATCATCAAGTCAGGTGTATGAAGAGGACCAAACCTGAATAAGGTCTGAAGAAATGGCACAGTAAGTGCCAGAGTAAGAAATAAGACCGTACCGACGACGACCCACCAGGTTGTAGGATTGGGCACGAAAATGGTCTTCAGAATTGACCGGGACTGAGAGCGATTCGAAAGGATAAGACCGAGGTTTGAAATGACCAATGTGATAAACGCGAGAGCTCTTGCCGAGTCTTGGTTGTGCTCGCCCATTTCCCAATAATAGACGGTTACCACAACGGACAGAACAATCAAGCCTTGCAAGAGGCTGAAGATGACCGCCTTTTTGCCAAAGAGTGATTCATCGATCTTTCTGGGAGGGCGTCTCATGATGCCTTCTTCGGAAGGTTCAGCCTCGAAGACGACCGAACAGGCCGGGTCGATGATGAGTTCGAGAAACACGATGTGTACCGGGTACAGCGCCAGCGGCCACTCAAGGATTACGGGAATCAACGTAAATCCGGCTATTGGTACGTGTACCGAGAAAATAAACATCATCGCCTTCTTGAGATTGTCAAAGATTCTTCTTCCCATTTTGACGGCAAGGACGATGGAGTCGAAGTCGTCCTCGATGAGGACGATTGCCGCCGACTCGCGGGCGACGTCTGTGCCGCGCCCACCCATTGCGATGCCGATGTGTGCAGATTTAAGAGCAGGAGCATCGTTGACGCCATCGCCGGTCATGGCTACGACTTCACCCATTTCCTTGAGGGCTTTGACCAAGCGAAGTTTTTGTTCCGGAACCATTCGCGCAAACAAATTCACTGTTTTAAGGCGAATCATCAGTTCGGCATCGCTCATTACCGCCAACTCAGCGCCGGTAATGAAGTCCTCAGGATTTTTCAACCCAATCTGGCGCGCGATGTTTCTGGCAGTTCCCGGATAATCACCGGTGATCATGATCGTACGGATGCCGGCATCATAACATTCGCCGATCGCTTCCCGGACTTTGGGGCGAACCGGGTCTTCAAGGCCGAGAAGACCAGCGAAAACGAATTCAAAGTCGTGTTGTCCGGGCGGCAATCCTTTGGCACGAAATTCTGTTTTGGCAACCGATGACTCGAGTCGCGCCGCTCATTTGGTCGATTACCGGGCAGGGTCAGCCAACTGCTCGTCGAAAAGGACATAGGTTGGCGATGCTTCCGGTGCGCCCTTGGCGGCGACGACATATTGCGGCGGTCGGGCGACTGCCAGACGAGTCGGCGAAGAGTTCATTGGTGAGGGATACTCGCGAGGAAGGTCAGCGTGTGGATATGTTCGGTATTTGCGGGGTTAACTGGCGAACTCGCGCATGGCTTTTTCCATTGGATCAAAGGGGTCGGCGGGGCTGGCGAGAATGCTGAATTCGACAACCTCGTGGAAGTCTTCGGGGATGACCTCAGGAGAGACTTTGAAATCGTGGAATAGCCCATCGGCATACAGTTCACGAACGGACATGCGATTCATGGTCAGAGTGCCGGTTTTGTCCACACAGAGGACGGTTGCCGATCCGAGAGTTTCGACGGCAGGAATCCGGCGTGTAAGTACGCCGACGCGGGAAATGCGCCAGGCGCCCAAAGCGAGAAAGATGGTAAGTACGACCGGAAACTCCTCGGGCAACATTGCCATGGCAAGTGACAGCCCGGCAAGAAAGCCCGCCATCCAGTCACCGCGAGTCATTCCATAAATGACGACGACGAGGACACAGAGAAGACAGATGGTGGGGGCTGTTCATTGTTTCGTGATTCCAGTAGCCCTGGCTTCGACATGCCCTTGTCCACGAACGACAAGTGTCCGAAAAGAGCTGGGAGTTCGTCCGGGGCAGACATGTCGGTTGTGGCGGCAGCGACCGAGACAGGATCGATTCGGGTCAGAGACTTTCGTCGACGGAAAGGTTAACGCAATCAGGACGATGGCGTCAGCGGAACGGATCGCCTTCGACAGAAGCATGATATCGCCCGGACGACGTCACGCCCGGCAATTCGCTGTTTGATCCGTCGCGGACACGAGGGCGGGCTCGAAGGTCGCGCAGGGCTTCGGGCGCGCTGGTTTTGCGCTCTGAAGAAGGTATGCCCATGACCACGAAGACAAATCCAAGCAACATCATGGCCTCTTCGGTGTGGCCGGAAATCAGATAGACGAGAGGGCATCAGGAAAAGGAACATGGCTCGCGCACGATTTCATGCGGTTGCCAGCAGGCCGCGTTTTTGCCGAGGCAGGACATTGTCTACGCTTTTGCGGTCTTGCGAAGAAGCCTTTATTTGGCCAGGCGATTTCTACTCTGGCTGCTGGTCGCGGGAAGAGAAGTGTATCATCAAATGCTTCTTTCCTTCGCTCCGGCCAAACTACGTCCGACTTGCCAAAACCAATGAAATTCGCATGATTGTCACTTCATCCGATTTGATCTCGTGGTGAGATGATGCCAAGCGGAAACTTGTTCGGCAATTCTCGCTGTTGTGGCGTTTGCTGTCGTGGATATTGCGATGTTTAGGCGTGTTTGTCTGTGGGGGCAGTCGTTGCGCGGTCGTCGCGTATGGGGACTTCGCGTAACTCCGGATCCGGCAGACACGGGGCTAATAACCGGGATCTACTCCAAGATCAGGCACGGCCGCGGGCGTGTTGGTCTTCAAAACCTGGTGAAGTCATTATCTGTCACCACTTGGAAGAGTTCCAGGGGGAGCAACCGAGAACGATGCGGCTTACCGGTTGCGCACCGGACGGTTTCTGCCAAGGCTGCTCCGGCAGAAATTTTAGGGCATCACAACAAACTTTCATCTCCGAATAGTCAAATCGTGTACAATTCGATAGCAGTTGACCAGTGCAGATTCAGTTAAGTCTGCGGGTTAACATTCAACAGCGATTTCGCAAAGGGCTTGTAATTTCGGTAAGTGGACGACTATTATTTCTATGCGAAGGGGCGAACAAGTCGGATGGCTTTTCGTCGCGCAAATCTTGAAACGAGAATCAATCATTAACTTCTGAATATGGGGTGTGTCATGAAGACGCTTGTGGGCAACGAACGCGGTGGAATGCCGAAATCGGCGCTGGTGGGAATCATAGCGGTGCTGGTACTGGTAATCGCGGCTGGAACAATCTATGTGCTGCAAAATGGTGTTGGCGGTGAATCGATCAAGGTCGAGCTGTTCTCTCCGACAAACGAGGTTCCGCAGACGACAAATTTCACGATCGTATTCACGCGCGAACTTGTCGGCGATTCGTTGTTGAATGTTCCGACGACGCTCATTCCCTGCAGTTTTGAACCGAAGATACCGGGGCGGTTTGAGTGGATTGCGCGCGATAAAGTGAGATTCTATCCGAGCGTGCAGTTGGCGCCCTCGACTGAATATCGTGCAGAGGTAAGTTCGAAATTTGCCGCAGAGTTTGGATATGCGCTTCGCGGCGACCGGTCGTTTTCGTTTTACACACCGCGCTTTCGAGTAGTCAATGCGGTATTGAATTACAATCTGACGCCGGACTCGGACAAGCGGGCGGATTTGGCGGGATCAGTGGAGTTTAACTACCGCGTCGATCCGATGGAAGCGATGAAGTATATCAGCTTGCAGTATGAAGACGGCAGCGAGATAGCTTATGAGATTGTGACCTCGGCGGTGTCGAATTACATCGGCATCGTAGCCAATAACGCCGAACGCGGGCAAGACGAAAAGCAGATTCAGCTTCGCATTGAAAAAGGGATTGCTATGCGACGGTGGCAGTCTGGGATTACTTGATGACTACGTCACGCCGTTGAGCCTGCCCGGCAAGACTGACCTTCGCGTAGAAAGCGTGCTGCCGCTGCATACAGACATTACTGATAAGGCGATACGTGTGCAATTCAATCTTCCGGTCAACTCGCAAACGGCTGCTTCATTCATTACGATTGAACCGCCGATTGCTTTCAAGATGACGTCGGGGCATACGCATCTCGATCTGCGGGGGAGTTTTGATCCGGCGAAGACATATCAGGTCAAAATCGCGCGCGGCATCAAGGCAATTGACGGATCGGAAATGAGGAGAGACTTCGCCGGCGCGGTGAATCTGATGAAGGAGAACATCGAACCGCAGGTGGATTTCGTCGGCGGTGGGTTCTACTTGACGCGGACTGGTGAACTGAACGTGGGAGTCTCGACGATCAACGTCGACAAGATCGTGCTTGAGGTTGAAGAGGTTTTCGCGAACAATCTCGTCTACTTGCTAAGTACCAATGATCTCGGTGAAGGTAGCCGCTACAACGATTGGGTTTACAACATGGAAGCGATGGGACGAATGGTGCACGAAGAGCAAATTGCGCTAGCCAATCGCACCAACGATGAAGTAGTCACGCCAATCAATATGCGCGAGTTTCTTGATGCAGAGCGGCACGGGATCTACCGAGTGAGTGCGCGAGTTGCGAATCATTGATTCCGACGACTGATTTTGATGTGGCCGGTGCGGCATTTCTCGCAGGTGGGTTGGAAGGATTCGTTTACTTCGAACGCGACATCTATCGACCTGGCGAGACGGCAAATATTGCGGCAATTGTGCGCGGTCCGAATGCAGCCAAGACGGAGCCCTTCCCTATTCGGTTGAAAGTCACGGGTCCGGATGGAAAGGTATTATCTGAGCAACGAAAGACGCCTAACGAGCAAGGCGCGTTTGAAGCGGCGATTGTGGTGCCTGATTATGCAATGACAGGCAGATACAATGTCAGCTTGTTGATCGGCGAAGAGGAAGAGATCGGGTATGGGCGATTCAACGTCGAAGAGTTCATCCCAGACCGCATGAAGGTGACGCAGAAGACTGATCGCGCTGATTACTTCCCGGGAGACAAGGCGACGATCAATGTCGATGCGGTAACTTTGTTTGGACCGCCGGCAGCGAAACGTCGAGTACAGGGCAAGGTTGAAGTCGAGCCGTTCTTGTTTACAGTGCCGGAATATAAGAGCTATGTCTTCTCGGACGCAACCAAGGCATTCGAAGAAACCGAAACCGCGCTCGCGGACACACTCTTGGACAACGAGGGGCATATCGGATACAAGTTTGAGATTCCGGTAGGTCAGAATCCGCCATCGATGTTGCGCGGCGTAATCTCAACGACAGTGCTTGAGCCGGGCGGACGAGGAGTGACGGCATACGGCGGGATCATGATTCACCCCTATCGATACTATGTCGGATTGAGGCAGGCGCAGGCGGGTTATGGACAGCCGAATGCACCGATGAAGATTGATTTCGTGTCGACGGACTACGCGGGTAAGGTCAGCGGCGGGCGCAAGATTGAAGTGACGCTGTCGCGCATCTACTGGCAGAGCATCTTGAAGTATGACAACAATCGCGGATATCACCGCTATGTGTCGGAGCAGGTGGAGTCGCAAGTTGACAGATTCAATGTTGAATCGGCGGCGGCAGCGAGTAGTTTCGATGTCGTGCCTGATGATTACGGCAAGTATCGCGTGGTAGCTCGCGATATCGAGAGCGGAGCAACATCATCGCTGACGTTTTATTCGTCGGGATGGGGATATTCGCCTTGGGCGATGGACAATCCGGAACGAATCGAAATCGATCTCGACAAGGAATCGTATCTTCCGGGAGAAGTTGCCACGGTGCAGATTCGGGCGCCATTTGGGGGCAAGCTGTTGTTGAGCGTCGAGCGAGAGAAGGTGTTTTCGCATCAGGTGGTGACGATGAAGGAAAACACGGCGACGATCAGGGTGCCGGTCGGCAATGATCTTAAGCCGAATGTTTATATCTCAGCACACTTGATACGCTCAACCGACAAATTGGAACGCGACACTCCAGTGCGGGCATTCGGAGTGGTGCCGCTCAAAGTGAGCGCCGAAGCAAATCGGCTGACGGTTGAGTTGACGATACCTGCTGAAATCAAACCCAAAAATGATCTGACGGTGAACTACAAGATTTCCGGATTCGCAAGTGGCCGGGCATTCGTGACGATTGCCGCTGTGGATGAAGGTATTTGTCAACTGACGGATTTGAAGGTTCCCGATCCGCATGGGTTCTTCTTTGGCAAGAAACAACTCTCGGTGGAGACATATGATGTGTACAGCGTGATATTGCCCGAGATCACATTGAAAAACTCCCCTGCCGGGGATATCGAAGCGGCACGTCGCCGGCAATTGACGCCGGTAGCGCTGACGCGGGTGAAGCCGGTGGCGTTTTGGTCGGGATTGGTCAAGGTTGCGGCGGATGGAACGGGGAAAGTGACGTTTGCAGTACCTCAGTTCAACGGCCAGTTACGCGTGATGGCAACGGCGATGCTCGAGGACAAGTTCGGCAGTGCAGAGAAGAATGTGTTCGTGCGCGAGCCGTTGATATTGACGCCGACGTTCCCGCGATTTGTCAGCACCAATGATGAGTTGACGATTCCGGTGAGCGTATACAACGGGACGGGCACGGAGTCGAACTTCGATGTCAGTATTGAAGCAACCGGGCCGGTTGCAATAGTCGGCAACGCGACGCAAAGTGTCAGAGTTGAAGCTGGACGAGAGATGGCGGTGTATTTCCGAGTCAAGGCTGGCGAAACGATGGGAGCGATCAAGTTTAGCCTTGCCGCGAAAGGCAATGGCGCGAGTACTTCGATGAGCGAAGAAGTGCCGCTTCGTCCGGCGGTGCCGTTTATCACGCTGGCGGGAATGGGGTCGGTTGTTCAAGGAAGCGCGGCGACATTCCAGTTCCCTGCCGAGTTCGTGGCTGGGACGAGCGACTATACAATGACAGTATCATCATTCCCGGCAGTGCGGTTTACGGGGAGCCTGCAGTACTTGCTGGGATACCCGCATGGTTGCGTCGAGCAGACGGTGTCGCGACTGTTCCCGATGCTGTACTTCGATGAATTGGCAAGAATTGCCGAGCCGGAGTTGTTCAAGAAGAATAGCGTCGATTATTACATCGAAGAGGGACTTAACAAGCTCGCAAGTTTGCAGCAAGTCTCCGGTGCGTTTTCGTATTGGCCGCAAGGCAACTACCAGAACAATTGGGCATCAGTATACGCGGCGCATTTCCTTGTAGAAGCGCGCAAGAGCGGCTACGTCGTTGCTGATCGTGTTTATGATCGCGCGATTTCAGCGCTGCAGACTTATGCGCGGTCGTACCCTTCGCGAGGAGGAAAGGCACCGGGGTATGAGGAAACCGACCGTTATCATTACTACTATGACTCGGATCAGACGCGATGGTCAACCGCCGTCTATGCCAACTATGTATTGGCGCTGGCGGGCAAAGCCGACCGTTCGACGTTGACGTACATGCGCAACAGCGCGGTGGAGCGACTGCAGATTTACTCGCAGTACCAGTTGGCGGGGGCATTGATTTTGTCAGGCGACGTCGCTGGTGGAAGAACATTGCTTCCGCAGACATTGGCGCCGGCAGACAGCATCAAGCGTTGGGAGAGCGGCGGGAATTTTGATTCGCCGATTCGCGCGCAGGCAATCATGCTGGATGTTTTGGCGGAGACAGACCCGTCATCGCCGAATGTAATCAAGCTGGTCGAGAGTTTGACGAAGGCGGCGAATAGCGAAGGCCGTTGGTATACGACGCAGGAAAATGCGTTTGCGCTGTTGGCATTGGGAAAGGTGTTCGCGAAACAAGGTTCGAGTAATTACACCGGAACGGTCAAGGTAGATGGAGTGACGGTTGGGAGCCTGACGACTGATGATCACAATTTCCGCGCCAAGGACTGGGGCGGGAAGAATGTCGAAATCAGTATTAACGGTACCGGAACAGCATACTATTTCTGGCGCGCTGATGGTCTGCCTTCGACACAGCGCGTTGACGAGTACGATCACGACATCCAGGTGAGGCGGCGCTATCTCGATGAGAACGGCAATGCGCTGCGATATGATGACATGCATCAGGGCGACATGATTATCGCCGAGATCAGCGTGAAGGCTCTGACCGAGGCGGTGCAGAACGTGGCGATTGCTGATCTGCTGCCGGCGGGGTTTGAGATCGAGAATCCGCGGTTGCAATCGAGGCGCGGAATCGGCTGGATTGGCGATAAGATGTATCAACCGCAATACATGGATATTCGCGACGACCGGATGGTGATCTATGGCGATTTCCAGCTCGGTAAGGAAGAAAAGTTTTACTACGGAATCCGCGTTGTGAGTGCGGGCACTTTTGTAGTGCCGCCGGTGCGAGCGGAGGCGATGTATGCGCCGATGATAAGTTCAGTGGCATCATCGGGGACGGTGGTGGTCGAGTAGTGACAGCGCTTATCAAGATGGAATGGAACATAACACACCCCGCCTTGGTCGCGCTCATACTTCGCGCAACCAAGGCACCCCTCTCGAGAGGGGAATTTAGCTTGAGGAATCTATTGCCCAACTCTCCAATCGCTAAATGGAGCTTATCGTGAATGAATAACCTCATTCTCTTTACGTTTAGTTCAGAGGCAGAGAAGAAAACACGAACGGCCCTCAAAACAATGCTATTGGTGTGTTTCGCTTTGCCATTGGTTGCGATAGCGATTGATCGGTTGTTTCCGCTGCCGCAGGAGAAGTTGAATCCGCCATCTTCAACGCTGCTGCTGGATAAGGATGGCAATTTGCTAAGGGCGTTCCTTGCACCTGATGAGATGTGGCGACTGCGGGTGGAGTCGGATGATATCTCGCCATTACTGAAGAAGGCGACGTTGGCATACGAGGATAGACATTTCCGATATCATCCGGGGGTGAATCCAATCTCGATTGTTCGAGCGGCAGTGGCGAATATTCGCGCCGGCAAGGTAGCGCAAGGCGGATCGACAATCACGATGCAAGTTGCGCGGCTGATTGAGCCGAAGGAGCGGACAATTGGCGGGAAGCTGATTGAAGTGTGGCGAGCGTTGCAATTGGAGGCGCACTATTCAAAAGACGAGATACTCACATACTATTTCAATCTGGCACCGTATGGTGGAAATCTCGTCGGTATAGGGGCGGCATCAAGGGTGTATTTCAATAAGCCGCCTGATAAACTGAGTCCGGGTGAAGCGGCACTGCTGGCAGCAATTCCGAATTCGCCGAATCGGAATCGGCCGGATGTGAGTTCGTCTTCGGCAACCAAGGCGCGCGACAAAGTTCTGAGATCTGATGCGCGAACGCGGCGTGATTAGTGATGAAGTACTGGCACAGGCGACGGCGGAACCGGTGCCGGAGCGGCGATTTGACTTGCCGTTTGAAGCGCCGCATCTGGCGGAATATCTGCGCGGCAAGTATCAACGAAATGAAAAGCTCGAGTCGACGATAGACAGAAATTTGCAGAATCTGGCGGAGACGAAACTGCAGGAGTTCCTGCGGCCGCTGGTGAATCGCGGCATTACCAATGGCGCAGTGGTGATCATCGACAATCGCAATCAAGCAGTCAGGGCACTCGTGGGATCGCAGGAGTTTTTTGCATCGAGTGGGAGCGGGCAAGTCAACGGAGCGATGGGGTTGCGGTCACCCGGCTCGGCGCTGAAGCCGTTTGTGTATACTCTGGCGATTGGCAACGGGTTGGTGTCGCCGAGAAGTTTGCTTTTCGACGTACCGGTGGATTATTCGGGATACAAGCCGGTGAATTATGATGAGCAATTCAACGGAGCGGTGACTGTCGAGGATGCACTGATCCGTTCGTTGAATGTGCCGGCGGTAAATATGACGGCAAAGTTAGGCGGCGAGACATTTTATACGGCGCTGAAGCAAGGCGGTATCAGCTCGCTCAACAAGTCGTGGGCGAAGTACGGACTGCCGCTGGCACTGGGCGGGTGCGAAGTGAGTTTGCTCGAGTTGACGAATCTCTATGCGACGCTGGCAAATGGCGGCAAGTATCGACCCTATCGCCTTCTGAGCACCGAAGCTGAATCAGAAGGCAAAGCGATCTTCGATGAAGGGGCGGCGTACATCATCACTGAAATTCTCAGCCAGTTGCGCCGACCGGAACTGCCGACGGTTTGGGATGCGGCAACGAATATGCCAAAGGTAGCCTGGAAGACCGGGACTTCATTGGGCAAGCGCGACGCGTGGAGTATCGGGTATACACCGGCATTTACGGTTGGCGTTTGGGTCGGAAATTTTGACGGAAAAGGAAATCCGAGTATTGTGGGGGCTGAAGTTGCGGCGCCGATTCTCTTCTCGATGTTCGAGGCATTGGCAGCACAAGAAGAGGCGCGATGGTTTGTTCAACCGAACAGCGTAGGGATGCGGCAAGTATGTGCTACGAGCGGGATGCCGGCTACGGAACGATGTGCGTCCACGGTCGATGAGATGTTTATCGAAAGCATTTCGCCGAATCTTCCCTGTACAATGCATGAACTGATACTTGTCGACGGTGCGACCGGCGAAAGACTGTGCAACCATTGCCGAGACGGACATAAGATTGCCGAGCGAGTTATTACCCATTGGCCGACACAGATATCTACCTGGATGGAGCGGAATGGATTCCAAGTCGAGAGAATACCGGAACACAATATGCACTGTGCGTTGATTGGGACAGGCGATGCACCGATGATAGTCTCGCCGGCAGATAATTCGCAGTTTAAGATTCGCGATGGGGTGAAATTGGACTATCAGAAGATACTGCTGGATGCGTCGGTGTCAAACGACACACACACGATTTACTGGTTTCTCAATAGGAAGCTGATCTTTACGGGCGACCCAAGTGAGCGGGTATTTATTACTCCGACTCCGGGAGCGCACACGTTGATTTGTATGGATGATGCCGGGCGGTCATCGCAAGTCACAATGACTGTTAAAGATTAGTCCCTAAAGAGGAGAAGCCCGCACCCTACGGGAAGATGCGGGCATAAGGACAGAAGTCCTTAAAAGAGGCGGCAGGAATATCAGGGGCAATTGTTAAAGACAAATTAAGGTTTGACTACTTGGCGAAAAAAAACCGGGATGGCGCCATCTGCCATCCCGGTGAGCCCGTCTTTTTCTGAAGCAATTTTCAAGACGTCATTTGCGACCAGTCGAGCCGTTAGTTCGAATGCTTTGACCGCATTCCCGGAGGAGCAGTCTTGGCAGTGCGACCGTCATCGTGGCAGTCGTCGCACTTCGGATCGGCGTCGTATTTGTTGTCAGTATGACAGTCAGCGCATTCCATTTCGGAGTGAACTTCATCAAGGTGCAAGCCGGTCACGGCGTGTTTGAAGTTCGCCTGATTCCAACCCTTATGGCAACTCACGCACATTGAGTTGAGTTTGGAAATCTGCTTGCCGGTCGGATGACAGGCCCAGCAATCCAGTTGTTTATGGTATTGATTAAGCGGCCAACCGGTCTTGTTGTGTGAGAAGCCAGGGCGCTCCTTGGTATCGTGACACTTGGCACAGGGATCGGCTTTGTGGCAATCATTACAGATTGCGTGCACCTGTTCTTGAGTCTTCTTGACCTTGCTGGTTTGTTCGATGTCATGACAGTTGCCGCAGTTTTCCTTTTCATGGCAATCAACACAACGGAATCCAAAGAGGTCGATATGTTCCTTGTGCTGGAATGTTACGACTGGTGCGCTCGGGTATGGAGTCTGGTAGACCTTCTTTACCGGTTCGGTAATCACCGGGTGCGGTTTGCCGATGATGTCGGTCGGATCTTCGCCTGCGACACCCATTGCACCCTCGGCATTCGGGATATGGCACAACACGCATTTCGTGTCGTGACTCCATTCGCGGTGGCAAGACAAGCACTGACGATGGTATGCGCCCTTGAGGTTCGGTTTCTTGAGATCGGTAGATTCCGAAATTGGGCTATGGCAATCCGCACAGGGCGGAATGACGCCCTTGGGACTATAGTGGTGACAAGTCGCGCAGTCGGTGCCCATTTGCGCCATCGAAGCGTGGACCTTGTGGTTGAAATGTACGGGCTGATAGAGATCTGACAATTGAGACAGGAGCATCGAATCAGGAGCTTCCTGCAATGCATGAGCACCCTGTTTGTGAACCATCTCAACGCGAGGGCAGGATTTCAAGCATGGGTCCTTCAGAGTAGGAACTTCACATGTATGGCAAGCTTTGCAGTCAGTTGTCGGCATTGGCGACGAGCTATTGCGTTGAGCTAACAACGGCAATGCTACTATGACGATGGTGATTGTGACCGCAATCGATATTAGTAAGCGACTTCTTTTCATTTTATCTTCCTCTCCCCTACGCCGTTTTCACTGAGCTAATAGCTGCTTTTTCACCGCTGTGTTCACTGGGCGGAACAGCAATGACGGGCAGATTGAGAACGATGAATCGGTAGACGAGTACAAGTGCACAAATCAGCCCGACAGTCACAAGAATCTCGAAGAGAGACGGGAAGTATGTTTTCTCGGGATAGAGCGGCGTATACGCCGTCAAGAATACATTGATACGATTGAGGGCGACGCCAAAGATGACGAGCGAAGCCGAGGTGAACAAGCCGGCGACAGAGTTTCGGATCTTGCGCTGCGAGAGCAGGACAATCGGAGCAACAACGCCGAGCAGTATTTCAATGCCAAACATCAGCGACTCATAGGTGCCGGTGAAGACCAGCGGCCATACTTCACGAATGGTAAGATCGCCAATTTTGACGGCAAGATAGGCGCCGAGCAAGACTGGAGTGTAGGTGGCTATTGATGAGAGAATCTTGGTTTCCGGTTTGAGTTTGAAACTGCGCGAAGCCAGCAAGGATTCGAATATTACCATCGGGAAACCGACAGCGATCGCTGACATCAGAAACATCAGCGGCGAAATCGGCGAGTACCACAGCGGGTGCATCTTGGTCGGCGCTATTACCATCAAAGTTCCGAGCGATGATTGGTGAAGGCAGGAAAGAACGACGCCGGCGATGATGAACAAAGAGATGAAACGCCCGAGGAACTTATGACAGATGAGAAGCCAGGAGTCGAGCAGCTTGTTGAAGATTCTCAACGGTCCGGGAAGATTGACCTTGCCGCCAAATCGTTCGGCGACGATCGGCAAGAATTCGATGTAGAGAACTGTTAGGTAGACCATAACGCACATACCGACCTCAAAGAGGACGGAGTTGCCTTGCCACATGCTCGGAAGCATCGGATGCCAGACGTTGTAGTAGCGTCCGAGATCGGCAAGCAAGCCGATGACGACAAAGGTATAGCCGAGCAGAGCTGTTAACAAAGCCGGGCGAACGATAACGTGATAGCGCTCTTTATGGAAAATGTCTGCCAGCGCTGCGGTAGTGAACCCGCCGGCGGCCAGCGCCACACCAGAGGCGACATCGATAGCGATCCAGATACCCCACGGGTATTGGTTGTCGAGATTGGTGGCGGCTCCAATACCGAAGATCAGGCGATATACATAAGCGAAGACGCCCATCCCGGCGATAGCGGCGACGATGGTAGTTCCCTTAGTGAAGAATGGGACCTTGGTAATAGGAGTCGGGATTTCATGAGCGGTCATCGTCTGACTCCTTGTCTTCCTTGTTCTCACGAAGTGAATGCATGATTAAGCCGAGCAGTCCATATAGTGCCAGCGGCGGAACAAATGATTTGAAGACTCCGTGCTGAATTGTCTCGGTGGTATGTGGAATCGGGTCATTTGTAAGTTTCGGCAATTCGGTATTGATGAAGTCGGTGGAAGCGAGATACATCCAACTGGTGCCACCGATTTCGTTTTCGCCGTAAACGTGATTGTGATAGAGCTCAGGTTTTGCTTTGATGCGCTCATTGGCCAAGTTGATCAGTTGCTCGCGAGTGCCAAAGGTGAGGGCTTCATTGGGGCAAATACCGACGCAAGCCGGTTTACGGCCTTCTTCGAGACGTCCGAGGCAGAAGGTGCATTTCATCACGCGCGGTTTCAGGGCTTCTTGATACTCGTACGCGGGAATCTGGAACGGACAGGCTACCATGCAGTAGCGACAGCCGATACATTTCCAAGCATCATAGTCGACGGACCCCAGTTTGTTTTTCTTCAGGGCACCAACAATACAAGCAGAGACGCACGCCGGATGATTACAGTGCATACACTGGACTTTCATCGTATATGGCTTGGCGTTTTTCGGATCCTTGAACTCGTTTACAACCGTGTAAGCGTTATCAACCGGTCGACGATGGGTCTTGTAGACGGATTTGTCTTCAAAGGTCTGAATGTCGGTCGTTGAAAGTTTGTGTTCGTTGTTGCAGGCCCATTCGCATTTGCGACAACCGATACAGACGACGGTATCAACCAGAACACCATAAGTCTGGCTGCAATCGATCGGATAAGCATCGTCGCTTGCCTGAAGGCTTCCGCCGACGGAAGTAGCTGCTCCGACGGCTGCCATCTTGAAGAGGTCCCTACGTGTGAAACTCATCTAAGATCACCTCTATTCTTCCCTATTCCTATACGTCGAATCGAGAGAGAATGTGAAACATTTCACAAGACTCGACGCAATTTCTCTCATATCCGCGAGTATTCATAACTATCTGCTTTAGGTTTGTCAAGCCTAAAGTAGACAATTTCTACTATTTATTGTGTCGACTTTACCCGCAATAGACTTAACTAAGTTTGTCGTCTTTTTTAAATGACTTCATTTTTCTCCCCTTTATGTTGGATGGACCTATCGATAATTGACGAGGGAATCAAGAGATTTCTTGCCACGATTCGTATACTCCCTTCTCTCCCAAAAACTAAGCGGCAGTCCCCGAGAGGACTGCCGCTGTAGGTGTTATCAGAGACCTACGAGAGGTTTCTTATGAACAAGAGGCTGGCGGGCAGAACGGAGCCGGGCCGCCACCGAAGATGTGAGCAATGAGATACACAGCGTCAGAGATGCTGATTCCACCGCTACCATTGGCGTCACCAAGACACGGAAGAGCCGGTGCCGGGCCACCACCAAAGATGTGGGCGATAATGTAAACGGCATCAGAGATGCTATAACCGCCGCTGTTGTTGGCATCGCCACAGAGGCAGGAGCCAGCCGGAGGAGCGGTATTCAAATAGTTAGCCTGCCAGAGAGCGGTCCAGCAAAGCAACCAGTTGTCGTTTGAATTGAAGGCGCCAGCATACGGAGCAGACGCGAACCAGCTGTTTTCAGCCGGAGCATCTTTGAGTCCGATCGAGAAGGCCGGACTAGCGGCAGACGGTCTCGGATCGAGAGCGTTCTGGCCAGCGAAGCGGCTGCGAGCGCGATCATTGCCCGTGAAGAGCGGCTCATCAATTACGTTGTCCCAACGTCCGCCCGGTACGGAGGCAATGGCGCCACCTGCAAGCGGATAGTCGGTGAACAGACGCTGTTCGGTCCAAGTTTGAGCACTGGCAACAAGCGCCGGAGTGATCGCCGCTGAGTTGACTGCGCACCAGATGGTTCCGAAGATATCGAAGTCAGCCACGGCGTAAGCCGGGTTGACGTTGGAGTATCCACCGACCCAGTTCGGGTTGGTGAAGGCACCGGTCAAGCAGCGGCTATGGTATTCGGCATCAATCTGGCCGCCGAGGATCGTGCAATCCGGAAGCGGAGCCAGGCTGAATGACGGGCCGGACTGGTCTTCGATGAAGACGCCGTTGCGCGGCCATTCGTAGAAGATCGAATTGCGGATATGTCCACCGGTGTTTTCCTTCGCATGAATGGCAGCATTCTGATTCGAAGGAGCGGCAGCAAGGACCTCGCCGCGACCGAATGCGGTCACGTTGTAGACGGTCGGACGAGCATAAGGCTGGGTATCAGCGTTGGCATCGTCGCCATCGATTTCGAAGGCGCGGTCGCCGTTGGTCGAATCGTAAATCGCGAACAGGAATTGGAGATTACCAGTGTAGCCCTGATCCCAATCGAAGGCATCGTCGTCATTGAAAGCAGAGACAAGATAGCGGCAGTTCACAGTACCGCCGAACCATTCGAAACCGTCGTCAAGATTAGCAAATACTTCGATGTGATCGATGGCAGTACCGTTGCCGACGCCGCCCATGGTCAGACCATTGATTTCGTTGGCAGCACCGATGACTGATCCACCGTGCTTAAGCTGAACCCACTGGATCACGCCAGAATTGTCGAAAGCGTTGCAGCCGCCATACTGAGTAAGCGGGGATGCCGTGAGGCCTTCGATAAAGTTAGTGGCGCAGATTTCCGGGGCGGTGACGGTGCCGTTGATCGGAGCGTTACCAAGTACGATGAGCGAACCCCAGAGGCCACGGTCAGAGCGACCAAGGTCGTTCGGATCGTTGACATCGTCGGTTTGCGCAGTGAAAATGATCGGGCAGCAGGAATCGCCAAGAGCAAAGATCTGGGCGTTGCGCGTGATGACCAAGCTGGAAACTGATCCGGGCGGAAGGCCGGTGACACCCTTGACGATGGTGCCCTGCTCAATCGTCAGACGAGCGGAGTCGGTGACGAAGGTTGGACCCTGGAGGATGTAAACATTGTCGTTAGTCCAGTTAGTATTCGCGGTGATATTACCAATCGCAACGTTCACGATAGTCTTACCGGTTTCGTCGAAGCAAGTGGTCGTGCGAGGAGCACAATTGAAGTAATTAGCTTCCCAAAGTGCTGTCCATTCGCAGGCCCAGTTGGTGGTAGCATCAAAGGCGCCTGCATATGGTGCGGGCGAGAAGAAAGCATCTTCTGCCGGAGCATCGGTACGCGGCTCAGTGAAAGCCGGGCTATTCAATGCCGGGCGCGGATCAAGAGCGTTTTGACCGGCAAAGCGGGCGCGGCTCAGATCCATACCGAAGAAGAGCGGATTGTCAATTATGTTGTTCCAGCTCTGGCCAGTCAAGGTCGCGGCAAGAGTCGGATAATCGGTGAAGAGACGCTTCTCGGTGAACGACTGGTTGGAAGAGAGTTCGTTCGGAAGAGTCTTGGCGTTGCGGCCAATGTTCCACCAGATGGTTCCATAGATTGTGAGGTCGGATCCGGTTCCAGCGCTGCCGGCATAGGTCGGATTTGCGTAAGCCGGAGCTGCCGGAGTGAAATTGGTATTGTACGAACCGGTGAAGCAACGGCTACGGTATTCGCAGTCTTTTTGCGTCAGGATCGAGCAGTCGGGATAGTTCAAGCTGAATGACGGCGACGACTGATCTTCCATGAAAGCGCCGTTACGCGGCCAGTCAATGATGATCGAGTTGCGAATATGGCCGCCGGAGTTTTCCTTGAAATGGAATGCAGCGTTGGCATTTGACGGGGCTGTCGGAAGCTGTCCGCGACCGATTGAAGTCACGTTGTAGACAACGGGGCGAGCCGTCGGGTCAGTGTCAGCGTTGGCATCGTCGCCATCGGATTCAAACAAACGGTCGCCGTTGGTGGAATCCTTAATGGCGAACAGGAACTGAAGCTTTCCGTGGTAGCCTTGATCCCAATCGAAATCGTCGTCGTCGTTGAAGGCGGAGATGAGGTACTTGGCGTTGACATTGCCGCCGAAGAATTCAAAACCGTCGTCAAGGTTGGCGAAGACTTCGACGTATTCAACGGTCGTGCCAGAACCAACGCCACCAAGGGTGAGACCGTTGATTTCGTTGGCAGCACCGATGATTGAACCACCGTGCTTAAACTGGTTGTAGCGAATGATACCGGAATTATCGGTCGGATCGCAGCCACCGTAGGTCGTCTTGGCCGAAGGCGGAAGACCTTCGATAAAGTTGGTCGGGCAGATTTCCGGAGCGGTGACCGTTCCGTTAATCGGCGCCTTGCCAAGGACGATGAGCGAGCCCCAGAGACCGCGGTCTGAGCGACCAAGATCGTTCGGGTCGGAGACATCGTCGGTACAAGCCGTCCAGATGATCGGGTCTTGCGCAGTACCGTTGGCGATGATGGTTGCACCGCGCTCGACGATAAGCGACGCTACGGCACCCGGAGCGAGACCGGTGATACCTTTAATGATGGTACCCGGTTGGATAGTCAACGTAACGCCAGAGATGACATAAGTCGGTCCCTGGAGAACGTAGACGTTGTTGCTGGTCCAATTCGTGTTGACGGCGATATCGCCGATCGGCACGAAGACAAGAGTCTTGCCCGGCTCGTTCGTACACTGTCCGAACGCGTAGGACGCAGACATCAGCAACATCAAGATTACTGACAATAAGAATTTACGATGCACTGGTTACCTCCTGTGGTAGTTGTGCACAAAGGTTTTGGTTCTTGTTTTGTGGTAAGTAAAGAGATGTGATGCGATGCCTGCGGCATCGGAAGTTTTGCCTGCCTCCCACACGACAACCTGAGAGAGAAAACGGGAAGCGGAAAGGTGCTTCGAAGTATGTAAAACGTTCAACCATGACCTTCGTAAATTCGTCCGTGAAAGTTAGTATCCGATAAGGGAACTATTAATTCTCACCTATTGATTACAGCGAGTAGCTGAGTCCAAGGGAGAAGGTCCGGCCCACACGATAGAGCGAGCGGACATACTCCTGACCGCCGGCTTCCTGAATCGTGTATTTGTCTTCATTGAGAATATTCTTGGCTGCGAACTTCGCAGTCAGCAAGCCGAAGACTCTCTGCGAGAGTGAAAAGTCAACAAGCTGTCTTGATTTTTCGAAGATGTCCGGGCTCTGGTAGCCGACTTCTGCCAAACGGTCGCCGAAGATATTATAGAAAACCGCGACTTCGGTTGCACCGCTCGGGCTGGAATAGAAGAGGTCCAGATTCACGACATAAGGCGACTGACCGCCAAAAGCGCGGGTTGTATTCGTGGAATCGGCAAGGCCGTTCGAAATTCGATATGACAGTTCGGTCGGGTCGATATCCACTTCGGAATGAACCAGCGTCAAATTGCCACCGATTTGGAAGTTCTCGAGGAACTTGATTCCGGTGTGATCAAGACGGCGACGGAATTCAAATTCGGTTCCGTAGACAATGGCTTTTGGCACGTTCAAATAGCTGACGTCGCCATTAAGCGAACGATTGAAGCGTTCGATAGGATCCTGGAAGTTCTTGTAGAAGCCGCTGACTGCGATAACTTCGCCGGGGCGGGTGAACCATTCCCAGCGCAGATCCCAGTTACGAATCAGTGTGCGCGTAAGTTTGTTGTTACCAACGTTGATGTTTCCAACCAAAAACTCATAGCTGGCAAAGGGAGCCATTTCACGAATGGTGGGACGGGCGGTCGTGATGCTGAAGGCGCCGCGCAGATTCATCGTCGGGAAGAGATGATATACAAGGTTGAGCGACGGCAACCAGTCGGATGCACCATAGGCACCACGAAAATCCGCGGAAGCACTATCGAGTGATTCGACCCACTGATCGGTCTCTTCAAAACGGGCACCAGTAATGATGTCGAGTCGAGAATTCAGTTTCCACTCGACCATACCATAAAACGCTGTGATATTCTGCTCGCCTGAGTATGTGTCCGTCTTGTTGCTCAGATTTTCCGGCAGAATGCCCCAAGTGTAGCGCCAAGCGTCGATTCGCTGATCATAGGTCGAATCGATAATACCGACGTTTTCATCGATCAGTACGTCGGTTGGTTCCGTGTAGCCAGAGTAGAGGGATGACGATTGAGTCGGATTTAGTCGCAACATCCAGTTATCCTGATGGCGATCCTTGGCGAGATAGGCACCGCCGATTTTGACTTTTGATCCTTCGCGCGCGAATGAGATTGGTATCGTCAGGTCGGCTTTGAATTCGCGATTTTTCTCGGTGAGATATCTGAAGTAGTGGGTCGGATAGGGATATCCAGAAGTGATGCCTGCAGAAATCAGACTGTCATTTTCATCGTAATTGGCAATATCCGTCCAATAACGAAGATCGGGATCATCTTGCTCGTTCTTGGCAAATGAAGCGCTCCAGTCAAGGCGGGATTTCTTCATCAAAGGCAGCTTCAGCGCGTGGTCTCCAGAGTACTGGAAAACTTGCATCGAACGTTCAGTATACTGCCAGACGCTACTGCGCAAGCGCTGGTTTTCTTCAGTGTATATTGACCAGTAGCCTTCGAGATGTCGCGATAGTTTTTCGCCATGCTGATTTCTATTGAAGCTGAACCGCAACTTGTGCTGAGGGCTCACAGCCAAATTGGCAGAAAGCAGTCCGCCCCAAAGGACCTCTTCGGATGCTCTTTCGTCGGTGTAATCTTGAAAGCGGTTAAGGCCAGTCAATTCTCCGCCGTTGTTGATAACTTCCCACCGACGCGAAACACCATCACCACTGTATGAGTAATTGCGATTATAGGTAAGCGAACCCAGAACACCGAGCGGGCGGCCAAACATCGTATAGAGATTGCCAAACGAAAGAGAGTAGCCCTGATTGAGCGGGACTTTTCTTTCAGAGAAGTTGAAATCGCGGTTGAGAGAGTTTGCAATATCATCGAGATAGTGTGCATAAGCTGCATTGCGACTGTCTCTTGCAACGGTGTAACCGCCGCGAGTGCTGAAGTTCGAGTCAACGAGAAGTTGCGGCGCATCGCGGAAGCCGTCGTCAAAGCCGAGCCACTCCTTGGAGCTGCCGGCGTGTGTGAGAACGCCTTCCTTGAGCGAGACGTTATCATTGTATGAAAGCGAAGTTGAGAACTTGAGTGTGAGCTGTTCCGGAAGGTCCTTGGTATTGATATTGACAGAGCCACCGGAGAAGTTGCCCTGTTGATCGGGAGTGAAGGTCTTCTGAACAACGATGTTGTCGAGCAAGCCGGCGGGAATGAGATCCATTTGCACTGCCGGACGATCAGGATCAGTGCTGGGCATCTGCGAGCCGTTGAGCTGAGTATTGGAATAGCGGCCTTCCATGCCGCGAATGACTGAGTACTTGCCGTCGACGACAGATGCGCCGGTGATTTTCGACATGGCGGCGGCGGCATCGCTGGCGCCGGAGCGGGAAATAGCTTCAGAACTAATAGCGTCTTGTGCTGCGGGCGCTTGCTGACGGAGTGAGAGCATTGCGGCTTCGCTGTTTTCGAGGCGAGTAGCTTCGACAACGACGACCTCACCGACGACTTCTTCGACTTTGAGCGAGAAGTCAAGCTTGGTGGTTTGGTTAGCAGTGACAGCAGCGCTTTCGACTGACAGCTTGGCATAGCCAATCATCTCTATAATGAGGCGATAGGTTCCGACCGGGACATTACTAATGAGGTAATTTCCATCGAGATCGGCCTGTGCGCCTAATTTCGTTCCTTCGAGTACGACAACAGCGCCGATGAGCGCCTGGCCGTTGTCCTTGTCAACAATCTTCCCCATGATTCGGCCGGTCTCGACTGTCTGCGCGTATACGTTGGACATTGAACCAACGCAAATGAGCGCAAGCAGGATCGTAAACAGCGCGAGTATTAGTTTGTTTGTTTTGTGGGAAGATTTCATCCCTGTGACTTTCTTCATTGCATTCCCTCTCCGGTTATTTTCTTACCTGAAACTGACATTGTGAACGAGGCACGATCGAATCGAGTTGTTGCCTGAGGAGATTCGCTGGCTTCGGACACGCGGGGAAAGTCACCAATGCGTGTTAGGGGAGTATTAGGAACAATTTAGAATTGCGGTTTTTGGAAAGATGGGAGTGTTAGGAATTGGTTAAGAGGTGTCGCGATCGATGAAATCGGGAGCACCCTCACCCTGCCCTCTCCCAGAGGGAGAGGGGTTTGGTTGATATGTGCTTTGGGAAGAGCGTTACACGAAGGCTTTGACGATTTCGCGCTGAAGGACTTGCAGTTCTCCGTAGGCGCGATTGATCTCTTCGACCTTTTCCTGAAGTTTCTTCATGAGCTTGTTTCGTTCGAGGCCATTACGAAGAACAATCAGGATATCGGAATTGTCCCAGGGTTTTTCGAGATATTGAAATAGGCCGACATCGTTGATGGCTTTGATGGCGTTTTCCTTGTCGGCGTAGCCGGTTAGAATGATGCGCGGCACCTGCGGATAAAGGTCGCGGACTTTGGTGAGAAAGGTGATGCCGTCCATTTCCGGCATGAGATAGTCGGACATGACGAGATCGATTTCGTTCTTCTCGATGAAACTGAGCGCGGCGTTTACCGAGGTGAATGTTTTGACATCGTAGTTGGTTTCGAGACTAAGGAATGAACTCAGGCTCGACACGACCATTTCTTCGTCGTCGACGATCACGATGGTTTCCGGTTTTTCGACTTTATGTGAATCTGACATTAAGATACTCCTGTAATCATACAACTTCTATAGCAACAATCGTGATATCGTCCGGTTCCTGACCGTCATCACGGTATCTGATGGCAGTATCGGCGAGGAGTTCGACCATATCGTCGACAGTAATACCAAGCGCTGTTGCCAAATGTTCCGCCATAGCGCCGTCATCGAATTGCGAACCATCCGCAGCGGCGGATTCGCTGACACCGTCGGTATACAGCAACAGACGCTCGCCGGGTTTGAGCGTGATTTCGGCACACTCGCCGGGAGAAATTGCTCCCGGGAGGTCGACTCCCATAAACAGCCCATTGACGGGCACGCGCTCGATTCCCTGCCCTTGCGTACGAATCAAGATCGGGTGCGGCAGTCCGGCATTGACAATCTGCACTTTACAGCTCTCCGTGTCAAGGATTGCCAAGAGCCCGGCAACATAGATATTCTCGGGAAGGCCCTTTAGCAGGATGTCGCTCATGGCGGCGGCGATCTCGGTGATCGGTTTTCCGCTATCGATGGTGGTAGCAAAGGCGAATTTTAGCAGTGCTGTGCTAAGGGCGGCCTGGATGCCGTGACCCGTTGCATCAGCTACGATAATGCCGATGCGGCCATCGGGAAGGGTTTGCAGATCATAGAAATCGCCACCGATCTCCAACGCGGGCCGAAAAGTCGCGGCAAAACGGAAGCCTTCGACCAAGGGGAATGATTTGGGAAGCAGATTACGCTGGACCTGCTGGGCAAGAGACAACTCCTGCCGAAGAATGCCCTCGCGGTTGGCAAGTGCGTCAAAACTACGGATCGATTCGTCGAGTTCCTTGAGTTTCTGCTGGAGTGTTTCCTCGAGGGTCTTGTTTTGGATACCGTTGCGCAGAACCATTTTGATGTGTTCGTTTTCCCACGGTTTTTCGATGTATTGGTAGAGCCCGATTTCGTTGATCGCTTTGATTGCGTTGCCCTTGTCAGCATAGCCAGTGAGCAGAATACGCGGCACGGTCGGATACAACTTCTTGACTTCGGCGAGAAACTGCAATCCGCTAAGTTCGGGCATCAGAAAGTCGGAGATGACGGCATCAATGGATTGGCGCTGAATCGCGGAGAGCGCTTCCGTAGGCGAGCGGAAAGTTATCACGTTGTAGTCGGTGTCCAATTGCAAGAAGAGTCCGCAGACTGGACAAGACGATATCTTCGTCATCCACGATCAGGACCGTAGGTCGGTGAGGGATATTACGATGTATGAGCGTGTCTGCCACCATTGTCAATTCATTGCTTTCGTTGTTTTCGCGATTCCCGATTAGCGTTGGCCGTCGTTACACGTCAGCTCGCGAGCGGTCGATTTGAACGCGGTCGACAATATTACGGAGTCGACCGGCCAAAGTTTTCAGAATCCCTTGAGAAATTTGCACGTGATCAGCGAGAATCTCAACGAAATCCTCGCGGTCGATTTTCAGGAGCCGCGAATCTTCCAATGCCGTAGCGGTAACGAGCCGGAGTTCTTCATCGAATAGCGCCCAAGTACCGAAAGCGTGATTGGCAAGCGCAGTTGTTATCTCCTGCGTGCCTTTGTGTAACCGAACTGAGCCTTCGATAACGAGAAATAACGAATCGGCCGGGTCGTTTTCGCGATAAATTGTGTTTCCGGAAGAAGCTGACGTTTCCTTTGCGATGGCAGCCAGATATGCGAGTTGTTCGGTCGGCACCAGTGCAAAGAGATCGACGTTCTGCAGGAGTATGACTTTTTCAATCGTGGTTAACATTGGTCCTTAATAGATAGTCGCTTAGGTTAAACAATCAAGTGAATCATTACACATTATTCAAGTTATTCCGCTGTGTGTCGTTCCCCATCTTCATTTGCTCAACAAATACTGAGCGGTTTCGCTCAGGAACGGATCCGGATCAGAGAGGTACTTTGGAGCAATCGCCTTGAAGCGCGCCGAATTTAGCGGAGCGGCGCAAGCAAGTGCGAGCGTCTGCAGCCACGGATCGGGGACTTCCAAGATGCGAAGCAGAGTCAATTCCACAGTTGAGGCATCAGTAATCGTACGTTTCACTACTGTCTCGGAGCGCCGCAACTCGGTCCATTGCTCGATAACCAGAAGGAGACGCCAGCGCAACTCGCCCTGCAGGTAGTTGTCGAGATATTCGATTGCGCTCGAACGGGAGCTTTCGCGACTGCCTACCACTCCCCAGTAAGCGCCGAGTATGTCCGCGGTTGGGTGAATCAAGCCCAGTAGCCGAAAGACAAGTTCAAGGGACAATGCGCAACGTTCCTTGATCGCTTTGATAATGCAGCGCATTTCACGATTGAGTTCTGAAGCCGCCAATTCATGCATAAACGCTTGATTGCGATCAAAGTCGGCAATTTCTGCATAGATGAGTTCCTGAACCGCCTTGGAGTCGATTCGGAGGTTGGGTACTGCGCGGTGGAGCTTGTTCAAGCCCTTTACAACGAAGAACCGCAATGAAGGCGGAGTCGAACGGACTGCTCGCAGGAGCGTCTGGACAGATTCGGGATCGCGAATTCGCCAGATTACGCCGGGGAGATTGCGACGAATTGAAGCATCAGTGGCAGAATCAAGCAAACGCTGTGAGAAAAGCGGTAACAGCGACTTTCCGTAAGCGGCGAGGGCATCTTTGGTGACAGCGCGAAAACGGTAGTCCTTGAGGCGTTGTATCAACGGTTCAAGAAAATCGGGATCGCGGCGTCTACCACAAGACAGGATGGCGGCTGATTCGACTACAGGCGACGTATCGGCAAGCAACTGCGCGAGAAAGACGCGATAGTGGTCGCCGGGGAGGATTCCAAGGAGCTTGGCAACTTCGACACGGCCAGTCTCAGCATCGGAGTCGGTGCGGACCAGAAAGACCTCAAGGCGATCCTCGTCGAGCAGTTCGCGGGCTTCGGCGAGTTGATGCTCAGCCAAGCAGGCGACTGCGGCGGTTTGCAGACGCGGGTCGGCGTGGTTGAGGTACTCTTCGAGAAGTTTGAGACCCTGGTTCCCTGCTTTGAGGTAAAGCAGATAAATGACTTCGGTACGGACGCCCAAGTCGTCATCCTGCAAGAGAGCTTCAACTTCAGACAACAGACTCATGATAATCCTGTAGGAATTCAACTGCTTTGCGGCGGACTTCGGGCGATTCGTGTTTGAGCAACGGGGTGACTTGCGTAATCAACTCTGATGATTTCGCTGATTTTAGCAGGTCCAATGCGTAGGCGACCTGACGCGCATTGGGACTTGAGAGCGAGGTGGTGAGCGAGTTGAGCGTTGCTGCATCATCGATGCGGAAGCGAACTTCGCTCAGATCAATGTCGCGCCGTTCCAATGCAAGGCGAAATGCATTGGCATATTCGCGACGGACATTCCAGGCAATGATTCCCCAGCCGACGACCATAATACCGACGATAAGCGCTAACTGACGCGATGATACGGTCAGCGCCAGTGTTAGGACAAGAAGCAAGATGCCGGCAAGGCCACGGAACCAGCGGTCAACGAAGATATCGATGAAGACCTTTGTTCGTTTCTTGACATCAAGCGGGATTGGAAGGAAGAGCAACTCGCGTCCAATCCTATCAATCGAGTATTCGAGCGACCCTTCGGCGCCTTTCAAGAAAATGGCACTGAGGAGCGCAGGCACTGCCATGACGGCGACGGAGCCGGTCAGGACTGCGAGAGGCATCATCAATAATGCCCCGCCGACGCCGAGCGCACGAAGGATTCGATAGGACAAGAGAAGTTGAATCGCGAGGGAGATTAAGCTCACGCGGCCATAGAAACGACCAAAGAATGCGGTCATGCCGTCTTTATCACCCGCATAGTAGCTGTAGCCGATGTCTTTGAAGATGAAGTCGATGAAAGTAGAGACCATCACGGCGATAGCAATAAGGGCGATGATTAGCCAAAGCAGGCGCGACTGCTTGACAGCGCGGTAAACTCCAACAAGAGCCAAGGCTGGTTCAGACTGCGGTGTCGCAGGAGCAGGATCAGTCTTGCCAAGGCCGCGCAGACGCCAGATGGAAGTCACCAAGATCATTGAAGCGACCAAAAGCGCGGCGCAAATAGCAAGGAGGTTCTCGGTTGGCATTCCGAGGTTCTGAATCAGAAAGTTGGTCAATTCGCCGCCGGTGACTGCGCCAATGATGCCGGCGCTGCCAAGCAAAGTGAAGATGCGTTTTGCCTGCGCGTGGTCGTAGACGGCATTGGCAAGGAGCCAGAATTGAGCAGTGACAAGAATTCCATAAAGACCGACCCAGATATAGAGCAAGTAGAAGATCCACTCGGCATCCTGACGAATCAGAAGGCGCAATCCAATCAGGCAAAAGAGCAAGACGACTGTGGTGGCGTTGATCAAGCTTACCAGCGATAAGCGGGCAGCGGCACGGGAATAGAGCGCAGTTACAGGAACGGCTGCGATTGCGGAGAGAATGAAAACGAACGGGAGCTGCTGCGGTGTTAGCTTTATCAGGAACAAGCTGTCGCGCGCCGGTTTGAGAAAATAGAAAGTCATAAGCAAGACATAGTAGTAGCTCAGCATGAGAGCGAGTACTGCCCATTCGCCTCGTCTGACGTCAATAACTTTTCGGAGAAGTGCTTTCATTTTGAAGATTCTGTGTCACAATCGGCGGCGACGGAATTGCGGTTAGATCTCACTTGGCGGCAGCCTTTGCCTCGCGCTCGAGTTGTTCTTCCAGATCGAGCGGGAGGATCACTGTAAACGTAGTTCCAACTCCGACCTCGCTTCGGACTTTGATTTCACCGCGATGATCTTGCATGATTTGATAGCAAATCGCCAATCCCAAGCCGGTGCCAACGCCGACGCCTTTGGTAGTGAAGCCGGGATCGAAAATTCGCGCCAGATTTTCAGGGGGAATTCCCGAGCCGGTGTCGGAAAATTCGATGTGGGCGCGGTTATCTTTGAGATATGTCGTAATCGTGATTTCGCCTTTGTCCTTGATCGACTGACGGGCATTGATCAGCAAATTCAAGAATACTTGATTGAGACGCCCGGGATAACATGAACAGAGAGGCAAGGTGCCGAAGTTCTTCTTGATGGTAATTGCGTGCTTGATTTCGTGATGAATCAAGGTAAGCGTGTCTTCGATACCCTCGTGAATATCCACGGTCTTGACTTCGGCTTCGTCGAGACGCGCGAAACTGCGGAGGCGACGGACAATGTTGACAACGCGCTCGGTGCCGGAAATGATAACGCGATTTGCTTCCTGAATGACTTTGAGAGTGTCCTGAATCTTACGGGTCTCTTCCCTGCCCTGTTCACAGGTTTGGTCAAACATGGCGGCCAGTTTCTCCATGGCGCGGACCAGCGTATTGTGCATGCTTGAGACGGCGCCGATAGGAGTGTTGATCTCGTGGGCGATACCGGCAACGAGCATTCCGAGAGAGGCCATTTTCTCGGATTGAATGAGTTGGCCTTGCGTAAGACGCAAATTGTCGTAGGCGGCAGCGAGTTCATCGAGTGTGCGTTTCCGTTCGGTACCTTCTTTGCGGAGTGCTGAATTGAGATTTGCCAATTCGGCGGTTCTCTCCTGAACGCGCAGTTCCAAGCTGTTCATGGGCCGTGCGTAGTTCTTCTTCGGCGCGCTTGCGATCAGTGACATCGCGGACAATCACGAGAATCTCGTCGTCGCCGCATCGTACAAGTCGGGATTCAAAGTCGCGCATTTCCCCGTTATGAGGCAGTTGATAAACGACAATGCTCATAGCGCCAGTCTTTAGGACACTTTTAATCTCGATGTCGAGGGACTTGGCAAGTTCGGAAGGCAATAACTCCCAAAATGTCTTGCCGATGACGTCGCTTGCCGCGATTGCCAATGGCGAATCCTTGGGGCACTTGTAGTCAAGATAACGACCTTCGCTGTTAAGGCGAAACATCAAGTCCGGCAGCGCGTCCAAGATGGCGCGATTTTGCGCTTCGCTTTCGCGCAGAGCGTGCTCGACCTGATGGCGGCGATGGGCTTCGAGCGCTAACGCGACGAAGTCGGCGATGGAAGCTGCGAATTGTTGTTCTTGTGTTACCCAATGGCGCTTTGGTCCGGTGTGCTCGAAGCAGAGAACGCCAATCATGCTGCCCGATTGCCACAAAGGTGCATCGAGCATCGAGGTGATGCCGTGCTCGGGAAAGTATGCCGAAGCAAATTCGCAGGTGCGCGAATCTACGGCAGCGTCATCGGCGGCGATGATTCTTTCGGTTTCGAGGGCTACAAAATAGCTGGGGAATTCACTTGATGCGATGAAGCCGCCGCGCGAATGCATTTTGGGAGTTCTCTGGAAGAGGTGAACGCACTGAATTCCTTTGCGCGAGGGGTCAAAAAGCCAGACGCCGACGCGTTCGACCTCAAGGGTCTCTGATGCAACTTCGGTAAGCTCTTGGACAGAGGCTTCGAAGTCGCTGCCATGGGGAATTTGACGGCGCGCCAAGCGCGAAAGTACGGAATTCTGCTTGGTGAGAAACCGCTCGTTTTGGCGCAGTTCTTCGTTGATTCGGGCTAACTCGTGAGTTCGTGCTGTGACCTTATGCTCTAAGGATTCGCTATAACGGACTATCTTGCGTTCGAGAATAGCGCGTTCGACTGCCTGGAAGATTGTCAGCTCGATATCGGCGATTTCGCATGGCTTGAGGATGAAATGGTAGGCACCGTGACGGATAGCCTCGGTCGCCTGATCGACCGAGCCGTGAGCTGTCAATATTAGTACCGGCATTTCGGGTCGGAGTTTGTGGACGGTATCAAGCAATTCAAGACCGCCGCAGTCCTTCATGTCCAGATCACACAGTATGACGCTGAAGGCTGACTTCGCGATCAAATCCAGGCCATGTTTGGCTGAGCGCGCAGTAGTGACCAGCAGGCCGCGACTTCGCAGTTTGCGGGCAATAGTCTGGCGCTGTTTGACATTTTCCTCTAAGTAGAAGACGCTGATTTTTTGTTTAGTCCGTCGTGCTTTCATAGTCAATGATAGTATACGATAGAATCGTAAAAATGGATAATAATCGAACTATAGTTGACCGGCAATGGTGAATGCAAGATGCTTTGCATTCTCTTGACCGCGACAACGCGAGTTATTATATTCGCGATTCCGCGTAGAGGAAGTTTCGATGATTATATACAAAATGGAGACTGATTGTTGCTAAGAAAATCCGCATACATGCTCATCGTGGCTCTATGTTTGTGCTGGAGCGCCGTATCGAACGGAGCCGAAACGGAGACAGATTCAACGGTCGCAAGTTTGCCGCAAGAACCGGGAACTTCAGTCGGTGAGGCGATTCTTGTAGTACCGGAGACAATTCTCAAAAGCCCGATTTATGCTATCAAGGGGCTGACCTGGGTCGCAGTAAATGGTATTTACCGCAACGCAACTCTGCACAAGTTGGCGGGGTACGCGTTTGCATTCCGTCCGGCAGGTGGCATCGTCCCGGTTGTTTCTTTTGGTTCCAATGCCGGGTGGCGATACGGTTTGAGCTACACTCGTCTCGGTATTTTGCAGGCATCCGATCGTGCACGCTGGGTAGCATCACATTCGACCAATAAGTATCGACGATTGGAGATGACTTATTTTTCGCCGGAAGCATTTTCGAGTTCGGTTGGTTTGCAGTTTGCGGCAGGCTACCGGAAGCGACCGCGCGAGAGCTTCTATGGGCTGGGAAACGACACCAAGGACACCGAGCGTTCGGCGTTTACTATGGAGCGCAGTCAAATCCGTGCGTCGGTTCCGTGGCAGGCTCTCACTAATGTTAAAGTAAGTGCCGAGGCAGGATTTACCGCTTACCGCGTGTTTGATGGACTTTCTCCAGATTGGCCGACGAGTTTGAGCGAGCTTCGAGAGATGTACGGAATGACCCACGCGGATTTTCGTTCGGCAGACATCATTGAAACCGGTTTGACTTTGGATCACGATTGGCGAGACAGCCAGGGACAACCCTCAAGGGGTGGACGCGAGATCTTGTCTTTGCAGTATTGTCGCGGTGTAGGTCGGTCGGACGATATTGACTTTGTCGTGTCTCGAGCAGAGATATCGCATTACCTGAATATTTATAACAAGCGCTTGCTTGCGATTAAGATCGCCGCGCAATCGGTTGATGCCGACGACAAAAAGACGCCGGTACTTCCCTTCTATTTGAAGAGCAATCTTGGCGGCCGGGATGATCTGCGCGGATTCCTGAACAATCGTCTGGTTGATAACGACATGACGATGGCGGTCATTGAATATCGATGGCCGATCTGGTCAATGATCGATGCGTTCGTTTTTGCGGAGGCTGGCAGGGTGTACTCGTCGATTTCGGAAGAATTCACATTGAAGAATTGGCATGAAGGTTATGGCACGGGGCTGCGGGTTTGGCGCGAGAATTCTGTAATACTGAGCCTTCAAGTAGCATTTAGTGACGAAGAGCGCAGAATCTATTTGGAACTGGGGGGCGAATGGTAAATCGGATTCTTGCAGTGATAGGACTCGTTGTCCTGAGCATAGCGGTAGTGTCGAGTTGCAGCAGTAATCATCTGCAATATAAGCCCGGACCCGTGCGGACAGATGACAATGATCGTCAAAATATACCTGAGCCGGGAGTTTCCGATCCGGTGCTGGCTTGGCAGTCTTTGGACCGCAGCGCCTGGCAACAAGGCGAAGAGCTTTTGGATATTGATCGTGATTTCCGAAAGTTGATCGGCAGACCAAAAGAGTCATTCAACATGAACAGGTTCGACGAGGTCCCGAACTCCAGTTGGTTTGTCAATCGAATCGGTCAAACGAATGTCAGTGTCGACGATATTCTCGGTGTGGGCGCCGGATTCGATGGACCTGATACGTCGGGTACCTGGACTGTGTTTCGGCATAAAGCTCAAGGCAAGATGCCGGGGTTGTGGATCAAAGACTCGCGGGGCGAAAGCTACATTATCAAATTTGACCCGGACACTAATCCGGAGATGCATACAGCGGCGACGGCCATGGGTTCACGCTTCTTCCATGTGTGCGGTTACAATGTCCCGGAAGAGACAATAGTTCATTGGCGAACGGAGATATTGCAACTCGAGCCGGGAATCAAGTTCATCGATGCTAACGGAAACCGGCGCGAATTGCAGAAGTCGGATTTGGATGAGATACTGGCGCAAGCATATAAATTACCGGATGGTCGAGTACGGTCCCTTGCTTCGAAGTTGCTGGGCGGCAAAATTGTCGGACCATTTAAGTATGACGGTAAGCGCAGTGACGATCCAAATGATTGGTGCAAGCATGAATACCGACGCGAACTGCGGGCGCTGTACGTGATAGCCTCATTCATCAATCACTACGATACCAAGGATCAGAACACACTTGATACCTACATCGAAGAAGATGGTCGCAAGTTCATAAAGCATCATTTGATCGATTTTGGTTCGACATTTGGGTCAAACGGAGACCGTCCTAAGGATGGAAAGATCGGTTATTGCAATACATTCGACCTTCGCGACGTGATGGTATCGTGGGCTACTCTGGGGTTGAAGAAATGGGGATGGGAGAATGCGAAGCCGTATCAGTACGCTTCGATAGGGTACTTCGAGTCGGAGATTTTTGAGCCGAATAAATGGAATCCGATTGTTCCGAATCCTGCGTTCGAGAATATGACGCCGCGCGATGCATACTGGGGAACCAAGATCGTAATGGCTTGGCGGGATGAACATATCCGTGCGCTGGTGGAAACGGGTGATTATTCTGATCAAGCTGCAAAAGAATATTTGATCAAGACGCTGATCGAACGACGCGACAAGATCGGGAGATATTGGTTTGGCAAGGTTGCACCGCTTGATAATTTTGTGTTCGCCGATGATGGCAATTCAATGTCGATCAAATTCCAAGATTTGGCCGTTAAGTATGGACTTGAGGTAGATTCCGACACGAAGTACATGTGGTCGGTGACCTATAACGGCAAGAAATTGGTTAATGACGTGAGCCAAACAGGGCTGTCGCTCGATTTTGGTACTGAACTTCGAAATACGTTGGCAGGTGCTTATCGAAGCGACAAAGCCGGAGACGACAAGAGTCACTTGTATGAAGTGAAGCTGCGGGTGCAACGCGGCGATGCTTCACGGAGCCAACCGGTGGCGTTGTGGTTGTGGTATCATTCCGAAGAGGCTCGATTTGAGCTGGTCGGGATTGAACATCTTTATTGAGATTCATATCTAATGAAGATTGCTTCTTCTTTTTCGATCGCGATATGTGTCGCATTCGCCATCCTCACAGCGCCTGAGACGCTCAGAGCAGAAGATCGAGGAACAAAGGAGTACCTTTCCGGTGAGAAGTTGCTTCTGATTGGAGCGGGTTCGACAGCTCCATTGATTCTGAACTACGCTGTTCGCCATATCGATTCAAATCAAGCTTCACTGTTACCGAGGCCGATTCTTGCCGATGATTGGTTTGCGAGGAAAATTGGCGGCGATTTCTATATTGGAAAGAAGAACTTTCTATCGGGTAAGAGCGGCTCTGCGATAACGGCAGGATTCTGCGGAGTAGCTTTACTCGCAGCTAATTTCACGTGGCCCGAAGGAAGATCCGGAAAGGACGCCGGTCAAGATTTCTTTCTGTTTCACAGCGGACTAATGGCAACAAAGGGCGTGACCGGGATTTTCAAGGGATTGGTGGCAAGACCGCGCCCATTCCTTTACTACTATCCTGATTCGGCGGTCCAACATGATGATAAGTTCAGCGACTCGCGGCGCTCATTTTTCTCTGGGCACGCTTCAAGCGCTTTCTATTCGTCGGCATACCTCAACAAGCGACTTCGGGAGATAATGCGCCAGAGATTGAGTGGCGACGACTATTCGAATTGGCGGTGGGCACCTCCGGCGATATTGTTCGGTTGGAGCGGATTTGTCGGGTTGTCGCGGATTCAAGCTTACGATCATTACTTCTCAGACGTCGTGGTCGGAGCTGTGGCCGGGTATCTCCTTGCCGAGTTGTTTTTCAGGTTTGGTGACAACTATAGTAGCAACGGCGGTTCAGCCGAGCGCATCTCCCCTATTTTCCATTTGAGTTTTAGCTTCTGATTGCCAAGATTGCATTCTAATTGGTTTCGACAACCGGAACCGGCAAGGATGGTGATCAATCAGAAGGATTAAACAGAGTCTCGCTCGACCTCAGCGGCTGGCGCTGGCGATTTTCTTGGCCATTGCTGTCGTCTGTCTCGGGCAGATCATTTGGTGGATCTACTTCCAGGTAACCATTTCAGAAGAGCAATTGGAGTTTCACGCCCAGCAATCGCACGCATCGGCGGAGCTTGCGGCGTTCTTCCTAAATCGGAATTATGAACGATTGTCAATGGAAGCGGAGTCGTTCGTTAGTGTCGACAACATCAGGCACCTAACAGCGGCGCTTGACTTGTTGGCGAGTGATCCGGCAGTTAAGGGGTATCAGCTGTTTGACCGCAGTGGTCTGTTAGTAGCCTCGCAAGGCGAGCATGATTCAACGTTTTATCTTCCGGTAATGTCGGTCAACAGTGCGGTGATCTACCTGGATATTGCATACCCGGGCAAATTGACGGAAGAATTGAGCAAGGACCTAAGGTATTCGGGCTCGGAGAAGGTTGGCCGTTATCAGAAGCCGTGGTTCGACTCGGCGATGTTTGCGGTACGGGAAGAAGTAACGGAAAGCGTCGAGTACAAGGCGGGTCGGCGGGTGTTGATGTTTACGATGGAAGGATCATTCTTCGTCTTGTTGACTCTGCTTGGGGCATACATCATTTATAGAACGTTGAAGCAATCGGAAGAGCTTAAGCATCGGCAAGAGAACTTCATCCAGGCAGTGACGCACGAACTGAAGATACCGGTGGCATCGATAAAGCTGTATTTGGAGACGATGGCTACGGGAAAGTTCGACCAGGAGAAGGTCAAGGGCTTCATTCCGAGGATGATCGACGACTGCAATCGCCTTGAGGGGCTGGTGGATAATGTACTTGAAGCGGGCAGATTCTCGCGACGAGGGCATCAAGCGAAGTTGGTAGAATCGAATCTATCGAACGATTTGGTCGAGTATATAGAGGAGATGCGCCCGATGATTGAGCGATATAAGATGAAGCTGACAACGGAGATTGAACCGGAATTGATGGTGAAGTCAGATTACCACGCCATGCGGCGAGTGGTGACGGCACTAATTGACAATGCGATTAAGTATTCGCCAGAGAATCGCCGCGAAATGACGATTACTGCGCGTAAGATATCTAACCGCCGCTGCGAGATAGTGTTTGCAGATCAGGGAGTCGGAGTAGAGAAGCCGGAACAAAGCAAAGTTTTTGAGCGGTTTTATCGCACCGGCGAAGAAAACACGCGCTCCGTTAAGGGGACGGGCATTGGACTATTCCTTGTTAAGCAAATCGTTACTGAACATCGCGGCAAGGTGGAATTGAAGTCGGAAGGACCAAACAAAGGCAGTCAGTTCATAATCGAGCTGCCGTTAGCGAGCGAAGCATGAAGAAGATACTTGTAGTTGAAGATGAAGAGCATATCGCCGAAGGATTGCAACTCAATCTTGAAGCCGAAGGACATGAGGTTGTAGTCGCCGGCGACGGATTCGTGGCGTTGGATGCCTACCACAAGGGGCAATTTGACCTGCTGATACTTGATATAATGATTCCGGGCAAAGATGGGCTTACGGTTTGCAAGGAGATCAGGCAGGAAGGCGGCCGAATCCCCATTCTCTTCTTGACGGCACGCGACCGGCAGTCGGATCGGGTTGAAGGATTTCTTTCCGGCGGAGATGATTATCTGACGAAGCCGTTCAATCTTCAGGAACTACTACTAAGAGTGGCGGCGATATTCCGCCGTCAAGTTTGGTATGGCACTGTCGAGATTGAGCGATCACGATATGAGTTCGACAACAACTGGATCGATTTCAAGACCTATCATGCCATGGGTCCGGGTGGTGATACTGAGCTATCGCAAAAAGAGTGCATGACGATGAAGTTTCTGATCGAACATCAGAACGAAGTCGTGACCCGAGACATGATTCTGGACGCCGTCTGGGGATATCACGCATTTCCTTCCTCGCGGACGATTGATAACTTCATTCTGAGGCTGCGCAAGATATTCGAGCCTGATCCGGCGAACCCGAGGTACATTCATACAATGAGGGGTGCCGGGTACAAGTTCACGCCGAGCGGTGTTCCGGAATCTTAAGATTCCCAGATAGAATACTCGCTTTATCAGCTAAGTTGAATCACAAGCGCTTGCGGTCTGTTCAAAATTGGGGCGTTCGGAAGGTTAGATAATCCACCTAAGTTAGTAACTGCTATGCGTTTGCCTGACGATATGTCAAGTATGCAGGTCAGATCAGGCATCGCGCTGGGGACACTCCTTCTGCTATTGGGGCTGATGTACTTTGGCAGGTTCCTTCCAGAAGGAAGTGCGGGCCTTGAAAGCGAGCATCCACACACCAAGGTAGAATGTCAGACTTGCCACACGTTCGGATCAAAGGCTGACACAAGTGGTAGTTTGTTAACTGACAATCAGAATTGTCAAAGTTGTCATTTTTCCACTTTAGATTCGCACTCACCTTTTCACAGCAGCTCAACCACACGACAATGTGCGGACTGTCACTCGTTTCATAAGCCCGAGTTTGTCTTTGTTGCCGGCGACACTATGACACTTGAGTTTGCCGGCAAGGCTGGTGCGCTGTGCGCTGACTGCCACAAGGAAGACGGTCTGATGCCTGAGGTATCTGCAGGTCATCGGGAAGCAGCACGGCTGATTCATTCGCAACAGTCGCTGGCAATGGCAGAAACGCCATCCGAGTACTGTCTCGCCTGCCACAGCAATGAGAGCGGTGGCAATAATGCAAATGAGAACGTGAAGCCAGCACCCCGATTCCACTTAAGTGCGAGTCACGTATTCGGGCAGAGAGTGATAGCCGGATCGCAACAGTTCGGTTCTGCATTTCGAATACCGGACGAACTTCCATCGCATTTAGTTTTGATCGATGGCAAAATCGAGTGCCAGACCTGTCATTCGATGATTTCTGATGAAGTTTATCAGCTAAGTCAGACAATCGAGGATGGATTGTGCGGTGGCTGCCATCAACGCATTGGCGGCGAAAGAATGGCACTGGAGTTCTCCTCTAAACTATGATCTTTGATATAGTTGCATTGCCTTAGTCCTCACTAACTTCAATTCGATAACGCACTAATTCCCTATCCATTAAATCGACAGACTTCCGATATCTGACATCTTGTATCATCTACTCCATTAAAAAAGATACAAAAAGGTCGCATTTTCCGCTTGCTTTTTCTGACTATTCTGTCTATTATTGCCCCAAGTAGGTTTTGCTGAGGTTTTGAGGTAACTGAATTGTACAGTTTCTTCCGACATACTGAATACTTTTTTAGTCATCTTTGTGAAAATAATCACATAGAAAACTCCTATTTACTTTGCGTTGGCGCTGAGTCTCACTGGATTCAGCCTGTACGAGTTTCCCGTAAATCGTTTTGTGAATTAATTCACATATAGTCCTGTTACATAAGGTTAGTCATGCTTGTGGAAGTTGACATGTTGAATCGCAAGAATCAGATAAGCTCTGAGACTCGGACTATAATGACCGCGCTTAGCCTTGTTGTCGTTTTTTCCATTTTGATTCTGACCGCTTCAGTTATGGCGCAAAGCGAGCTTTCCGTCCCAGCCGAGTTTGTACGGGAGCTGGATCCTCCGGGCACCAGCAATTCCCTGCTCCGCCCAGAGCAGGTTTATATCGACAAGAAATTCAGCGAAGTCTATGTGACCGATACCGGCAACAATCGGATTGCAGTGTTTGACACTTCGGGAGTATTCAAGTTCGACTTTTCGGGGCGCGAGGAGTTTGGCAGCCCGACGGATATCGTCGTAAGCTCGACGGGATACATTTTTGTCGTCGGCACCAGTGTGCGCAACGGACGGTCGGTGTTTAAGTTTGATTATGACGGAAGCTACATGGGACGGCTTGAAGTGACTTCCCTGCCAGATTCCGTTCGGCTCGACATAATCCGCATTTCAATAGATGATTCAGACAACCTTTACCTGCTGATGGGATCGAACAATCTCGTCGTTAAGGTTGACGGTCAAGGGCAGTATCTGGGCGAATTCAGCATTTTGGGGGATCTGACGGAAAAGGAACGCCGGGAGATCATACTGGGATCGCCGCGGATTGATGCAGACTTTTTCTATCTACCGGTTCCGCTCTTGAGCAATGTGTACGTGTACAGCCTTTCAGGCAACTTTGTTCGGACAATTGGCAATCAAGGCAACAAAGTAGGCGAGTTGAATTTCCCCACGGCGGTCGATGTTATTGATCATTCAATCGTTGTGATTCTCGATAAGCATCGTTTCAACGTAGTTTGCTTCACGACGGAAGGCAGCTTCCTCGGCGAATTCGGCGGGATGGGATACAGTCTGGGGTGGTTTTACCATCCACAGTACTTGGCGACGGATAAACTTGGCAAGATCTACATCAGCCAAGGCTATTTGAGCCGAGTCCAGGTGTGTGGGTTGCCGCAATTCATCGCGGAAAAAGTGAAATCTTCCGTGAGTTTGCCAACATCATCACAAGTTCAGCCTTTGCTGCTTGAAGCAACTAAAGAGGAGGTGAGTCTGGAAATCCAAAATTCTTTGATGTATTCACGCTCGTTTAGTTTTTGAGTTTTTATTCGGAGGTTTTACATGCGTAAGCTTATGTTACTTGTTGTGTCGTTCGCGTTTTTGACGCTGTTTTCCGGCGCAGCATTCGCATTTCATGATGGCGGCGTAGCCTATTGCGGCGGTTGCCACACGATGCACAATAGCGTTGACGGTGCGTTGGTTGATCCAGCCCATCCAAACGGCAATCCGTACCTGCTGAAAAAGCATCAGCAACGGATATGTGCCTCTCCTGCCATGCCACCGGCCTTGGCGCGGTGTGGGGTAACGACCCGTTGGTTCCGCCGGCACTTGCTGGCGCTGGTAACTTTGTATTCCTTATGGAAGACAATATTAACGACGGTCGTAACGGCAATCTTCCTGCCAATTTCATTCCCGGCAGAGCAGCCGGTCATACGGTCAATGCCCCGTCGAAAGGCGTCGGCCCGGACGGAACGCTTATCACCTCTCCTGGTGGTGCTTTCCCGGCCAACAGACTTGAATGTTCGTCCTGCCACGACCCGCATGGCAATCAGAACTTCAGACTGCTCTACGGCGTAGGAATGGTCCAGGACGGCGCTGCGTTGTTCCTGAATCCGGCTCCGATTGCCGAAGGTATTGATGTTCATGCTGTTGGCGCTGGCGAAACGAACGCCAACCACACCGCTTATAAGAGCGGCATGGGTGCCTGGTGCTGGAACTGTCATGGTGATTTCCATAACAACAACACCAAGCTGATCCACAAATCCGGCGTGACCCTTGGCGCATCAATCGCCAACGCGTACAATGCGTACATGGGCACTGACAACCCGAACGGTGGAACCCAAGCGACAGCCTATTTGGCTGCTGTTCCGTTCGAAGATCCGTCTGCTACCGTGACTTCAACTAACGGCCCGACGGCTGCTAGCCAAGTTAGCTGTATCTCCTGCCACAGAGCCCATGCGACTTCAGCTCAAAATGCCGGTCGTTGGGACTTCACACAGCAGTTTGTTGAAAACGACGGTTTGGTTTCCGGTTCGTACAAGATCCCGAATCCGTACGGTGTCAATCAGCGCTCGCTGTGCAACAAGTGTCATGTGAAGGACGCAGGCGACGCCCCGCGCCCGTAATTAGAATGACGGTCATATTCAGTGACCTTTGAGCCCAATAGGGCAAAACCAAAACGCCCGGCCCTCATGGTCGGGCGTTTTTTGAGAAAGCAGGATGCGGAGATGAGAAAGAAAGGCATCAAAATGAGTGGAATGGTCGCATGGTTGACCGCCTCAATCATCTTGATGACTCTTGCATCGACTCCGCTCATTGCAAGGATTTCCAACAACGTTACGGCAGAAATGCGTCTCGGCTACAGTCTTGCAGAACAGGACAGCGCATCTCAAGAAAATGTTGACCAAGAATATGTAGTGAGTTGGCAGAAGCGGATTCTGCGCGAACTATCATCGACGGCTTCGTTGCGATATTTTAATTTCGGCGGTAACGAGACAGCAGGCGCAAATTCATGGCGCAGCGAATTGCAGCCCTCCGGTGAGCTGCATTGGAATGGGCGCGGACTGAGCGCATCCTTGCAGGGCATTCGCCGCGATTCCCGAAGTAACGATCAATCCTCGCACCTAATCAGTGAGAGCGCCGGATTTTCGGTTACATCACAAATGGTCGGATATCCCTGGATCAGAGCCCGAGCACAACAAGACCTCCTTTACAACAAAGCTAATCTTGCGGACCGCGACACTCGCGACCGCTCTCTCGGAGTCGGTGTCGGGTATTCCAACAAGTCAACCTCGGTAAACTACAACTACTCATACCGCACCACGCTTGATCGCGCCCAGCAGGTTGAACAGAGCAACAATGCACACGACATACGATTTGATCACACGCGTCTGTTTTATGACGGCAAGATTCGATCGACAGTCAGTTACGGCCTGACATACAGAAATGACAGCGACAGGAGTTTGGCATTTGATCCGTTTCCGCGCCCGATACCGTCGTATTTCGGCCTTTACAGCAATGACGCCACACCTGAGGTCGGATCACTGGATACAGTGAACACTCTGATTGACGGCAACCTTGCATCGCCGGCAGATCCGTTGATCGATATCGGCGACAATAATGTGAATCAGAATATCGGAAGCGACCTTGGGTATCTTCGCGAGGTTGATATCCTATATGTCTATACAGACAGGCCTTCGGGCAATAATGTTCGCTGGGACGTTTATCGGTCTGACGATAACACAATCTGGGAACCAATTGCAGGCGCAACTTCGACATATAGTCCGGGGTTCAGCCGCTATGAGATCAGTTTTCAGCAGACAAAAGCCCGTTATGTCAAGGTGCTCAACAAGGGACTAAACGAGAATGATACGGTCTATGTCACCGAATTTGCAGCGATGATGCGAGTATCAGCTGCGGGAACGACGAGCAGAAATCAGACAGTTCACACGGCCAATCTGACCAACAATATAACACGGCATTGGATTGCGAACGCCTAGTAGTCTCGCTACGCCGAGACGCCGGCGGATCGTCGAGCAGGCACGGGATGAGACGTACTATTCCTTGTAAACTCGGAATCAATCAACTGACTTCCCATAATGGACGAATCCAAATTGGATTGTAGGTACTATGAAGTTATCAAAAGTCGATATCGACAAGATTTTCTCGGGAAACTATAATATTCAGTACAAACCCTCTGGAAACTTTGAGTTTTCCGTATCCTTGATCCATCGTGACAACTATATTGCGTCGGTAAAATCCCAGGAGATCAATTATGGAACGATGCGGTCCCGGGGAAACCTGTTGCCGCGACTGGAAGTGGTGCAAGAAGTGTCAGGCGGAAGGAACACGTCGATGACCGGGAATACAGGATTTGATTCATGGAGCTATCGGGTTCAACCTGCACGGAAGGGTTACCGGCGAAGATCGATGCGACCACGAGTTATCCTCATCAGAGAATTCCGCGATTTGAGCAGCTTTAAGCGCAGCAAGAATCAATACAACTTTACCTTTGGCTATGCGGTGACTGATAATATTCAGATCCGGGGCAGTTTGAATCTGACCAATGATGGCCAGACGCGCTTAATCAGTCACGACTATTCCATCTCCTGGGCTCTTTCAGCCAAGATCAGCACGAGCGGGACAGTCTCCATCACTGAATATCAAAACGGTACAAGTTCGCGAAGTGAACGGTATAGCGCGCAAGTGGAATATTCGTTGTCGCGCCGCACTTTCCTATCTGGCGGCTACAGCGAGAACGACTTGCCGACAAGCAGCGGAACTCCGGCCGTTCGGTTCGAGTCGGTTTGAGAACAGGATTGTAGAGGTCCGAATGGGATTGGGAAGACTGGATTGAACAGACCGGATTGGCGACGCCAACTCGCCGCTCTAATGGTTCTCGCCGGTTGCTCCGGAATGGGCTCGACAGTGTTCGTCCACCGCGACTATAATTTCAATTTCGTCGAGAAGGTGGCAGTCATTCCATTTGAGAATTTGTCGAACGATCAAGGCGCGAGTGCACGAGTTACGCACCTATTTATCACCGAATTGCTCGCAGCCGACGCTTTTGATGTGGTTGAGCCGGGAGAAGTGTCGCTTGCCCTTTCGAAGATGAGTTTGACACGTTCAGACATGATTTCGGAGGATCAAGCTAAGCAATTGGGAAAGGCGCTTGGGGTCCAGGGTCTGATTCTCGGAGCAGTGAATGAGTCATCGGGATTGCGGAGCGCAGGTAACGGCGAAACAGTTGTGACTTTGGATGTTCGCATGGTTGAGACCGAAAGCGCTCAGACTGTCTGGTCGGCGACCCATACCGAAGGTAGTAAGGGGTTTTTCTCTTCACTCTTTGGAACGAGCGAGAAATCGCAGAGCGAAGTTGCCCGCAAGTGTGTCCGCAAAGTTATCAAGACCCTGGTAGATTAATCGATATGACCTCCCAAGCAAAATCGTCGCGGAGCCTTCTGGCAATACTAATGATGTTTTGCCTTTTTGGTCCTCTATCGATGACAAACGCGGAGGCAAATGATGATCTGCCAAAGATCGCGATTGTCCCGTTAGCCAATTACTCCAATAGCCTCAAGGCGCACGATTTGGTGACGAATTTACTTCGCGAGAACCTCTCTGAGATGGGTTATGATCTGGTGGACAATGACAGCTTGCGAGCAGGAATGCGCGCTACACGACTGCGCTTGGTGGGCGAAATTGACAGCGCCGGTTCAGACCAGATTGCGGAGCAAGCAGGGGCTGAGATTTTGATGACCGGGTCATTGGACATATATCTGGAACAGGTAAATCCGGAGGTCTCAGTAAGTTTTCGCGCCTACGATTGCTCGACTCACAGAGTAATCTGGGCGGGTTGTATCTCCACAACCGGCGAGGATCAGGCAGGATTGTTTGGAGTGGGACGGCTGACAAACATACAGGAGCTTACGGCCAAGGTAGTGAAGACACTCATCGCGAAGATGCCGGAGCTTTCGGAACAAGGTCGCAAGCCGAAACACAAGCCGACCAAGAATGACCTGAAATTGATGCAGGAAGGCAGAATCGCTATCGTGCGTTTTGATAACAGCACGGACGTACCGAATGCTGACGCAGTTGTTACAAATGCAATGATCGAAGAAGCATGGCGGCGCGGATATGACGTTGTAGAGCCGGGCGAGTTGTCACGGATACGGGCAAGACTTGCCGCAGATTTTCAGGGCGGCACCAGCGACAGTGCATTGGCGATTTTAAGAGACGAATATGGCGTGGCAATTGTTGTTACCGGCACAGTGACCCGATTTCTACCGAATCGCGGCGTTTCGATTGAAGCTGTGCCCGAAATTGAGTTTACGATACGAAGCATAAATCCGAACAGCGGAGAGGTCATGTCCTCTCTTTCAATAGAGCGCGATGGCTCGGCACGCGAGACAATATTCGGCGCAGGCCGGGTATCGGCAATTGGCGAGGTTGCGCGTCAAGCGTTGAGAGATAGCTGGGATGAACTTATCGCAGGCTGGTTTGCAAAAACACCGGCCGCGTTACAAACAGATACGGATGGAGATCAGAATGCAAAGAGATAGATGCCGGACTGGCAGCACGGTATTGCTGCGACTGCTGACGGCAATAGCGGTGTTTTCGGTATTGGCTGTGAACGCACAGGCTCAAGTGAAATCCGAACGGGCGGTATTGTCGATCGTGAATGGCGATTCGATATTCACATCGGATATAGACGCCGTTTTTGCCAAGATGCACTCGGCGATGTCAACGGCCGACAAAGGCGCATTTGATTATCACAAGCTGTTGAACAAGCTGGTCAATGACAGACTGATTGTTCAGGAAGCTGAAGCGCTCGGTATTGACGATGACGAGTATGTTACGCGCCTTCTTTACGAGCGCAAACAGAATTGGGTGCGCAATGTCTATATCCGGAACAACTTCATCCCGGACACGACAGTGAGCGACAAGAGCGTGATGAAATATTTTGCGGAGAACTACCACAAGGTGCGGGTACGCACGCTGTCAGTTGAGGGCAAGGCGCAGGCTGATTCATTGGCGCAACAGATTCGCCAGGGCACGCCAATGGACAGTCTGGCGAAGCTGTACTCGGTAGACATGTTCAAGTACGTGGGCGGTTTTCAATCGATGAAATATTGGATCACTGTCGAGGAGGAACTGCGGAGACATTTGAATGATGCCGGCTCCGGCGAGTTAATCGGACCTTTCCCCTATCGCGCGGTCTATTGCATAATGCGAGTGGAGGAAACCGCACCGGCAGACACAGCCGAACTGGCCGGAATGCGCGGGTACATCGAAGCAATGCTTCGCGATACGAAGAAACTCGATGAATGGAATAAGCTCGTCCAGAATCTGGGCGGTAAGTATGGATTGGAAGTAGATAGTACAGCCATGACAGAGATTGCGCGCAGCACAGCTTCGGTATTGGATTCGACCTTTCAGCGCGGCAGTGATCGTCCAGTGGCCAAGTTTTCGGGCACACCAGTGGTGTCTGAGTTAGAGCTTCGCCAAGAGACAGCGCACTCGGCGATGTCGCAGGCGACAACGGCAATCGACACGCTTCTTTACAAGTCGCTGAATAAGCTGGTAGAAGATCAACTTTTGTATCGTGCCGGTCTCGAGTCCAAACTGGACACCTTGTCTTCGATTAACAGAAGATTGGAATCGACAAGGGATAGCGTGCTGATAGAGGTCTATTTGAAAGAGACCGTAGCTTCGCGTATCAAATTCAATCACGATGAATTCCAGCAATACTATGATGAGAATCAGGATAAGTTTCGCGAGCCTGATCAATTGACCTTGCGGCAGGTTCTCATTGACGGGCAGGAGCGCGCCGACAGTTCGGTAGCGCTGCTCAAGGATGGGGCCGATTTTGACTATGTTGCCGACAAGTTCCGCAAGGGAGCAAAAGAGATGGCCGAGCAAAGCATCGACGCGTCGATGGATGCTTTCCCGAAGTCGATACAAGCCGACTTGGCGAAACTGACTCCCGGGCAAAGCTCAAATGCATATCCGACTTCGGAGGGCTGGGTCATTTTCAAGGTGTTGGATCGCAAACAAGGCAGGTTGAAGACTCTTGAGGAAGTCGATATAAACATCCGCGAAGTGATGTTCCAGCGCAAGTTTTCGACCTTGCTCGATGAGACGCTGGCACAACTTAAGGCGAGTTCGGAAATTGTGATGTTTGACGAGGCAATCGAGAAGTATCTCGGCGCCGAGAATTAAACATATGGGTTGCGGGCAGAATGAGAGAAAGGTAGTGAAGGAAGTAAATTTCATAGAGCGGCATCTGGCTGTTTTCAGATACACGGCTGCGATTCTCTTGTTGGTGTTGGCCGGGTCTTCGGCGTTGACAGATGTCAATGCGCAGGTAAAACGCGGGAAGCGATTCTCTTCGGAAGGCAATTGTCTCGAATGCCATTCGACCGGCGATTTCAAGGGGAAACTGAAACACAAGCCGTTCGATGACAAGGATTGTCTATCGTGCCACAAACCGCACGGACTGGTGGGAATGTTGCGTCTCAAGGAGACGGGCGCCGCGCTATGCTATCAGTGTCACAACAAAACTGAATTGGGAATGGAAAAGGCGGTTATTCATGCTCCGGCGAAGACCGGAGACTGTTCGGTTTGTCATAGTTCGCATGCCGCCGACCACAAGGGATTGCTGGTTAGCAACGCCAAGGAGCTGTGCTTCACCTGTCACAACCGCAGCGAATACGAAAAGAAAATAGTTCATGCTCCGATGAATCAGGATTGCTTTGTTTGTCATGAAGTTCATGGAAGCGATCACAAAGCGCTACTTAAGAAAGACCAGTCGACTCTTTGCGCGGATTGTCACGACCCGAAAACGCCGACTTTTGCGGCGGCACACGGAGAGTATCCGGTTGCCGACAAGGACTGCGGGCTTTGCCATTCGCCGCATTCATCGGATTCACCGAAGTTGTTTGCCAGCTCGATACACGCGCCGGTTGAGGGTGGAGAGTGTTCGACGTGTCACAACGCGCCGACAGACTCCAAACCGTTTGCCACTACTGATGACGGCAATGCCCTGTGTGTGACGTGTCATGATAAAAGCGAAGTAGCACCGCCGGGGAGTCATCCTCCGGTTGCCGAGGGCGAGTGCATGACTTGTCACAATCCACATGGATCGTCGCAGAAGATGCTGCTGACAGCCAAGGAATCGACGTTGTGCATGGAGTGTCACGACGATGTGCAAGCGCAGGTGCGGGGAGTATCCTCACATAAGCCGGTGATGGAAGATTGCTCAACATGCCATACGGCACATGGAAAAACCAAATCGCATCTGTTGACGAAAGAGACGAATACGCTATGTCTCGACTGTCACAGCGATTTGAAAGCGCTGGCAACAGCGGCGAGCCCGCATGCTCCGTTTACTGATGGACTTTGCACTGATTGTCATTCGCCGCATGGGTCGCTGTATCCGAAGCTGGTCAAGACAAATCAATCAGAGTTGTGCACAAGTTGTCACAGCGACGTCAATGAGTGGCTGGGATTAGCCAGTGTGCACATGCCGATTAGAACGGGCGACTGCACGAAGTGTCACAATCCGCACGGATCTGCGATTGCGCCGTTGTTATCGGCGACGCAGGATCAGTTGTGCGGGACTTGCCATCAAGCGGTCATTTCCGACAGCACCAACACGGTGATTCATCCGCCGTTCGAAGAGGGCACATGCAGTTCGTGCCATGCGCCACACGCGACGAAGTTCAAGGGACTATTGACCGCGGCTCCGGCCGAATTGTGCGGCGAGTGTCACTCGGATGTCATCGCAGCGAATGCAGTGAGTAAGCATCATCCGGTGGTCGCGGGCGAATGCTCGAGCTGTCATAAACCGCATTCCGGCAAGATTAAGAATCTGCTGCTCGACAAGGAACCAAGGCTTTGCCTGGGCTGTCACAAAGATATCAACGAGTTGGTCACAAAGGGAGTGGCACACGCGCCGGCAAAGGATGAATGCAGCGGCTGCCACAGCTCGCATTCGAGCGGATTCGTCAGCCTGTTGACCGAAGGGATGCCAGCGCAGTGCCTGACCTGTCATGACGGCGACGATACGGATTTCAAGTCAAAGCATCTCGGACTTGCGGGAAGCCAGATCGACTGCCGGAAGTGTCATGATCCACACGGCTCAAAGGATGAACGATTGATTCAGAAGAATACTCATGATCCCTTCTCCAGCGGTTCGTGCGACGCTTGTCACACAGATGTTCCGCAGGACGGAGGCAAGAAGTAATGAAAAAGATACCTTTCCTATTGGCCGTATTCTGCGCAGCCTCTTCCCTATTGTTCGCGCAGAGCGTTAAAGTCAATGAGCCGGATGTGTGCTACACCTGCCATGAAGATGTCAAGGATGAGCACGCAAAGAAGAGCCAGCATACTGCATTTGCCGGCGGGAAATGTTCGGATTGCCACAATCCGCACGCTTCGCGTCATGCGACGCTGCTCAATGATAAAGTCGATAAGTTGTGTTTGAGCTGTCATGAAGACCTCAAGGGACTTGACGAATTGGCGGCGAAACATCAGCCGGTGATTAACGGCGAGTGTCTTTCGTGTCACGATCCACATGCTTCCGATTTCGGAAATCAATTGGTGCAATCGCAGGGCGCTCTCTGTATGAGCTGTCATCCGGCAGTCACCGAGTGGCTGAAGCAGACGCGCGTGCATTCGCCGGTTGCCGGTAAGGATTGCATGAAATGCCATGATCCGCATGGATCAGCCAATGCTGGTATTCTCGCCAAGGATGTGCCGCAGCTTTGTTTTGATTGTCATCCGCAGAATGCGCAGTTCACAGCCACGCACAAGGGATACAATCTATCGAGCGCCGATTGCTCGACGTGCCATGATCCGCATGCGTCGTCTAACAAAGGTCTGTTGATGGCGAATCAACATGCTCCGTTTGAAGGCGGCGAGTGCTCGGCTTGTCACGCGGCGGGAGCGCAATCGGGCGGTTCGTTTGCAATTGCCGGAGGGGTAGCTAACACCTGTCTGACTTGCCATGAAGATCAGAAAGCCGACAAGAAGGCGGAGTATCACGCACACTTGGAGGGTGAGAACTCCTGCACCAATTGTCATAATCCGCATGCTTCGAATGTCTCTGCATTGCTGAGCTCCAGCCAGCAGACGATGTGCACCAAGTGCCACTTCACAGATGTACCGGTTAAGGACAAGGCGAAGTTCATGACACATGTCGATCAAGATTGTTCAATCTGCCATTCGCCCCACGGTGCAGATAATGAGCGGTACTTGGTCAACAAGGATGCTATGGCGCTTTGCAGGACCTGCCACGAAGATGTGCATAAAGGTTCGCATCCGATGGGTGGAGAAGTAATTGACAAACGCACCAATTCGACGCTGGATTGCCTAAGCTGCCATAAGATGCACGGATCGGGACAGGAATTCTATCTTGCCTTCAATCCCGATATGGATTTGTGCATTCAGTGTCATAAACGCTGACGAAGATTCTCGCAATAACGCAAAAAGAAGCGCCGCCTTGGAAATCGAGGCGGCGCTTGGTGTTTTGCTACTAATGCAGTCTTAGGTTGTCGCCGGAATAAACGAGGCGATGATTTGCTCGACCTGACCTGCGAGTAGTTTGAAGGACATTTTTGAGTAGACTGCTGAGAAGGTATAACCGCGCTTGTCGATGACGGCGTAAATCTGTTGGTGGAACTGAGCTTTGCCATCGACTACTACGGTTTTATAGATCCACTCGTGCACCGGTAAACCACTCGGTAATGTACGGGGAGCATCTTTGAGCGTATCGGCACTGCCGATTGAATGCTGGGTGAGTTGGATGCGTTCGCGAGCATAGGTGTCAACAGTGTGGTCACCGACATTCTTGTCGATTGTAAGATTGAGCATGTGACGGACACCATGGCTATCGGGACCGAGGAACGTGAAGATGGAATTGTCCTCCCAGCCATCAGGCAAGGATATCGTGAATTGGAAGTTTGACTTTGACATAGTTCATTGCTCCATTGCGAACGATACGATTATCGGAGGCAGAGGATTCCCTGTGTGCCACCGAGGAAGACTCGTCCCTGATTATCGACCAGTGGACGACAAGTGAATTTGCCATCGAAGACGCGATTGACAATGGCCTCGCCGTGCTCGGAAAGCCGCGTGAAAAGTGAACCGCAGACGACCAGGAGTGAATTGTCTGAACAGGCAGTCAAGAAGATCTTGCCTGCGGTCGGGATCGTATACTCCCAAATCAGATTCGCTTCGACATAGTGATAGATGGTGTTGCCGACGGCGATCCAGGTCCGTGCGCCGGGCGCCGAAACAGGCGGCTGAGCCAGTTCGCCTTGGGTCTTGAGGAAAACAGACCAGATCTCTTTGCCGGCCAGATCAAGGCAGCGCATACGCATTTTGTCTTCGAAGTCGTCGACGGCGATAATCTTGTCCTCGTGATTGATGGAAACGCCGTGGAGATTAGTCACTGGCAGTGAATTGAACTTGGTACTCGAATCAGCGTTTGCCGGAAAGATGTCGATGAAATTGTAGGTTCCGAGACAGACGGTTGCGCCATCGGAAGTCAAACGAGCACCGCGAGATTGACCGGGGCGTTCGAAGAACCAAAGAAGTCGCTCGTCTTCAGGGCGATAACGCGCATAGACACCAGCGGCTTCGATCGGCGTACCGGTTGGGCCGTGAACCGGGACAGACGCCGAGGCGTAAGCGTATCGAGTTTCGGCGGAATCAGCGATAACCCAATTCAAGTGCGTGCGTTCGCCAAGGAACGGTAGGAATACGCCTTCGATAAGTTTGGAATCATAAGTAACAGTTTGATAGTAACCGGCAAAATTGCGAGTGAGAACGCCGTTCGGAAGTGCCTGACAATCGACTCCGAAATGAACCTCGCGTCCCCAAATTAAACTGCCGTTACCGCGTTCGCGCAGTTCGAGATAGTCGGAATAGCGAACAAGTAGCTTTTCGTCGACAGAGGAAAAGCCAATCGGTTGTCTGGCTTCGGCAGAGACGACGGAGTCTTTCGGCCAGACGATGAGAGCCGCCTGCGCCGGAACAAACGGCAGATAGGAAGTCGCCCTTAGATCGGAATAGTCGAAAGCATTGAATATTTTCGCATTCGTCATGGCAGTGTCCTTAAGCGCCTTGGGTGCCTGTGCGACCTCTGCTGACCCGCATCCGGGGGTAAACAGCGAGATCGTCAACAATGTGCACGACGCAATTATAGTCGAGATACGCATTTATCACCTTACAAATCCTTCCATGACAGAGTGAAAAGTGACTTTCATTGGATTAGATTCGCTCCAGCGTGAATGTGTCACTAAGCTGGTCATTGACCCAAACTCGCACGAATTCAAGTACGTCGAGTTCATCCTGACCAGCGCTCATATTGAGCAGGAATCGTACCGTCTCGGCTGCCGTAGCGTTCATTTTGATTCGCAACTTGTTCGAGCCGATCAGCGGATTGTGGATGAATACCTTGGGATCACCAGCATCAGCATTGTCGTGATGAAATTCAGTAATGTAGTTTGTCTTGGCATCGCTGGCGTCAGTGAAGCCGGGCACGAAATGTAGAAAGACGCGGGCAATGCCGCGAGTGCCGCCGACAAGGCGATACTTGCCTCCCCAGTTAAGCCAGGCGGTTTGTCGGTTGCGCCGGGGATATCGAAGTGCTCGTCGATGGCTTGCGGAAGCGCGAAGTCGTTGTTCAACGTATGTGAGCCAAGAGTATGGCGACGCTGGCCAGAGGCGTTTATGGTCAGATTTCCGCGATGATAAGTTAGGTCTTGTCCGCCTCTGACAAGCTTGACAACGAAGCGGCGTGCAGCGGGGTGGAATGTGGGCCAGTTGTTGCTCGCAACCTCGAAGTTGACTTTGTAGAGAATGTACCAAAGATGGTGATTTCGCGGCGCGACATTGCCCTTCATCATCGAGGTTGAATTGGCGGGCATGGAGTAGCACTCGAAATCGCGGCGATAGCTGCCGAAAATTCGGCGATGGTGTCCGGCAGTATCATCGTATTCGATCACGAATTCCTGATAGAAGTATTCGTCTGGTAATCCGATAGCGTGGCCGATTTCGTGTGCCAACGTAAAAACTCCGAATGTCTGACCTAGCTCTGTCACGGTTGAACCGACACCGCCGACGGAACCGACATCCTCGTAGGCAGATTTGTTCATCATGAAGAACGAATAGGTTCTACCCCACAAGCGGCGTTGATGCTGATAGGCACGTCCATAGCGGCTACCGGGATCATCACGGCAAATACAGGCCAAGAATCGAGACTTGCCGCCGAGAGCTGCGGTTCGAGCGGCTGTTACCTTGGGATGTTGGAAGAGCGCTTCAGAATTGCTTTCGGTATCGAAGTCAACTCCCGTAGGCGTATCAGCATCGGATATGACAAAGGTTTCGCGTTCGTCGTAGAAGTAAAAGGGCTTGATGCGCTCCGAGGTGGCACTTGGCGTCGCTTCATCGAGGAAAAACTGAATCATGTTCCAGCGATCCATCGCATTGTAGCAGCCTTCGTCGACAAATTTCAAGACGTCGGCACCGGTCGGGATCGGTGTTGGGTCATACTGCGGAGTGACAGCGCGGGTGTCGCGCATAAATGAGATTGCTATATAGTTGATCGTATAAGAGATCGGGTGCTGGTCTTCGAGATGCAAGTGATGGAAATAGAAGAACTGATAGTCACCGCTGAAGCTGAATTCGCGGTTGACATTCGTTCCGCCCATATCGAATGAGCGCATACAATCGGGGTCACTGCGCAACGCGGCGCGGGCTCCGACGACGAAGCCGTTGGTTTCCCAATTGGCGGATTCGACAGTGCGTCGTGAGCGAATCGGGTAGAAGCCATCGCGAAAATGAATGATGGCGGCGGTCTTGGTATCTTCGAGTTTTTCTGTGATCAGGTTCTTAGCGAATGGTATTCGGGCAGATTTGGCATCAGCTCCGCGTTTGAAGAGCTTGAGAAATCCATTGGCGGGATCGACGACGAGTATTTTCACCCGCGACTGCGCCGTTAGATTCTTGGCAACCGGCGGAAGGCTGTGATCGGCATCTTTGATGTCTTGAGTGCCGCCGACTGCATCGAGCAGAACGATGTCGTCGAGCGAGAATGTCAGCGGCGTATTAGGATCACTGAAATTGCCGCCAAAGGGCTTAAGGCCGCGATGGGTCTGCATTACGACACGGAAACGATCGCCAACATCGAGATCAGATTGGTAGCGAGTCCAGTAGTTGACTGACGACCACTTGGCCGGCAAGTCGTAATACTTTGTTCGAACAGTGAGCGGCATGGCTGCGATTGCGTCGGGCAGTTCGGTTCTAATCTCCGGCGTCGCCGTTTCGTTTTCGGTGAAGATATACTTGTTGGTGTTTTCAAAGGTGAAATGCAAGTCGGTACGCGCCGGATTGTCCTGAACCTTCAGGGTATAGACTCCATTGGCGTAGGAAATGCGGGCAGGTATCTCGGTCGTGCCGTTTTCGAATACCTTTATTGGTAAGCCGTCAGGGACTTCTTTGATTGCTTTGGCGATCCGGTCATAGTAGACAAACTTCAGATGATAGGCGACGGCGTTAAGATCGTTAGGGTCAATGTAGACTGCCGAAAAATGCCATTTGTGCCAGAGCGGGCATTCCGCTGGAGTGTGGATTGCATTGGTCTGAGCCGGGCAGTTCAGAACAGGAATCTCTGCTTGATCGAAGAAGAGTATCTCGACGCGGCGGTTGAGCTGGGATTTGTAATTGTCGCGGCCGGCGTTGTCGAGCGGAAATGACTCTCCGCAGGCGACCATTTTCTTGAGATCGTCAGCAAACGCGAGCAGGCTTCGATACCGTCCCATATTGTCGCGCGTTACTCCGAGATTAGCGGCAATTTCGTCATTATAGATGTCGTAGACTGCGCGCCACATTTCGATCGGCCATTTGTGTGTGCCGGAATTCTTGATTCGATTGAAGACATCAGGCGGCAGTTGTAGACTTCCCGCAGGGGCAAGTCCAGCAAGAACCCAGTTGTTATAAGCGGCGATAAAGCGCTCTGTGGCGCCTTTGGTGTTGTCACCCCAAGTATTGTCAACTTGAATGGGGTCGCAATCCCAGCCCCAGCGAGTGCTGAGCTTGATAAACTTCATGATCTGCTGATAGTCTTCAATACGGTGGCGTTTTTCTGAGATAGTCGCCCATTGTTCGCGATCGCCTTCAAGCAGGAATTGGATGTTTTGCGCGCGCTGTGCTGAAAGTTCGAAGTTCATCTTCGCCTGACCGGAAGTGTCGGTATGACCGGCTATCAGCAGGCGCTTGTTCGGATCGAACTCGAATTGCTTGAAGCAGATTGCCAGCGCTGCCAGACCGGAGACCTGGTTCTGTTCCTGCTGAGTTCCGGCATCGGTGGCATCGTCGCCGGTGCCGTCGGAAGACGACGACCCTTGCGGAGTAGCGGGCATCATTACGGCACTGTCGAGATGGAAAAGCACATCCTCCATTTCGAGAATATGCACAGTGAGCAATCGATGATAGAAAGTGTTGGGAGTGCCGGTTATTGCTCCGATGCGACTGAGGAAGTCGCTGAAGGTTCCGATGATGTTATCAAAAAAAGACGGCATTATTACTGATTAAACCTCAACTCCATGATTCATCGCGCACGTCGAATGCGACACGCACTCGCCCAGCTGGGACATCCGTTTCCTTGGCATAGCCACTTCCGTCAAGTCTTCCCTGCCGGACCTCGCCGGTAGGCAGATATAGTTTGTATTTCTTATCCGGAACGGCGTTGCCGTCTTTATCCTTGAGTGTGATCTCTACATCGTCGGTTACGGTAAGCATACCGGAGCGCTTGGAAAAGCCCTTTGCGACAGCGATGAAGTAGTAAGACGGCGACGAGTATTGGCCGATTTTTTCTTTATCGTCTACAATTTGTATGAGCGAATCGCTGATCTCGATTTTCCAGTCGCCTTCGATCTTGTTGCCGCTGACTTGCGTTTCGACACAGGTAAGCATGCGGGTTGAATAGTTGGGGTCGTGAATCCAGACTTCGAGGCGGGCTTTGGTTCCATCGTCGATTCCGGCGGTCTCTGCAGTCATTGTGACTGTTTCTCCAACTTTGGCGCTGGTCTGAGACCATACTGTGCTGATTATTGAATGGAGGCCAATCTCATAGTTTCCGGGCTCAACGCCTGTTCCTGCGACACCACCGCCGAGAATACCGCCGCTTTCATTGCTGTTGGGATCAGTCATTGAGTACTGGCAATCGGTAATGGGGTTTCCAGCCGAGTCAGCGAATTGGACATCAAGAAAGTGATCTTCAGTCTGTTCGCTTGATTGGGAAGTCTCAGATTGACTCTCGCCGATCTCGGTCATTTCTGCGGTTTGACCAGGGGCATCAGCTGAGCCGCCGCCACCGGATCCAGAACCTCCACCACCACCGGCACCGCCATCGCCGATCAAGACTTTAGTCGCGCCTTTGATGATCATATCCGGTGGTCCGACACAGGTGCACTGGTCCATGACACGAGCGGCCGGCATGTTTCCAATGAGGACGCCCATCGAGCCTTTGAGGATCGGTCCGCCGACATGCGGTTTGGGACCGTCGAACATCGGGCAGACGTGCATATCGGTGACACGGGCTGCCGGCATCCCTTCGATGAGGACCATCGGGAAGCCTGAGACGATTGTTCCGCCGTGAGCGGTGGAATCACCCATACGGGCTGCTGGCATCGGGGACATTAATAGAATCCTCTCATAGTATTACAACTGAATTGTCGGCTGGAGTCGGATGTCGTTCAATGTTTCTTGACGACAGCGACTGAGGTGAATCTATTGCGCTTTTGGAATTGAGTCAATCGGGAATTGTCGGGAGATCAAATGATTCTAATCTTCGGAGCGGGTAAACTTGGCTCCACAAAAGGGACAGTCGGTGATTTTGCGACTAATCCATTCGTGACCGTGACTGCAGCGTTGGAGCGCCGTATCGGGATCGATATAAATCGTATCCCAGTCTTTGAGAACAGTGTACTTCAGATTGCCTTCGGAGATGCGCATGGAAAGGGTGAGCTGTTCGACCTTGTAAACCATGTCGCCCTCGCAATCAAGCGTGAATTTGAGCGAGTCGAGCGATACCTGTTTTTCTTTCATCGTGCGAGAATTGCGTTCTACGATACGGCTTTCGACGCAGATCTTTTGTCCCGGGCGCTCACCGCGATAGTAAAGGGTCTGTTCGGTAGTGATCGTGTCGATTGTCATTTTCCACTGAGCAATCATGATATTGGGACGTGCTGTAAATTCGACGCCGCCCTCGTAGCGTTTACCGATACTGATCCGTTCGGCGGCATCAAGTTGATAAATATCAGTCGCGCAGACAATAGCGGCTACGATTAGAATCACAGCCAAGCGAACGAATTTTTGCGCGACGTTAATCAACTATAGTTCCTCCAATTGTATTATCGACCAGATAAGATAATGTTCGGAGCAGATGTCTGCAATTGGACAAGTTGACTGATTTCTGAGCGGGAATGTGCAGAATTCGGATAGGGATAAAGCTGGCTATTGCGGAGCCGGAGTGATCCTCCGACTCCGCGAAGCCATTGAATTAGCTGCGATTAGCCCTTGAAAAGGCCAATGACAATACCGTCCGGATCGGCAAACAGCGCACAAGCGCCGATTCCGGGAATTGGCGTCGGGGGCAGGATTGTTTTGGCGCCAAGTGATTCGGCTTTGTCGAGGGTTGCCTGCAGGTCGTCGACGCCGACATAGAATGTGACAAATGGTTTCTGTCCGCCTTGAGTAGCGCCAATACCGCCGCCGATGGAATTGTTGCCTGCCGGCTCGACTAGAGAATAATCGAATCCGGGAGCGGCGCTGGTTTTCCAGTCAAATAGCTTGGAGTAAAAATCGACGGCCTTTTCGCGATTGGACGCGGAGATTTCAAAGTGGATTACAGGTTGAGCCATATTGACCTCTAAACTGTTTGTATGTGATTGATCTACTTACTTATCGAGTCGCCTGACTGGGTAGTTTTCCGTAGCGCTGGGTCAGGAATCCAAGAATCAAACCGACGAGAGTGCCGGGGATGAGGATTTCAACCCAATAGTGTCCGCCCTGCTCGTTGGGCATGGCGGCAACCAAGAAGGCGAGTGCAAAGCCGACGACAAGGCCAACAATGATCCCAATTTTCATTGATTGATATTTGCGCGCCACAAATCCGATGATTATGCCGGCGAGCAGGCCCTTAACTGTCGAACCGATGACGATACCGGCGATCGCCGGTGTAGTTTCGGGCGCTGAGAACAAGGCGGTTAGCCCATCGATGGCACCAAGGACTGCCCCCAAAAGCAGCCCCAGAACGGGTTTTGACATTGCGTGTCTCCTTTCAAAATCTATCAAATCAGTCTGTTGTTTATCTATTGCATGGAACGAGGCTTTTCTTTAGATACTCGCGCGCAAATAAATCAGGAATCGTACCAGCATATAGCCAATGACTATCAGCACAATCACCTTATTCCTGATGATCCAACGGGTGACTTGTTCAATTGGATTTTCTCTGTAAGCTGAAACTGGCAAATGGTCGAGGAAGTTGGTGATTTCCTGCGACAAATGGCTGCTGGCGTGATAGCGGGACTCAGGCGTCAACGACATCGACTTCAGACAAATTGCGTTGAGCGCCTTAGGCACATCGTGATTTGATTGGCGGGGAGCGGCGAAGTTTCCCGACATGACGGCAAGGCGGATTGACTCGGCAGAATTGCCGGCAAAGGGTGCTTTTCCGGTAAGAATAAAGTACAACAAAGCGCCAAGAGAATAGATGTCGGTTCGATGGTCAATTGAAACGTTGTCGCCGCGTGCTTGCTCAGGCGACATGTAGGCGGGCGTACCCAAGATTGTGCCATGTGCGGTAATTTCGGAGTTTGTCCCCATGGTTGTACTCGACGAAGACTGCGCGATTGGCTCATTTCGAAGCAATGCGGCGATTCCCCAGTCCATGACCAAGACCGCACCAAACTCGCCGATCATGACATTGGCTGGTTTGAGATCGCGATGGATTACGCCGCGTGAATGAGCAAAGGAAATAGCATCACAGACTTTCTGGAAGATGCGTAACAGATCGGCGCGATTGGTGTTTTGAGCGACAAACTCTTCGAGTGTGACACCTTCAACGTACTTCATCACGTAGTAGGCCCGGCCATCGGGCAAGGTTCCAAAGTCGTGGATCGGGACAATACCGGGGTGTTCAAGACGAGCGACTATTTGGGCTTCGCGAGTGAGCCGTGTTATCAGTGTTGTGCTCGATTCGGCCAGAGAGACAACTTTGACTGCGACCAATCGATCAAGCTGGCAATCGCGGGCAAGAAAAACCGATGCCATACCGCCGGAACCGAGTTTGCGAATGAACTCGTACTTTGTGCCTTCGAAATCAGGTTGGTCGATTAAACGCCGGAGATGATTGAGATTGTCGTCGGAAAGCTGGGTCACAGATCGACTCCAAGAATGCTGCGGACCTCCTCGCGATACTCTTCATCATTGGCAGTCATTTCGCGAATCTGCTCAAGGACGATTCTGCGGAAGTCTCGTCGTGCGGCTGCAAGGTAGTTAGTAACGGTCTCGACGGAGATTTTGTACTGGATCGCTAGTTCCTGATACGAGGTCTTGTCATTTGAGTCGAGTGATTGGAGATCATAGCACTCGAACAGCTTGAACTGGGTTGACTTGCCCGAGTTTTCATAAATCTCTTTTAGACAAGTGACCGCAGTGCTGAGAAGATTGCGAATCCATTCCTGCTCAAAAAGCTCTTCCGGCGAGAGGTTTTGGGCGTTCCTTGGCGTGACGAGGTCGCGCTCAATAAAATCAAAGTCAGTAGACAGGTGCTGCACATCGCCTCCGCGTTTGATGCGCGAGGCTGACTGGTGTTCCTTGCCGACGAAGCGATCAAGACAGAGCCGCAAAAACGTACGGAAACGCGCCTTCGCCGGGTCGAAATCCGCGAGGAATTCCTTTTCGAGAGCCAGAAGAAAGAAGCTCTGAGTCAAATCTGCGGCTGCGTCGGCGTCCTTGTGCCAGTGCAGACGCAGGTACTTATAGACGGCTGGCCGGTAGATTTCGATAACACGGGCAAGCGCGATTTTGCGTTGTTCAGGATCTCCCTGCTTGAGTGCGACGATTGCAGAATTTCGAGTGAGTGGAAATCCGCCGGGCGAAAAATTCTGATCACTCACAGTAGATTACCTGATCGGGGCGTGAAACGTTGATTAATGGAGTCATTTAATACACATTGAATCGGATTTCTGCAAATATATTGACAGAGTACATACGAAGGAAATCAGGAATTGTCAATAACTACGACAACAACTATGCCGGCGGAGTGCGGAGCACCATCAAGCGAAGCTCAGACATATCTTCCATTGCCCAGCGGACACCTTCGCGCCCAATGCCGCTTTCCTTGACACCGCCATACGGCATATTATCGACCCGCCAGGAAGGGACATCTCCAATAACCACACCGCCAACTTGCAGAGTGTTCCATGCATTGTGTGCTTTGTAGATGTCGCGGGTGAAGATACCGGCCTGTAAACCGTAGCGACTGTCATTGACTTCGTTTAGGGCAGAGTCAAAGTCGGAGAACTTCGATAGGATCGCGACGGGCCCGAAAGCTTCATGGGTGCAGAGGATTTGGTCTTTGGGGACATCAGATAGCAGGGTCGGTTCCATCATTGATCCTCTGCGGTGGCCGCCACAGAGGATTTTGCCGCCAGCGGCGACCGCGGCACCGATCCAGGTTTCCAAACGGTCAGCTTCGCCTTCAGAGATCATGGGACCAATGAATGTTGACTCGTCACGAGGATCGCCGAGTTTGAGTTGCTTCGTGGCGGCGACAAGTTTCTTGGAGAAGTCGGAGTAGATTTGCTCATGAACGATGATGCGCTGAACACTTATGCAGCTCTGGCCGGACTGGTAGAAAGCGCCGAAGACAACGCGCGCGACTGCGTCATCGAGGTCTGTATCGGAGTCAACGATACAGGCTGCGTTACCGCCGAGTTCGAGAATCACCTTCTTGCGACCGGCGCGCGACTTGAGATCCCAGCCGACGGCAGGTGAACCGGTGAAACTGAGGAGCTTGAGGCGTTCGTCGGTTGTGAACATATCTGCACCGCCGCGACGACAAGGCAGGATTGAGAATGCGCCCTGCGGCAAGTCAGTCTCGGCGAGTATCTCCCCTATCAAGATTGCTCCGATTGGCGTCATGCTTGCCGGCTTGAGAACAAAGGGACACCCTGCGGCTATGGCAGCTGCTACTTTGTGGGCGACGAGATTGAGCGGGAAATTGAATGGCGAAATGAACGAGCAGGCACCTATAGGAACACGTTTCCACATGCCGGTGTAGTCCTTGGCTCGAGGTGTTATGTCCAAGGTCATTACTTCGCCGCTGATGCGGACAGATTCTTCGGCAGCAATTCGGAAGGTATCGATCAATCGGGTAACCTCGCCCCGGCTGTCGCGAATCGGTTTGCCGGCTTCGACGCAAAGTGCCAAGGCCAGTTCTTCGGCGCGCTCTTCGAATCGTTTGACACAGTGGTATAGTATCGCTTGCCGCTGATATGACGGCAAAGCGCGCATAGGTTCTTCGGCAAAGACTGCGGCTGAAATTGCCTGGTCGATAGCGACAGAGTCAGCCAATGCGACGCGGGCGACGATGGCGCCGGAATACTTGTCGGATACTTCCAGATCAGAGTTGGCGAATACAGGTTGGTTGGCTATGTAATAAGGGTACTTGTCCTTGAGCATCGAGTCCTCGAATTGACTACAATAAATCCGGCTGTAATATCATCAATTCATATCGTGGTTGGCAAGTGATTGAATGGTCGATATGCGATTAGGCTTGATTGAAATGTCAATCAAACCTATCTTGTGCACCAAGATTCTCGTGATCGGCAGGAGCGGAGTCGCATTATAAAGGAGCAAAGGACGAACGAAGTTGTTCATGCCCTGACGGTTGACGTCGAGGGATTTGTCGAGGGGATGGCTGAGAGCTTTCCGATTCCGGAGAGGTACTTTGATGATACGGCTGCCGACCGAGAGATTGAAACCAATGTCAATGAGACACTGGAAGGGTTTGAACGGCTTCATTTGAAGGCGACTTTTTTTGTATTGGGCAGAATTGCGAAACGGCTGCCACATTTGATGAAACGAATCACATCGGCCGGTCATGAACTTGGTTCGCACAGCTTCTTTCATAAGCGCATTTTCAATCAGTCGCGCGAGCAGTTTCGCAGCGATCTTAGATCAAGCAAGGATGTATTGGAGAGTGCCGGAGAAACAGCAGTACTGGGTTTTCGCGCACCCGATTTTTCGATTCGACCCGATTCACTGTGGATACTTGATGAGATTCGTGATGCTGGTTTTATCTATGACTCGTCACTTACACCGACTGATATTCACGACGTATACGGCATGTCGGATGTTCCGGCCGGAATACACCGGCTCGCAAACGGACTATGGGAGTTTCCGGGCGGTACATTTCGGTTTCTCGGCAAAACGGTGCCTTATGGCGGAGGTGGATATTTGCGGCTGTATCCGGTGAGTTTGTCGCGGGCATTGATCAGCCGGAGCGCCAAAGCTGGACAGCCGGCAATGATATATAGCCACCCATATGAGCTTGGCAGTCAGATAGTGAAAGTCCAACCTATGTCGGCTTATCGCAGGTTTCGGCACTACTATCACACAAGGAATGGGCTGCGAAGGCTCGAAAGAGTGCTGCGCGGTTTTTCGGTAGACACAGTATCAAACGTCCTGCGTCAGCATGGAATGAAGGAATAGGGATGTCGAATATAGACTCAAGTGATCACAAGCGAGCGGCGGCGTACTTTGATCGCAAGGCAGAGTTGTTTGACTCGTTGTACAGCCTCGAAGCGACCAGCGCGTTCATGCGCTTCATGAACCGAAATTTCCGCAGTGACATATATGAACGCTACCTGATGACAATAAATCATGTCAAGGCGGCTAAGGCAAAGAGTGTACTTGATGTAGGAATCGGCAGTGGGCGTTATGCCACCGGATACGCAGAAGCCGGAGTTGCACGTGTCGTTGGAGTGGATATCAGCAGTTCGATGCTCGAGTTAGCGCGCGAACACGTACAGAAATTGAATCAAACGCAGACGAAATTCGAATTCGTGTTATCGGACATTGATGCCTATCAAACGAGCGACAAGTTTGACGTAGTCGTGGCAATGGGTTTCTTTGATTACATAGATCAGCCGGTGCCGAGTCTCAAGAAACTTCGTGATTTCTGCAATCATTCAGTGATAGCTTCTTTCCCGAGCATTTCGTTCTATCGCACACCGCTGCGAAAGGTGCGTTATGCGATCAAGAAGTGCCCCGTTTACTTCTATCGCGTCGAACAGATTGAGCAGTTAGCCAAGGAAGCCGGTTACTCCGACTGCAAGGTGACGAAGATCAAAGGCGCGGGCATGGATTACGTTGCGATCTTGACACGCTAGCGGCATGAAGCGATGACGAATTCCGATCTCGAGCAATTACCCGGCGTATCGATCATCTTGGCGGTTCGCAATGAAGCGGAGCATCTGGACGACTGCCTGCGAGCGCTTGCGGCACTTGACTATCCAAAAGACAAAATAGAGTTGCTGCTTGTTGACGGAATGTCCGAGGACGGGACGGCGACAATAATCGCTGATTGGGCGCGGCGGGACGACAGAATCAAGCCACTGCAAAATCCACGCAGAACAGTGTCTTGCGGTATGAATATCGGAGTAGCCGCGGCAAAGTACGAGTATGTGCTTTGGATCTCCGGGCATGCAATACTTCAACCGAGTCACATTCGGCAGTGTCTTGCAACGATGGAATCGACAGGAGCCGCGGCAGTCGGCGGGGTGCTGACGACCAAGGGCACGACAACAGTCGGCAAAATCAATGCGTCGGTTCTGTCGACTCCCTTTGGAGTAGGTGGAGGAGCGCACCGAATTGGCGGTCAATCGGGATGGGTTCCGGTGGTGACGATGGCGCTCTATCGCAAGGAAGCAATTGTCGCGGCGGGCGGGTTCGATGAGTCACTTCCCCGCAGTCAAGACAACGATCTGCATCATCGAATGAACAAGCTGGGTCATCGTTCGTATTTGAATGTCGAGATCAATCCGACTTACCTTTGCCGGAACACGTTTGGTGGATTTCTGAAACAGGCTTGGAATAACGGCTTCTGGAATATCATGTTGTCCCGACGCGGCCACGGCGGATTTTCACCGCGACATTTTGTGCCGATGGTATTTGTCGGCGGGCAAGTCGGACTGCTGATTTTGGGATCCTTTCTGCCAATCGGATGGTGGCTTCTCTTTGGAGGGCTGGTATTCTACCTCGTGTGCGCTGTGGCGGTAGCTTTGGCGACGGCGATCAAGGCAAAGATGACCTGGCAGGCATTTGTTCTTCCATTCTGGTTTGCGGCGTTGCACTATACATATGGAGTAGCGTCGTGGTCGGGGTTCATAACTTCGAAGGACTTTGATAAGAAATGACAACTGCGAGTGACGTAACAGTGAAGAAATCGATACTCGATAAGTTCCTCGGGATATTCGCCGAAGTACATGGCGGCGAGGGCGCGCTTTCGCTACTGATGACGTTCAATATCTTCCTTATCCTTACAGCATATTATATCGCAAAGGTGGTCCGCGAACCGCTGATACTTGCCGGAGGCGGGGCTGAAGTTAAAGCGTATTCGGCAGCATTGCAGGCAGTTGTTCTTATCGGTGCGGTCAATTTGTATGCATTTATGGTAGCTCGGTTCGACCGACGCAAGTTGCTAAATACCGTAGTGCTATTCTTCACCGCGTGTTTCGTCGGATTCTACTTCTTGGGAATCGCTGATACGCGTTACCTTGGTGTGATTTACTTCGTTTGGGTCGGAGTATTCAGCTTGACGGTTATCGCTCAATTCTGGTCTTTCGCAAACGACATTTATACACCAGCCGAGGGAAAACGGCTGTTTGCTATTATCGCATTTGGGGGATCAGCCGGCGCAGTATTGGGCGCGAAGTTCGCCGAAGTCCTGATTGATGTTATTGGTATTTACGAGCTGTTGTTGGTATCCGCCGGGCTGTTATTGGCGAGCCTGCTGATCACAAACTTCGTGGAATCGAAGAAGCGAAATCGCCCTTTGCACGATGCCTCAGGCACGGCTCCGACTGTTGCGGAACCGGCGATGTCGAAAGAAGGCGCATTCAAAGTTGTGTTTCGACATCGGTACTTGTTGCTGATCGCTATCATGATACTCCTGACGAACTGGGTCAACACGACGGGTGAGTACATACTCGGCAATGTTGTAAGTAAGGCAGCACAGGTATCGGTAAGCGGAATCTCTGATGTAGAAGCCGCGAAGCAGGCGGAGAAAGTGTTTATTGGCAAGTTCTATGGCGATTTCTTCTTTTATGTCAACCTCCTCGGTTTCTTGTTGCAGCTGTTCGTCGTGTCGCGAATTGTCAAGTATCTTGGCATGAGAGTGGCAATCATGGCGTTGCCGGTGATTGCTTTCGGCGGGTATGCATTGATTGCGTTCACTCCCCTGCTGTCGTTGATTCGCATTGCTAAAACCGCAGAAAACGCCACCGACTACTCCCTCAATAATACAGCACGCCAAATGCTATTCTTGCCGACTACACGCGAGCAGAAGTACAAGGCGAAAGTCGCAATCGACTCTTTTTTTGTGCGAGCAGGTGATGTACTTTCGGCGATACTTATCTATGCGGGCATTCATTGGTTGGCATTCAGCGTGACTCAGTTTGCGCTGGTGAATCTCGTTTTGGTTGCGGCGTGGCTGGTTACGGCATTCTTGGTTGCGCGCGAGAACAAGCAAATGGTGCAGGCGTAACACGCCCATTGTCTGCAAAATCTCACCTAAATTTGTAACAAGGCTGAATTGTTAGCCGAGGCGTTTGATCGCTTCTTCGTAGGGAGTAAAACCGCGAGGATGGCCATTGCTCGATGACTCGGGCTTATGAAAAGCAGGGCTGTCGCTGATGATCTTGAGCAACTTTTCTCGCTCGCTCGGTTTTGCGAGATGAGCAATTCCAACCGCGCGTTCACCAAGGCTAAGCGTACGCGGGTCAAGCGAGCCGTACTCGGTTACGAGGATGACTTTGTCGACTGGAGTTGCTGTGGTCGTGATTCCTGCGGGACAGCGATCGACGATTTTGGAGATGCCATCTGAAGTCTGTGACTTAAGGGCGATGATTGCGACGCCACCCTCGGAATACTGGGCGCCGCGAATGAAGTCGCTTTGTCCACCGACACCGGAGTAGATTTTGCGCGCTTCGAGCGAGTCAGCCCAGACATTTCCGTGCAGATCGACGCCGATGGCGCTGTTGATGGAGACCATCTTTGGCTGTTCGGCGATTTTGAAGACACTGTTTGTGTAGTTGCTTGGGCGGCTCTGAACAGCACTGTTAAAGCTGAGCCAATCGTAACCTTCCTGATTCTCGGAAAGGAAAATCGAAGCGACCGAGAAATTGAGATTTTGTTTCCAGCGATTGGTAGCGATTCCCTTCTTAACGAGTTTGGCCATCGCATCTGCAAATAGTTCGGTGTGGATTGCGAGATCTTTCACGCCCTTCTTGAGAATAGCTTCAGTGACTGCTTCCGGGACCTCGCCAATCCCATATTGGAGTGTGGATCCGGGTTCGGATCCAGAGCCATCGCAGATATAGAGCGCGGCTATGATCTCGCCAATTCGCGTAGCGACGCTGTCTGGTTCAGGAATCGGACTTGATGGCAACGGATAGTCGACATCAATGACGTAATCAATCATGGTTTCAGGCACGGTTGTGCCAAGGACAAAGGGCATCTTGGCGTTGCGTTCGGCGATGACAATTCCGCCGTTTTTGTGGCAAGTGTAGATAGCTTCGAGAACACCTTCGACAGTCGTACCAATGCTGTAATTGCCGCCACGGTCAGGACCGTTTACCTGCAACAGAACGACGTTTGGCTTAATCGCACTGCGAACATAGCGTGGAATTTCGGAGAGATGAATCGGATGATAGTATGCCCAGCCCTTATTGACAGCTTCGCGAGTAATATAGCTATTGAAGATGATTCGATGAGTGAGTGTCTCGCACCGCTTCTCAGTGAAAAGCGGGCGAATTCTCTCGCCAAGCCAGAGCACGCCGTAAGTGTCGACGCCTTTGATGGAGAGGTCAAGTCCGAGTTGCTCCATCAGCACTTGGGGAGTTGCCGCGTTACCGGAAATATAGATCACACTGCCTGGTTGAATCAGGAGCGGATTGATGACTTCTTCTACTGAGTTAACCCTAATCATATAAACAAGATATCGAATTTCTGCCGCGATTCAAACGTTTATTGTTCTATCGACATTTGTTAATGAAACAACACACGCATGTGAGTACTTGACGAATGTCAATATCAGCAGTTGGTGTTACTTATTTAATAACAACGAGTTAAATGGGGGAATCAAGAAGCTAGACGGGATTAACTTCAATCGGTTCTTCTATTGATGCTGTCTCTGAGACTATCTTTCTGGTGGATAGATAAGTGTAGAGGGCCGGGATGACGTAAAGGGTCAGGACAAGAGAGAAAAGCAATCCACCGATGATGACAATACCCATTGAAACTCGGCTCTTGGCAGCGGCGCCAAGGGCGAGGGCGATCGGAAGAACACCAAAAACGGTTGCAAGACTGGTCATCAAAATCGGACGGAATCGCTGAGTCGCGGCATCGATAACGGCTTCGGGGATGGAGAGTCCTTGCAGTTGTCTTTGGTTGGCAAATTCGACAATCAAAATGCCGTTCTTGGTAACAATACCGACGAGGGCGATAATGCCGATTTGACTGAAGATGTTAAGAGTTTGCCCAAAGAGCCAAAGAGAGAGCACCGCACCTGCAAGGGCGAGTGGAACGGTGAACATAATGGTCAGCGGATCGCGGAAACTCTCAAACTGCGCTGAGAGAATCAGGTAGACCAAGACCAATGCCAGTATGAAAGCGAAGAGCAGGGTGTTAGAGCTTTCGGCAAAATCCTTCGCGGCACCGCCCAGACTCGTTGAGAATGATTCATCAAGAACTTCGGAAGCAATTTTGTCCATCTCCTCGATAGCGCTGCCGATAGTCTGGTCGGTCGCCGGTGATGCGCTGAAGGTAGCTGAGACATATCGATTGTAACGATACAATTGTGGCGGGCTGCTGCGATATGACATCTTGACCAAATTGTCGAGCTGGATCAACTCTTCGCGGTTGTTTCGAATGTAAATTGAGCTGAGATCGAGCGGCTCGTCGCGATTGTCGCGGTTTGCCTGGGCAATGACTGGATATTGCTTCCCATTGAGAATGAAGAAGCCGTAACGCTGGCCGCTAAAAAACAACTGCAGCGTTTCGGCAATATCACGAACTGTAATACCCAATGCCCTTGCGCGATCGCGGTCGATTTCGATAGTCAATTCCGGCTTATTGAATTTCAGGTCAAGGTCCACTACTTGAAATGCCTGATTATTCTGTGCCTTGTCCATAAATGGCGGGATGACCTCGCGCAATCGATCAAAGTTTGGTGCCTGAATAATGTATTGCACGGGCAATCCTCGACCTCGAGTATTGCCGATAGTTTGCTCTTGTGTTACGAAGGCGCGTGCGAAAGTCTGATCACGGAGCTTTCGGCTGACCACGTCCGCAATCTGTTGCTGTGTCCTTTCGCGTTCGGTTGGCGGGACCATATTGATTCGGACGAAACCCGAATTGGCGGACGAATTTCCTCCGCCACCGGCAGTAACTGACAGGATGACGTCTCGTTCAGGTAATGTATCAACAATCTGAATCAGGCTGCCAATGTAGTCGTACATCGCCTCGTAGGAGGTTCCCTCTGGAGCAGTGGCGTTGATGACCAGGCGGCTCTTGTCTTCCATGGGCGCCAGCTCAGACGGCAGAATTGAACCTAAGCCAAGGATGATTGCAAGTGAAGCAACCATGATGATAGGCGCCAACCAGCGGCGGCTGACAAATGTGCGCAGTGATCGATTGTACCTTGTGCTGAGGCTGTTAAAAAGATTCTCACTCCAGGTAAAGAATTTGTTTTCGTGAGTCGTTTTGTGGAGAGTGCGGGCGCTCAACATTGGCGTCAATGTGAGTGAGACAAAGGCCGAGATCAAGACTGAACCGGCAACGACAATCCCAAATTCGCGGAAGAGCCTTCCCGTCAATCCTTGCAAGAAGATGATCGGCAAAAACACTGCAGCGAGCGTGATTGTAGTTGATACGATTGCGAAAAAGATCTCCCGTGACCCAGCGTGGCCGGCTTCGATCGGCTTGACTCCGCGTTCGATCTTGCTGTAGATATTCTCGAGGACAACGATTGCGTCATCTACGACAATTCCTGTCGAAAGTACAATCCCCAACAAGGTGAGCAGATTTATTGAGAAATCGGCGATGTACATGATGAAAAACGCTCCGACCAATGAAATCGGAATGGCAAGCATCGGAATAATTGTCGTGCGCCAATGTCGCAAGAAGGCGAATATGACCAGCAAGACGAGCAGAAACGCAATGAGAATTGTCTCGACAACCTCAACGACCGCTTTGCGAATGTTGGCAGTGGTATCGAGCGCTACGGCAAACTGGAGGTCTTCCGGCACGTCGCGGCGAACTTGCTCGACTCGCTTGTAAAACTCGTCGGCAATGGCAATATGATTGGAACCCGGCTGAGGAATGATAACCACCGAGACCATTGGTACGCCGCCGTTGCCGCGCAAGCTCGTTCGTTCGTTTTCAGGCGCAAGCATTGCTTCGCCGACGTCTTTGAACTTGACGACGGAACCTTCGGTTTCTTTGACGATCAGTTCATTGAAGTCCTCGACACCGGAGAGTCTCCCGAAAGTACGAATGGACAATTCGGTAGCGTAGCCTTCAATTCGCCCAGAAGGAAGTTCGACATTCTCGCGATTGAGTGCATTGCGGACATCGAGCGGTGTCAGCCCGTAAGCGGCGAGCCGAGCCGGATCAATCTGCAATTTCATTGAGTATTTCTTTTCGCCCCAGATACGGATTTCGCTGACGCCCGGAATTGTCTGTAGTCGTTCTTTAATGACGTCATTGGCATAAGCCGACAGTTCGAGAAGCGATCGTTTGTCGGTGCGAACCGCGAGAGCCAGGATCGGATTAGAATCGGCATCGGACTTTGAGACTACGGGCGGATCGACATCGGGAGGAAGGCTGCGGATGGATCGCGAGACACGATCGCGAACATCATTGGCGGCGTCTTCCATATCGACACCCAACTCGAACTCGACAGTGATAGAACTTCTGCCATCACTACTCGACGAAGTCAGCGAGCGAATTCCAGCGATACCGTTGATTGATTCTTCAAGTGGCTCGGTTATCTGCGATTCGACGACGTCTGCGTTGGCGCCGGTATAGTTGGTTTGGACCGTGATAACAGGCGGATCGACGGAAGGATACTCACGGACACCGAGGAAAAGGAATCCAATAGCTCCGAAGAGAACGATAAGAATTGAAAGTACTATTGAAAGGACGGGGCGTTCGATGCAGATCGAGGAGATATTCATCAATTCACCGGCCTAGTCAGACTTTAGTGACTGGATCTTGACGCCCTTGCCATCAGCCATTTGGAGAAGGCCGGTTACGATTAGAGTATCAGCTGCCGAGAGTCCGCTGGTGATCTGTATGCTCTTTTCGGTGCGGATACCAGTCTTGACCGGGATAGCACGAGCCGTACCGTTCTCGCAGACAAAGACCTTTTCGCCATTGATTTCGGGAACAACTGCACTCGTCGGAATGACTATGGCATCGGCGATTTCCTGTAGAGTGATTTCAACCTTCGCGAATGAACCCGGCATCAGCAACTCGGAGTTGTTGGGAATCGTTGCGCGCGCCTTGATGGTACGTGTACCCGGGTCGATCTTGGACTCGACTGCATAGACAATGCCCTTAGAAATGTCCTCTGACTCACCTACGCGCACCATAATCTCTGTGCCGTTTTTCATTTGTTGAGAATACTTCTCCGGTACTGAGAACTCGACTTTCATTGGATCGAGGTCTTGCATCGTAGCGGCAAGCATGTTGGGTGAAACATAGCCGCCCTCGCTGACATAGCGAAGACCAACCACGCCGTCAAAGGGAGCACGGATCTCCGTTTTCGCCAATTGCGATTCGATGACTTCCTTTTCAGCTTGGATGAACTTAAGTGCGTTGAGGAACTTATCGTATTCTTCCTGACTGATAACATTGATTTCGAAGAGTTGACGATTTCTGCGTTCCTGATCAGCGGCTTGTGTCTCTTCGAGCTCTTTGCGCTTGTGCTGTGCGAGCAGCTCCCGGTCATTGATCTTCAACATTAGCTCGCCTTTTTTGATGCGACGACCTTCATCGAAGTAGACGCCGGTAATCCGACCGGAAATCTCAGGGCGCAATTCAACCTCTTCGTTGGCGAGCAAGGTTCCAGTTGTAAATATCTGATTGCGAAGCAGTTGAGGCTTCACGAGGATGGCTTCGACAGCAAGAAGATTGGCGCCTGCGTCTCGATTCATTGGCTTGCTGCTACTTTGGCCACAACCAACTATGAGCAGAAGACCGGTGGAAATCGCGAATAAGAGGGTGGTTTGGGTGCAAAATCTGGAGCTATGAATATTCATTAACTATTTAACCTCATACATTTGAAATGGTTCCACCCTGTATGTAAGACAATGGGAGTCGTTTTGACCATGCGAAATTTCGATTTTTGAGGTTGGATTGCTACATTATATATGCTGCGTATTGGCGATACGCAGTATCTACGCGATTTTATACCGAAGTTTGGTCTTGACGTATTGACATCAATCAGCGATTTTGAATCGAATTGGTCTGCTATAGTATATCGGATTTGACTGATATACAAAGAAGTGAACTTTGGACCAGTTTCTACATCCTTAATCTTCGCACCAGACCTTACTCGCACGTCAGTGTGGGACAAGCAGGTTTGGTTATCGAGGCCGGATGTAATCGTCGAACCTCTCCCGGCGATTCAGTCCTACCGGCATGAGGTTCATCGACAGACAAAATTTCTGGCGTATTTGCTAGATAGCAAGGCTTTGTTATTGATCGCATTTCTTGCGTGTCAATACGGGCCTTATTCCAGGGTTTGGGCATGGGTCGGATTTTTCATCTTGAAGCGCATCTTTGAAGTGTCTATGCTCGGATCTTGAGTAGCGTTTGAAATGAACGTATCAGTTACTTTTCGATAATTTAGTCTAACATTTGAATAAGTGTTCGAACCTTTTCTGCACTTTCGGGAGGGATATGAATCAAAGGCTATTGTTGGTATTAGCGTTGACGCTAATGCTGGTCTCTTCGGCTGCCGCTCAGTACATTGTCGTCGGACCGCCGGATGATCTAACCTATATTGATACGACGTATCAACCTGGGCCATCGATTAAGCCGTTGCCTCTGATGACGAGTCTTGGCGCGATGACTTCCCTTCCAGTTGACACAGTTAACATTACTCAGCTGGATTGCTCGTTATTTCCTCTTATTTGCACCTACGTTGAGGCGCTTGATTCGCTCGGAAATCCGATTGGTGGGTTGACCGCCGATAGTTTCTGTGTTTATCAAAACGGCGTTTTGATTACCCCCGGCAATTTTACGGTTCAGGAGTTGAGCGTAGATTCCTGTATCACTTCGATATGTTTGGTCGTTGACGTTTCCGGCAGTATGACGGAAAGCAATCGCCTGAACGACGCCAAGAGTGCGATGAGACGATTTGTTCGCAACATGGATTCTTACGATCGTGTGGCAATTGTCTCCTTTGCGAACTCGGTAACAACAGTGCAGACGTTCACGAGCGACACTACGCTGTTACTAACAAAGATCAATGGTTTGGTTGCATCGGGCAATACCGCGGCTTTTGACGGTGTGTGGCAGGGTGTCAATGTGACGGTCGCGGAATTGGGCAGCAAGGCAGTTATCGCATTCACTGATGGACTGGAAAACCGCAGTCATATTACACCACAGCCCCCCAACGGTGTCGGTAGTCCAGCGACACAGCCGTATACAGATGATTCAACGCTGATATGCAATTTTGCGAATGGCGCGAGTATACCGGTTTACACATTCAATCTTGGGCCAATCACGAACACTTATTACAACACGGAAGCAATGGAGGCTTTTGCAAACGGCACCGGTGGATTCTGGCGTCATGCACCGTCAGGCGCTTTGATTGATTCGGTATATGATGAAATCAAGATCAGAATTTGCAGTCGGTACAAAATCTGTTACACGAGCCTCGATACCATTCAGGATGGCACAATACACGTAACCAAGATATGCCACAAAGTAGGCGGCAATTGCGTAGGTTGCGATGAAGCTTCGTGTCAGGAGCAGGCACCTCCGGTCATCGTCCGCACCCCTCCGACGATTGATTTGAGCGATACCTGCCAAGTGCGGACAGATCCCCTGCAGATTTGCGTTAAAGTCACCGATGAGGATACTCCACCCGCTTCATTTACGGTCCGACTGTTCTATCGATTGGTAGGCAGTCCGGGTTATCCAACTTACACTGATGTTGGAATGACGCAGTTGGGAGGTCCAAATGACAGCATATTCTGTTACACTGTTCCAGCCAATCTGCTGAATTGTCGCTCGGCATTCGAATACTACATCACGGCCTCGGACGGTCAGTACACCTTGTCGAATCCGGCAGTAAATCCGCAGACCTCGCCATATTCGGTTGCGATTTGTCCGAATCTACCGCCGACGATCAGTTGTATCCCGGACACCACAATGTTCGTCTGCACATTGGCCCCGATCTGCTTGAACGGATTCAATGCCGATGATCCTGACGGCAACTTGGCGACAACGACAGTTTCGATCGGCTCGATTCTTGAAGACGAGGTTTGTTTCACTCCAGTTGCTGGTCCAAATGTGCTTCAAGTGATTGCGACTGATTCCTGCGGTTTGGCAGACACTTGCGTGACGACTGTCAATATCATACTGAATTCTGCTCCGATCGTGCAGTGCCATGCGGACACAACAGTGGCATTTTGCTCGCCGGGACAGGTTTGCGTTGATGGTTTTGTTGCTACTGATGTTGATAATAACATATCGACCAAAACGGTTTCACTCGGCACCTTAACTGGAACAACGGTTTGCTTCAATGCTCCGACAGCTGGTGTCTATAGCATCACGTTTATTGCGACGGACGCTTGCGGCAAGGCAGACACTTGCGTAACAAATGTCACGGTTACACTCAATGACCCGCCAGTTGCGAACGCTGGAAGCGACTCGACTTTGTTCCAATGCACTGCCGCTCCGATTTGCGTGACTGCATCCTGCAGTGACCCGAACGGCAATCTGTCGACCTGTCAGCTTGTCTCTGGTCCGGGCACTTACAACGGCTCAGCAATTTGCTTCACACCGGCGGCATCTGGTTCATACACCTTCGTGTTGAAGGCGACGGATGCTTGCGGACTGACGGACTTCGATACGTCCGTAGTCAATGTGACTTTGAACCAGGCACCAATTGCAAACGCGGGTAATGACTCGACTCTCGCGCAATGCACACCGGCGCCGATTTGCGTGACTGCATCGTGCAGCGACCCGAACGGTAACCTGTCGACCTGCCAGTTGGTCTCTGGTCCGGGCACTTACAACGGCTCAGCGATCTGCTTCACACCGGCAGCGTCAGGTTCATACACCTTCGTGTTGAAGGCGACGGATGCTTGCGGATTGACGGACTTTGATACTTCAGTAGTCAATGTCACACTCAATCAAGCTCCGGTTGCGAATGCGGGCAACGATTCGACACTGTTCCAGTGCACACCGGCACCGATTTGTGTGACTGCTTCCTGCAGTGATCCGAACGGTAACCTGTCGACTTGTCAGCTTGTCTCTGGTCCGGGTACTTATAATGGCTCGGCGATTTGCTTCACTCCTGCGGCATCAGGTTCATACACCTTCGTGTTGAAGGCGACGGATGCTTGCGGTCTTACGGACTTCGATACTTCAGTAGTCAATGTGACACTCAACCAAGCACCAATTGCGAATGCGGGCAACGATTCGACATTGTTCCAGTGCACACCGGCACCGATTTGTGTGACTGCTTCCTGCAGTGATCCGAACGGTAACCTGTCGACTTGTCAGTTGGTTTCCGGTCCGGGCACCTACAACGGCTCAGCGATCTGCTTCACACCGGCGGCATCAGGTCAGCTACACCTTCGTGTTGAAGGCGACCGATGCTTGCGGGTTGACGGACTTTGACACATCGGTAGTCAATGTCACACTCAATCAAGCACCGATTGCGAATGCCGGCAACGATTCGACATTATTCCAGTGTACACCGGCTCCGATCTGTGTGACTGCATCCTGCAGTGACCCGAACGGCAACCTTTCGACCTGTCAGTTAGTCTCAGGTCCGGGTACCTACAACGGCTCAGCGATCTGCTTCACTCCGGCTGGTGCTGGTGTCTTCACCTTCGTTCTGAAGGCGACCGACGCTTGCGGAGCAACCGACTTTGATACTTCAGTAGTAACTGTAACACTCAACCAGCCGCCGGTAGCGAGCATGGGCAATGACTCAACGCTCTTCCAGTGCGGTGCAGCTCCGATTTGTATTCCGGCTTCGTGCTCTGATCCGAACGGTAACTTGTCGACCTGTCAGCTTGTCTCAGGTCCCGGTTCCTACAACGGCTCTGATGTCTGCTTCACTCCGGCTGGCGCTGGTGTCTTCACCTTCGTTCTGAAAGCGACCGACGCTTGCGGAGCGACGGACTTTGATACGGCAGTCGTGACGGTAGCACTCAATCTTCCGCCGGTAGCCAATGCGGGACGCGATTCGACGCTGTTCCAGTGTGCTCCGGCGCAGATCTGCATCACGGCTGGCTGCAGTGATCCCGATGCCAATCTTACCAATTGCGAATTGACTTCCGGTCCGGGAACGCTTAACGGCGGCGGCATCTGCTTCACGCCGGCAGCTTCCGGAATCTATACCTTTATAGTGAAAGCGACTGATGCTTGCGGTTTGACCGACTTCGATACCTCGGTAGTCAACGTCACGCTGAATCAAGCTCCGGTTGCGACGGTCGGAAACGACTCGACGTTGTTCCAGTGCACACCGGCTCCGATCTGTATTGCTGCAGCTTGCAGTGATCCGAATGGTAACTTGTCAACTTGTCAGTTAGTCTCAGGTCCGGGCACCTACAATGGCTCGACGATCTGCTTCACACCGGCATCTTCGGGAAGCTACACCTTGGTTCTCAAAGCCACGGATGCTTGCGGATTGACGGACTTCGATACGTCGGTCGTCAATGTCACACTTAACGTGGCACCGATTGCCAATGCTGGACGCGACTCGACGTTGTTCCAGTGTACACCGGCACCGATTTGCATTGCGGCTTCGTGCAGTGATGCCAATGCAAACTTGTCGACCTGCAACTTGATCTCCGGACCGGGCACCTACAACGGTTCGCAGATTTGCTTCACACCTGCAGGTGCAGGCACGTTCACTTTCGTACTGCAAGCAACCGATGCTTGTGGAGCGACTGATCTTGATACTTCGGTAGTGACGGTGACGAGCAACTCAGCTCCAGTTGTTACCTGTCCGGGCAATCAAACGCTGTTTGTCTGTAATCTGAATCAGATTTGCATCGATGGTTTCTCGGCAACTGATGCCGAAAATAACATCGCTTCATATCAGGTAACTGGCGGTACGATTCAGGGCAATCAGCTCTGCTTCACGCCGGTAGCTGGTCCCAATATGATCAGAGTAATCGCGATTGACGCTTGTGGATTGGCTGACACGTGCGTTACAACTGTCACAATTACTCTTAACACTCCGCCGGTTGCGAACGCCGGAGCGGACCAGAACTTGAACTGCCGCACTTCCGGCGATCCGATTTGTTGGAATGTCTCATGCACCGATGTCGACGCAGGAACTCTCACGTGTGAGTTGGTGTCGCCGGTCGGTACTTTGAGCGGCAATCAAATCTGTTTCGCGCCAACGGCGTCGGGAAGCTACACCTTCATTATGAAAGCGACCGACCAATGCGGCGCTATTGATTACGACACTGCAGTGGTTACGGTACGTCTCAATGTCGGGCCGGAGATTGCCCTTCCAGCAGGCGATACGACCTTTGCGTGCCTTGATGAACCAATGATCCCGTGGTGCGTGCCGTTCACCTACTCCGACCCCAACGGCAATGCAAGCAATGTTGTAGTGACGGGATTGCCGGGAGCAGTTCTCAACTACTCCAATGGCAGCGGGACACTCTGCTTTACGCCGCCTGCGGTCACGGCACAATATGATTTCACATTGACAGTCACCGATAGTTGCGGACTAACGGCACAGGCGCAGCATCAGCAGTTGGTCGCGATGATTGACTGCGATACGGCGACCTGCTTCGTGATGCAGATTGAGAAAACGCACAATTCGCTTCAGGGCCAGTACGAGTTCGTCTCGGTGTTTATCGAATCGGAAGCACTCGAAATGGGCGGATTTGATCTGCTGATCAAGTACGACAATTCGGGATTGAGCTTTGTCGATGCTAAACCGGGACAGCTTTTGACCTCCTGCGGTTGGGAGTACTTTACCTACCGTTACGGAGCAATCGGAAATTGCGGCGGTCCGTGTCCGAGCGGATTGTTGCGAATCGTGGCAGTCGCTGACGCTAACAACGGACCTAACCATCCAAGTTGTTATGGTGCGCCTGATAGCGATCAGCATGAGATAGCGGTATTGAAATTCCTGGTAACAAATGACCGCACTTTTGAGTGTCAATACTTGCCGGTAACGTTCTTCTGGATCGACTGCGGAGATAACGCGGTGTCGACAGTAACCGGTGATACTTTGTACATCGACAAGCGCATCTACTCATTCGAAGGTCAGATGCTTTGGGATGAACTTGATAACGCGCTGTATCCCGATGCTTCCAGACCGTTTGGTCTTGGTGCCGGCGACTATTGCTTGCTCGGAGACAAGTACTACCCGATTCGCTGCATCGAGTTCATTGAAGGCGGTATCGATGTGGTATGCGCCGACTCGATCGATGCGCCGGGCGACTTGAACCTTAACGGCATCGCCTACGAAATCGCAGATGCGGTATTATATACGAACTACTTCTTGTATGGCATAGCGGCACTCGATCCAGACCCGACGCGTCGCGAGGCTCAGATTGCGGCATCCGATGTAAATCAGGACGGCACTGTTCTGAGTGTCGGCGACTTGGTTTACTTGTTGCGCGTGATTATGGGCGACGCCCTGCCGTTCCCGAAGCTTGCACCATTTGCTAACTCGGCGAGCGTTAAGTGGCAGAGCGGTGAACTGTCGATCAATTCAAGTACCGATATCGGCGCGCTACGGGCTAAGTTCCGTGTGGGCGACTCGTATCAGCTTGTTGGAATGAGCGGCATGGAAACTCTCTCGCATGAAGAGAATGGCGAAGTGAGTGTGCTGATTTACTCCGGTCTTGCGGATATGGGCCGGCGAATTGCAGCCGGCACAAGCCAGGTGCTGCACATTGTCGGCGATGCTGAATTGATTGAAATTGAAGCGGCGGACTTTGAGGGCAACATGCTGAACCTCAGTGTCAGTAAGTCTTCACTGCCGACCGAGTTTGCGCTTGGACAGAATCGTCCGAATCCATTCAATCCGAATACACAGATCGAACTTGACCTTCCCTCAACTTCTGAGTGGAAGATCGAGATCTTCAACATTACTGGACAGTTGGTGAAGACGCTCTCTGGAAGCGGAGTTGGCCGAGTAGTTGTGGACTGGGATGGTTCGGGTGCACCGTCGGGAGTCTACTTCTATCGTGCGACTGCCGGCGCATTTAGTGAAACCAGAAAAATGGTTCTCCTTAAGTAGATTGCACTACTGGTAACCGGGATGAGGCGGGAGGAGCGTTTGCTCTTCCCGCCGCTCGGGAGAGATTCAAGAACAAGAGCTTCAATGAGTTCAAAGTTGCGAATTTGCGTTTTTCGATTGTGGAGCATAACATCAATGTTGTTTGTCGCAAAGCATTGGCAGAAGCAATCGAGTTTGCGACTACGTACGTCGAGTACGAAGTACGTGCCTATTTTTAGCATGAATAGCAGAGTTGACTCTTGGTGATTCGATAGGTAGGTTTGAACATACTCGTGGTCTCACAGTAAGGGCAATTTGAATCAGATTTAACGGTAAAGCAGGTATTTAGTTCAAGGGCCGATCAAGCAGGCTTCTTGATTTTCAGTACTCTTCTATACTTTCATGAAAATGCGGAGGGCAAGCGACTTAATTTATCTAACAAAACTTGGGGGCAAGTTAGTCTCAAAGCGCAGGCTTTTGGGACGGACGACACAATTCCGGGAATAATCGTTTGATTCGCAATTTTGGCGATCACGATCTGGACAAGTTGGCAGGAGGTGATGTCGTAGTCAGTGGTGTGAAGGCACGCACGCTTTCGTATCGAACGCATGCGGATGACTTGGACAAAGGAGCGGGCACTCTGGCGAGATTACAACATTCACGAGTTATAGCAGGCAGTAAGCGGGACACAGATATGCGCGACATAAGCTCGGCGCATTCGCGTTCCATTTGGGGAATTCCTTTCGGAGGATGTTCAAATCTATTGGAGGAATGAGATAATGTTCGAAAGACGTAAACTTATTATTGGTCTCATGCTCTCGTTTTTGCTCTTGCTCGCAGCTTCGATGCAGGCAGCAACGATCGAGATCAAGACGTTTGGCGATTACGGCTGGCGATCAGACGATACGCGCAACAGCGCGGGTACTGACCTTGTCGGAATCAACTTTACTAATGCCGGAAAGCCGGGGCAGACACCTACAGCAGCAGACGATGCCGCAATAGCGCAACAAATCAAGTTCGCTGGCGGACCGCTTGGTGCGACCTACGGCGGTGTTGTGTCGATGGACGGTACCCTTGGAAACAACGGCAAATCGAACATCAGCACGATTAACACGACTTCGTTCTTCGCCCCAGCATCTGATCTTGTCGGCGGTAGCTTCACAGCGACTTATGGCTGGTACATGCAACCGAATCCGACGGTGCGCACGCTGGCGTTCAAGATTGGCATTCAGTCAATCCATTGGGGAACAGGAGTTGGTCAATCGCAGAACGGTTATACAGCCTTGCGATCAGGCGAGTCTGAATGGGACTTAGTCCTCGTTCATGTTGATGGCGCACCGGTGGCGAATGCTTGGAACACCCCTACCGTTGACCTCAATAACGGACAGTGGTATCTTTATCGTCAAGCCAGCAACGCAAATTGGGTCGGAATTGCGGGCTCTCTTCCTCCCGCTGGCCCAAACACCCTTGCAGGCTGGCAGGCTGACGGCGTCTGGGGACCGATCTTATTCGGGGCAGGCGCAAACATCAGCAGTATCCAGTTCGGGCTGGGCTCCTCGCAACGAGACTGCATTGCTCACCTTGATTATCTCCAAACTTCCATTTACAATGGCGGAGACTTGGTGAATTTCGTCGGGCCAGTCAAGAATATCAATACTGGTGAGACTTTTGCGGGGATTCAGGAAGCGATTGATGATGCTCAGACACTTGCAGGGCATACGATAGAAGTTGCTCCTGGAACTTATCTTGAAGATGTCAACATTACAAAGGCGTTGACGCTCCAAGGCGCAGGTATTGACGTATCAACAATCGTTGGACTCAAGACGGGCGCCAATCTGGCGACAGTGCGAGTCGCGACAGCCGCCGGCGTAATTGTCGATGGATTCACGATCACTCGTGACGGCAATAATGTAACGGACTGGAACACAAACGTCAAGTCTGTCGGCTTTGCCGTTCAAGGAATGTCTGGGAATGCCGAATTGCGCAATTGCAAGATCACCGGCAACCGTAACGGTATCGACCTGAACTTCACCTCCGGCAACAACATTCACAACAACATCATAGACTTCAATCGCACAGGTATGATTTTCCGGAATCAGTGTCCTAACAACACGATAGTCGAGAACTACATCACGAATAACTGGACTGTGGGAGTTCTCTGGTTGGCATTTTCAACTGAGGACGCGACAGGGACAGTCTTCTTCAACAACAAGATCGAAGGCAACTGGTACACTGAGATCGAAAATCGCAGTCTGACTGGTGGAGTCAAGAACTTCTCAGGTAACTGGCTGGGTTCGGCGACCTTAACTACGGCCAATACTAATGGCAGTGAGCCGGGATACAGTCTGCAGATTCCAGTTGAGTATGGTGGTACGTCAACGCCTCCGGGAGGCGCAGTCTCAGTACGAGGTGCTGGAATCTCCGAGATAGACTTCACGCCGTGGCTTGGTCTTGGTACTGATACCGATATCAGCACAGGAAACGGCATCATTGGATTCCAGGGTGATTTCTCTGAGTTGTATGTAGATGACGATTACGCACAATTGGGCGCGGTCGGTCGAATTCAAGAAGGCATAGACTTGGTTTCGGGAAGCACTGTGAATGTGATGCCCGGTACCTATGTGCTTGCGAGCACGGTCAACGTGAACAAGCCAAACGTAACGATTGACGGCGCGGGTGCAGGTCTATCAATTGTGCAGGTATCCGCAGCAGTCGGATACGCTTTCAATCTGTCTACGGCGGGCGTGACATTACGGGATTTGGAAATTCAGAAGACCGACCTGGTGACGAATCACGCTCTGATTTACGTCGCGGCCAATAATCTTTCGATTCTGAATAACCTGATCTACGGTCCCGATCCGGGAACACCCTGGAGCGTGAACGGAATCGTCAGCCGTGCAATGATTGGCACAGGCGGGTTAAGTGGATTGCTGATCGACGGCAATACTATTCACACTCTTCGTCAGCCGGGCTATTTCAGCGGGCCGACGACAGGAACGATTTCCAATAATGCGGTATCTGGTACTCGCGGCTGGGTAAATGAAGGTGCGAATCTGACGTTTACCAACAACAGCTGGCCGCTGCCGCCGAATCAAGGGGCGGAAATCGCACTGCTCCCATCACTTGGCGCCAACGGCCCAATCTGGTATCCGGATCCGATGGCATTGAGTCTTGCGAATAACAACGCATATGTCGATGCGCAGTTTACGCCGACCGATAAGGGCCGTGCGGTATCGTACGTTGACGACTCGGCGGCACCGGGCGGATTCGGAAGCAGTCTTGCGCCGCTTCAGACAATCGGTGCGGCGGTATCGTCAGGTGTCTTGACGACTGGAACTGTCAATGTTGCCGCTGGCAATTATGTAGACAACTTAGTTGTAACCAAACCAATGACTCTGCTTGGTGCAGGTTCGGCTTCGACATTTGTTGTGCCGGCATTGTCGGCACCGAATCCAGGCTCAGGATCATTGCCTCCAGGGGCAAGCAATTTGGTACTTGTCCAGGCGAACAATGTTCTGATTAACGGATTCACTTTTGATGGTAACAATCCAGCTCTAACAAGCGGCTTGGTCGTTGGCGGTGCGGATCTTGATGCCCGCAACGGCATCATTACGAATCACCCGCTTGGCGTGTTTAATAATTTGATGGTCGAGTATTGCACTGTTAAGAATATCTACCTTCGTGCGATATACGCCTCGTCAGGTGGAACATTCAATTTCCATCATAACGTAGTTGACAATGTCAATGGCGAATCTAACTCGATTGGCATGTTCAATTTCGGCGGCGGCGGTGTGTTTGACCACAACACGGTGTCCAATTGCAATGATGCAATCGCGTCAAATTGGTCAACTGGTTGTGCGTTCACATACAATACGGTTACTGCATCCGGCAGCGGCATTCATACCGACAATGCCGGAAGTACTGGCGGCAGTACGGCCGACCTGATCGAGAACAACAACATCTCGAACAGCCCGACCAATGGCTACGGTATATTTGTATTCGCGCCATACCTCGCGCCGACAGTTAATCTCAATACGATTACCAATGTTGACGTTGCACTTACTTGTGCGGGTTCGAATGCCGTGGCGATACCCGTTGTGCAGTTCACGAACAACATTGCTGATGGTATGGGCAAACCCAATAGCGCCGGTATCTATGTGACCACCGATATCTGGGGTTATGGTTCGGGCAACGTATCGGTTAATTTTGCCAACAACTCATTTAGCAACTTTGTTGAGGGAGCATACCTCGTAGCCGAAGCCGGCAAGACGGCATTGACGGTCCTTACTGGTAATGAATTCATGCAGAATGCACTGGGTATCAATAATGGTAGTGGCTCGACTTACACCAGCCAGCCCAATATTGGAACGTCGGTAAATGCGACGCTCAATCTATTCGTCAATACCGCCAATGCCACCGACAACAAGGCAGGCAACTTCTACGATCAGAATTGCTGGGGCGACTGGTCCGGTGTCGGAACATACGCCGTTGGCGGAACTGGCGGAAATATTGACGCCAATCCATCCAACAGCTGCGGTATGGACATGACTCCGAATACCATCGTGTACAATTGCGCAGGCAATTTCACCTTTGATGTCAACATTGGCGAAGGTGTCACGATGCTTGATGCCGCCAATATCTGGCTGGAATACCCGGCAGAATTGACAGTGGCAAGCGTTACTGCGCTGGACGGCAATTTCTTCCTTGCCTACTCGCAAGTGTTGAATTCGTCGCCGGGACGAAGCACACTCAAGGTCAATCTTGGTGTTCTGGTAGGTACGACCAGTGGTCCGGACGGATTGTTCACTGTTGCCATGAACGGAGGCACTTCCTGCGTCAGTGGTGACATTACGATGACCTACCTGGATCTGCGCGACAACACGAATGCACCGATTGTTGTGCCGATGGCGTCGCCAGTCGACTTCCAGTCGAATTGTGCTGATCCGACCATCGTCGTCAATTCGCCGGTAACCGGTGGATTCTATAATACGAATCCAGTCCTCAGTCTGACCGCTGGTGATGACTGCGACCTGAGCGCGGTCTATTATCAGATCGATGGTTGCACTCCGGGCGGCTGGTTGCCGATTGCGACTGGTTTGGCCGGAACAGCTTATAACAATGCGGCTTGGTCGATGACAGGTGCGGAGTTTACTGCACTGACGGAAGCTTCGCATTGTATCCGTTTCAAGGTCACCGACGACTTTGGACGTGCAAACTCTGATTCCTGCACCTATACTTGGTGCTTCACCAAAGACATTACTGCCCCGCTTGCGCCGACCGCTTTGGTCGCCCAGCCTGGACACAACAAGATTCAGTTGACTTGGACCAACTCGAGTTCTGCAGATGTCGTTGGTGTTAAGATTCAGAGAGTCCCGTGGACGGATTCTCCGGATTACGGCAGTGCTCCGACCCCAACACCGGCGCCGGCTTATCCGGCCAATCAAGGTGTCGGCACGACGGTGCTTACAGCCGCCGCAACTCCGAGTTCGCCAGCGAACCATCTCGATGTAATGGGTCTTAGCAATGCGACCCGCGACATCTACTATTTCGGCGCATTTGCTTATGATGCGGCAGGCAACTACTCAGTAGCGGCTGTGCCGGCACAAGCGCGTGCGACCTCATATTGGCTCGGTGATATTGGTCTCCCGTTTGACGGCAATGTGTACTTCACCGACCTGACAGTCTTCACTTCGACCTATGGTTTGAACGAAGGTCAAGGCGGCTATGTAAATCATGCCGACTTTGGACCGACGCATAACAACAGTCCGAAGGGCATTCCGCTTCCGGACGACATGGTCGAGTTCGAAGATCTGGCGATCTTTGCGATCAATTTCAATAACGTAGCTCCGATGGCGGCGAAGAATAGCCCGACGCTGACTGGAGCGCCGATTGAACAGACTGCCGGTTTGAAGCTGGTGGACCGTTTGACGAATGACGGCTACTACGTTGATCTGTACTTGTCGAACCGCTCGAACGACGCGAAGTCGTTGATCGGTGAGATTAGTTTTGATCCGACGCAGTTAACCTATATCTCTTCGACGATTGGTAATGACCTGGCGAGCCCGAGCTTGCCGATCTTCTACAAACCGTTGGTAGGAGACAACAAGGTATCAATTTCGGCGGCAGTGCTGGGACAAGGTTCGGCATTCACCGGTTCAGGTGTGGTTGCTACACTGAAGTTCCAGACACGCTCGGCGACTGCTCCACGTGCGAGACTGACTCGTGCGGAGATCAGAGACAACGAGAACAACTCGGTTGTTGAGCAGATTCAGATTGTCGAGCAGCCGGAACCGATTTCCGAAGTTGCTCTGCCGACGCGTTACACCGTCGGTCAGAACTCACCCAATCCGTTTAATCCGGAAACCTCGATTTCCTATGGTTTGCCGACGGCGACCAAGGTATCGATCCGGGTCTACAACATTATGGGTCAGTTAGTGCGGACGCTGGTTGATGATTATCAGGCTGCGGGCACGCACGAAGTAGTTTGGAATGGCACGACAGATTCAGGCAGCAAGGTAGCCTCGGGTATCTATTTCTATAGATTCGAGACGGCCGACTTCCAGAAGACTGTCAAGATGACCATGTTGAAGTAACCGTTACAACGAAACCGGGCCTGCGGGTAATCGCCTGCAGGTCCGGTTCGATAGTTGGGATGCACTATTATGATAAGTTACCGCAAATTGCGCCTCTTCCTGTTGTTGTTGCTGACACTGGCAAGCATGGCGCATGGACAGACATCAGATAGTACCGGAAACGTTTTCATTTTTCCGGAGGAGAAAATTGTCGGACTGAACGACACATTCTCGTTGTATATCGCCGTTGATACGGTCATTGACGTGAAGTCGTACTTCTTTGATATCGAAGTTGACACTACGATCATAAAAATGATCGGCGCCGCCAAGGAACCGTTCTTCAACGGACCATCGGGCGCTTTCTTTTTCTGGACTGACACAACACACGTCTTCAGCGGCACACAGCCAACTTACGTGTACGAACTTCTGGCTTCGCTGTTCGGACCACTCGTGAATGTCGATGGACCGGGGAGTTTGTTGAGGATGACGTTTGTTGCGGTTGGACACGGTGCATCGGGCGTCGTGTTTCGGCAATCGGACATACTTGATGAGGTCAATGTAGAAATTGCGATGGATGACTCGCTGAATGGGCTGGTTATCGTCTGCCCTACGGCGTTTATGTTCGGTGATGCGGACTTCAGCGGAATGGTCAATATCTCCGATGCGGTCTACTTGATAAGCTACATTTTCGCCGGCGGACCGGCACCACATCCGATCAAACTGGTCGGCGATGCGGATTGTAACGGCACAATCACGATATCGGACGCAGTTTACTTGATCAACTACATATTTGCCGGCGGGCCCGCGCCCTGTAACCCGTGTGATTAACAAGGAACAGGAAGATGAAGAATAGAATTTTGACCTCTTTGATATTGTTGCTCGTGATGATGATCGCGCCAACGCTGTTTGCCGCACCGGCGATGTATCTCATACCGGATAGCACAGTTGTGTTCCGAGATTCACTTTTTGATGTATTCATGCCGGTGGATGCCGGATCGACAAATCTCAAGGCCTTTTCGGTAGAGATTACCTTTGACCGAAATGTGATTCGAACTGACTCCTTGAGTGTGACGGAAGGCTATCTTCTGCCTACCTCCAGTTTGCCGACTTTTTTCTGGGTGGGGTTCTCACCTGATTCTTCAACGCTCTATATTGATGGTGCAATTTTGGGCGACGGATTTACGGTGTCAGGCAGCGGAGTGCTGGCAAGTATTCGCTTCTACACGATCGGCTTTGGTGAAAGCAATCTGGAGTTTACATCCATTCGTGCCCGTAATGGCGACAATGAACCGTTGACCTATGATCCCGTCAACGGCTGGGTAAAAGTCTGTCAATTCGTGGGAGACGTAAACGCCGACAATCGCATTACAGTCTCTGACGTGGTATATATGATCAACTGGATATTCGGCGGCGGACCGGAACCGATCCCGGATCAATTCGTTGGCGACGTCAACTGCGATGCAACAGCCAACATAAGCGACGTTGTTTACCTGATCGACTACATCTTTGGCGGCGGACCTGCGCCATGCGGTCCATGCTATTAGAGGGCAGAGCGAGTTCTTGATTTATTGATTGAGTTTCGGGCACTGCCAATTGCAGGCGGGCCGCCAAGAATCTTCGCTCTGGAATGGTGCACTCAAATGTCGGCTTAGCCAGTTACAATTGGCGAGCGCACTGGTACCGGCCCTCGAACGACGATTGCAATTTCAGGGTTGTCCGCTCGTGTCCGGATGACCTCTTGGTATTAGTGCGCGGCGAATAATCGACCAATCGATATCCGAAACCTCCTTGTCTAGCGGTTTGCCCATCAAGCTATAGTTATACTGCCTATCTCCTTTCGCCCTTCGGCTTGACATTGTGGATGTTTTTGTTTATTATCAAAGTGCAAACACACCTTTGAATTTCATTTCTTACTCGCGCCTGGAGACTCCATTTTCTTGAGGTGAGGAATCTATGTGTTCGATTCGAGTTTTTGTTCGCGCCGTGGTCTATATGGCGATCCTGCTGGGATTCTGTGTTCATTGTTCAGACGACAATCCTACTACGCCGACCAAGAGCGAAGTCCAGATGAACGGGACTCTTGTCTTTCCTGGTGCAGTCGTCGCTGCAAACGAGATAACTGTGAGTTTCGGCTCGAACGTCGCTACCGTCGACACGAACAGGAGCTTTTCCATTGTTGGAAATGCACACATTGCCGGGCTGGCGATGGCTTCGGATCAGGACGGCAAAGTACTTCTCATGCAGATTGTCGCCGATCCTGAGACGGACCTGAAACTGAATCTCGATGCCACGTCGACTGCGAAGGCACTGGTGTTCCTGCATCCTTTTGTCTGCAACTGTGATCATTCCGACGCTGAAGCAATTTTAGACCGACTTGATTCGCTGGAGCAGTTTGTCTCCTTGCACGATTATCTGGTCAGCAAGATGGAAGCAGATGCCCGGACGTTGAGTGTTTCCGACCCGCTTCTTGATGCACTTGTCAGTGAGGTCATTCGCGCCTATGTCGAATCGTTCCCGTCACAGATTCATAAACTCTTCCCGCTGATCGGTTGTGACAAGCCAGGAACCGAGCAGAAGTCGCTCGATTCGCCGCCGGAGATAGTTCCGAGTACGGAAAAAGGTGGTTTGCTGCTGACTTCGGAGGGAGGCGACAGATTCCGGATTCAGAACTCCTATTGCCGGTGGGCCTATTGCACGACTCCGACTGATTCGTTCTTTATTTTCCCGAGCGGAGATTTTCTGGACATGATCAAGTCACAAGGAACGCCGTTTCCACCGTCGCGGCGCGACTTTACGCATCAACTCGTCCCTGGTGGAGACACGCTGAGGTTAAATGTCTACGGTTACGGCTTCCTCATGATCGATGCTAACCGTTGGCATAACTTGTCAATGGACGAAAGAAATCTGGCTCACATGGCTGGCGCCATGACTGCAATCTGGGAATTGGGTCGACATACTATGTCGGTGGTCGCCAATGTGGTGGTGCCTGCTGGTTCGGACCGAATCGCGGATTTGGTGAAGAACGATATCAAGCTCGTTTCCTTTGTCTACACCGAGTTAGCGAATCTGCAGCGCTTGAACGCCTATGTTGAGGCCAATGATCCTTCAGGCGCGTCCTATTGGATCGTCAAACAGTTTCTTTCTCGCATAGTGAACTCTGATGACTATCGCCAGGCGTTTTACGCGGTAAGCGGAGTCGCGATTTCCAGTCAGGCATTGCAGGCACTCGGCAAATGGATTGCAGTACCGGTCAAAGCTGCGCTGGCGTTCAACAGCGTCACCCAAGGATTCCGCGCCGTACTCGGGTTCAATTCGAGCATGTTTCGAACGAGCTTCGTTGCATGGAAAGAATATACAGACTTCGGCGCCGTGCAGGGATACGTAGGCGACAAGCAAAGCGGTCTCGGAATTTCCGGAGCAGTAGTGCAACTTCTCGGGGATGAAAATAATCCAATGCACCCTGCTCACCAGCAAACGACTAGTAACACCGGTTACTTCCACTTCGAGAATATTGGTGTCGGCGAAAAAAGCCTGCAGGCGACCAAGAGTGGTTACAAGACGGTGACAGTAGGCATCATGGTCGTCAAGAATCAGACGATAGATCAGAACATCATTCTCGAGAAGCAAACTGGTGGACTGAGCGGAATGGTCTTGAATCAGATTCTGCAGTATCACGGTATCACCCCCCCTTACTTTGCAGACGACGCAGAGATTGAAGCTAAACAGATTGGCGGCAATCAACAGTTACTGCGGACTTCGTCCAGTTCCGGAGCCTACACGATAAGTCTTCCAGTGGGTAACTGGTGGGTAGTGGCATCACACGAGGATTACAAAGCAGATTCGTTCCAAGTGAGTGTGCAACAGGCGGGCAACATCACGGCTCCTCGCGATTTGATCCTCGTGCCAGACCCGTCCATGACTGGAACAGTCTATTTTGACATGGACAATAACGGCAATTACGAGAGCAGTAACCAATTGAACTTCCCGCAAGTCGGGCTGCGCAAACCGGCTCTCTTTGCTGATCAATGCGATTTCGGCGGAAGTCCGTTAATGACGATGTTAGGTACGGGAGTCCGGGGTGCTTCCAACTCAGACTTCGACTTTGTCGAGATAGGACTGACAAGTTCACTAATCGAGGAAGCAGGAAACTATCCGGTAGGCGGAATTGAGTATTGGGGATGCTCGGCCTTCGACGTAAAGTGTGCTGTGTTGTTTGGTACGACTTTACGACTATGCCGCTATGAACAGACAATTGATGCGCCGATGGTATTCAGTTTCTATCAGGACCCTGATGCCCTCGGGTGCAATTGCGGGGTAACTGTGCCGGGCGATATATTTTTGACTGAATGGGGCACCGAGCTTGGCGATGTTGTAGCGGGTGCCATAAACCTTGACTTATCCGGTTGGAAGACTTGTGACTGTTCGGGCAGTGATTCAAATGATGATGGCACGAACGACGAATGGGAGGTTGATTGCGCCAAGGTGCGCATTAGTATCGATTTCCGGTTCTTGGTCGGAACAGATTATCTGATCGAATTCAGACCTGGTCAATCCAAGGGAAACATGACTCCGCTGGTGAATTGACAGTAGATATGCTTCGCTGATTGGCTGGTATGCGAACAGCATCCATCGTAAGGGAGTTCTCAGTCGCGGTAAAAAGGCAGCGAGGCTGATTACCCAGCCTCGCTGATATCGCACGTAGGGATCATTTGGGAAAGAGCGAGTAACATCAGTGCTCCGATTCGACCCTGTGTCTGACTTGCCAGTTCAACCTAATAGTCCCGCTCGTATCCCACTCGGAGCATTATTACATCCAACTTGGGGAACAGGTCGAAGGTAAGCAACGAACCGTATGCTTCCGGCGGGCTGCTGTCACCACGTTGTGCGTAGTATTCAGCTGTCAGATTTAGACGAGAGCCATTCTTCACAGGAACGCTGTATGTCATACCAAAGGTATAGGCATCGAACGCGGCGAGTCTGCTATCGGAAGATGCATAAGCGGGCAACGGTACGCCTTGGACCAGGAATGGCTGGTAGACATCGGCTTCCGACTGGTGGTACCAGCGAACGCGCGGATGGATAGCGCCTCGCTTATTGAAGTCGAAGCGCATTGTTGCGTCGATAGAATGAGCCGCGACACCCCAGCTATCCCAAAAGTATCGATATTGCAGACCGGCAGTGCTTCGACCCAGGTTGCGGCGGAGTTCGGCGAAGACCGCGTTTTTGCTGCGACTGTCCGGCCGATTCTCAAAAATGCTCGTCGCCGGTTCGCCGGGATCTTCACCGTCCGGAGCCTGGACTACGCTGATGATCTTGTATGGATCGGTGAGGTAGCCGTTTGCTCGATTGAGCGAAAGATTGAGCACGAGCAAAGTCTGTCTGTCCATTACCTGAGTCAGACTGACAATGACGTCATAGACATTTCGTTTCTTGCCCGAGAATCGTTCAAGCCTGGTCTCGCGATCATCTTCGATTTCGGCGTCAATATCTGAAAATGGCTCGTGGTATCCGCCGACTGGTTTGGAAACATCGCGAGCAATTGCCAATGAAAGTCCAATAGTGGTATTGCGACGATTGAAGTCGCGTGCAATGCCGCCGTTGATACCGAGCGAAGTATAATCGTGCTCACTGGAGGCATGAGCGCCAAACGACAGTGTATTTAGCCGACCCAGCGGGCGCGACAATCCGGCTTCAGCGGCGAAGCGCGTATCCTTGAATGAATTATCCACCGGGTGCTCACCTGCTGGAACGCTGATGGTCTTGCCGCCAGAGGCACGAGTAATTGTCTGCGCATACTTCGAGGGTGAAGCACCGGTCGGTGTAGCGCCGGTAAGACCGTCGTAAGTGAGTCGTAGATTCAGTGTATAGTCGTTTCTCAGCATTTTGCTCAAAGTGAAATTGCCTTCGGTAGCGCGGATTCGATTCTTTTCAGAGTAAATCAGAATCGAAGTCTCCTGGTGATTCTGCGCAGACGCACCGGTCACCGTTGTACCGAGTAATGCTGCCGTAAGTGCAGCAACTGACTTGCTTATTGACTTTGAGTTCTTCAATTGCACCCGCAACCACCGCCACCGAATCCACGACCTCCGCTGGCGGCTTCCTTGCTGAAGTATATGTGATCGTCGATCGTGCGATTGTTGGCCTGATGATTAAGCTGCATTTCCGGTTTGGAAAGAACGTCGCGTTCCCATACTTCTACTCCCACGGAGGCGCAACCTCCGGGAAGACCGGAAATCATGAGACTGACAATCGCACGGGTTACAACTCTTCGAATCTTCATTTCCTACCTCGTCCCGATATCCCTTAGAAGCGATATGCAACACCAAACATGATGCGTGAGTTCAGGTTGGGTTGGGCTACTGCTTCATCAGCGTCTTTGTATGTAAAGTCTTCTTTAGCATTGAGGTCGTCCCCATTGGGGCGATAGTAAGTATCGTGTCCGGTGAGCAAGCTTCGGAAGTAGTAGTCTGCTCCGGCAGTGACGATCATATCGACTCGCGGGCTGAGTGCAAAAGAGGTTTCAAGACCGCCGCCAACGCCCCAAGGCTTGCTGATGACGTCAAAGGTCTCGTTGCCGCCGATGTACTCGAAGTACGCAGTATAGGATGCCTTGCGAGGGCCAAAGAAGAGACGACTGCGCTTGAGCGAGAATAGCTTTATCGGCATAAGTATGTCGACGCGAGCGTCCCACATCTTGCCGTGACCACGAGGCGACCCATTCGTGTTCTGGTCAATAAACACCCGGCGCGCTCTCATCGCATCGCCAGTCGGCACCCAGGCATAACCGAGGCCGAGGCGTAATTGGAACGGGAATCCGTCGGCGAAATGATTGACGGTCGCAGCCACATGCAGTCCGACACCTGCAAAGTAACCAGTATACACTTCACCGGTGAAGTATCGGTTTTCATACAGAATGTGCCCGGTCGATACCTTCTCTGCCTGTTGTTCGCTCTGAGCCAATGCCGCCGAACTGAGTGCGGTCATCAGCATCAAGGTAGCAATTACAGTTCGTTTCATATCGGTCTCCTTTCAACTAATAAACACTCGTTTGTGACATTGCTGTCAATTGCGGATTCTTCACGAAAGTTATCTACTGGTCTAGTCTATCTTTCGACCTTGAAAATGGCGAACTTTAGAAAAATGACGTTGAGGCCAAAAATAGTGACTGACATGCGGATAGGACGGTGTGCAAGAATGGCTCATGGTGTTGCGAAGAATGAGCACTCCTGTCGGAAAGCCGCACGAAGAACTGCATCATCCTGCCGAAGCCCTTGTAGCAGAGCGGCCCCTGCAAATGGACGCGAATCTTGTTGGGAATCTGGCATCAGGAAGGCGCTCTCTTGGTGCGCTTGCAGTTGATTCTCATCAAGGAACGCAACTTACGATTGACATTTGGAATAATCTGTCTATATTTAGGTGGATGATATTCGCTCGTTATTCGAGCCCAAGTTGAGCGATTCGTTCCAGATCTTCCACACTTAACTGCAACCGCGAACAATCGTCAATTGGTTACTGCGTTTATACATTGATCTATCCGAAGAGTCCTCGATCGTGATCGTCACTACCGGGAGGCAGACTACTTCGTTCAGTACTTGAATGATTTCAGATGGTTGGTTACAATCAGAAGGGAAACCTGTCATGATCCGGTGGTCCTCTCTACTCGCACTTTGTTCACTTGCTTTTCTGCTCTTCTCTGGAATCGTTGGACAGAAGAGACAACTAGTCCGCATCATGCCTTTGGGCGATTCGATTACCTGGGACATCACATTTGGCGACACCAGGCCTGACGGTCTGCGTACAGGCTATCGCCAGCCGCTGTGGTTAGCGCTTCAGGCTGAAGGGTTCGACGTGAATTTCGTCGGCAGTCTCGTTGCCGGGCAGGATGCAGTGCCGGCTTTTGATCCAGACAATGAGGGGCACTCGGGCTGGACGGACGCACAGATTGCGGCAAACATCTACGACTGGTTAACATCCAACCCGGCGGATGTGATACTTCTGCATATTGGAACCAATGGTCTTGATGCGAGCCCCAACGATGTGGCCAGTATTCTCAATGAGGTTGACCGCTATGAGGCAGATCACGACATGCCGATCACAGTGTTTATTGCCCGCATAATTCAAAGAGTACCCTACAGCGCAACAACAACGCAGTTCAATGATAATGTCGAAGCAATGGCGCTGGCAAGAGTGGCAGGTCAGAACGATCGCCTTGTGATGGTTGATATGGAAGACGGCGCCGGATTGATATATACGATTGATACTTCAGGCATGACCGGCGACATGTATGACTATTTGCATCCAAACTCTCACGGGTATCCGAAAATGGCAGCACAGTGGTTTGCGCATTTGCGACCGTTTCTTCTTGAAGGCGGATGCCCAAGCGGTATCAGTCACTATTGGAAACTCGACGAAGCCGGTGGTCCCCCCTATTTCGATTCATATAGTACTGCTGATGCCGTGTGCAGCAGTTGTCCGGGTGCAACAACTGGCGTTGTCGGCAGCAGTCTCTTGTTCTCTGGTGCCGTTTCAGTCACTGTCCCGACGCAAAGCAGCTTCGACTGGTCGGCATCGAGTGATTTCTCAATAGAACTGTGGTGCAACGCTACGGAAGTCAATGGAGCGAACGTTGGATTAATTGGTCGCGCAGGCAGCGGTTCGTTTACGGCTTGGTCATTGGGTGTGAATTCTGACGGCAAAGCGAACTTTCACCTGCAGGACAATGGAAGTACAATAGACTTAGTATCTACGATCACTCTGGTTCCGGGGCAGTGGTATCATTTGTCTGCGACGCGAGACGGCAGTAGTGGGCTGACCCAGCTTTATGTAAACGGCAATCAACACGCTACAACGAGTGCGACCTTTTCACACGGCTTCGTTTCGACCTCAGACGTTACATTGGGATATCTCGCACTAGAAGTGGGCTCCCATTTCCAAGGAAAGATAGATGAAGTGGCATTGCACAATTCTGCGCTTCCTGCCAGCACCTTGGCGTCGCACTATAGCGCAGGAATCGGAGGATTGGGATACTGCGACGGTGAACCGGCAGCCTCGACGATCTACACGACACCGCTTGGACAGGGATTTGTCGGAGATGTGTACAGCTACGATGTAAACGCTTCAGGAAATCCTGCTCCGCACTATGGCCTGCTCGCCGGACCATCTGGAATGAGCATTGAGAGCATTACCGGTCTCGCAAATTGGACGCCGTCGATGGCTGGCACGTTTCCTGTGTCGCTAGTTGCGGTGAATTCGTTTGGCGCGGACACGCAGTCGTTCTTCATTGAAGTCACACAGTTACCTTCATGTCCATCAAATCTGATTCATTATTGGAAGCTGGATGAAAGTAGCGGAAGCGTGTACGTTGACCTGGTGGGAACAAACTCGGCGGTATGTTCGAATTGCCCTCAGGCAGTACCCGGAAAGGTCAACTTCGCGAAGCAGTTTGACCGCATGGATGACGAGGCCACTATCAGCAATGACGGTACCTTCAATTGGAATGCGACGCAGAATTTCTCGATTGAATTCTGGATGAAGCAATCATTGGGATGTGCCGGTCTTACGCAGCCAAACAACGAAGTCGTAATCGGACGTTCTGGTGCAGGCTGGTGGATTGGCGTGATGTGCGAATCGGGTGGGAATGCGGGCAAGCTGCGTTGTTACATTCAAGGCACTGATATTATCAGCAACGCTTTGGTGACAGATGGAGAATGGCATCATGTCGTGTTTCTGCGCGACAATGGTGCCGGGAACTGGCGTCTCTATATTGATGGCCTTCTCGATCGCAGTGTAGCTGGAGCCGGTCATAACCTGTCGGCTTCTGATCCCCTGACACTCGGTTGGTTCAACGGTCCGGATCCGGGCAAGTACCGCTTTGGTGGAGTGCTTGACGAGTTGGCGCTGTACAACGACAAGTTGCCAGTCGTAGTTATCGAACAGCATTACAATCTTGGCTGGGGCGCTACCTATTGCTACAACTGCGGAGATGTCGACGGCTCCGAAGCTGTGACGGTTTCCGATGCGGTATATCTCATCAATTTCATATTTGGCGGCGGCAATCCGCCGCTGGCATCGGAAGCTGCAGATGTTGACTGCAGCGGTTTCATCACGATTTCCGACGTAGTTTTCTTGATCGGTTACATCTTTGCCGGTGGTCCAGCGCCGTGCGAACAATGCAAGTAGTACCGGTCGGGCTATAGTAGGTATGGAATAGTAATCGTCTGTACGTACTGCCGCTACCGCCGCAAATTTTGCGGCTTGGATGTGGAGGCGAACCACATTTAGCACGACTGATTTTTGCGGAAAGATCCTCCATCCTTACTGAACATGGACGTGATTTTCCTTGACAAATTTATCCCTGTTGTTATCTTTGAATCAACATTGGTCTACCTATTCATCTTAGTTCGGACTCCGAACTAACTGCATTCGAAGTGAATTCTTAACATGCCGGCAATCGGCCGAAAACAATCGCACAGTAGTCTGCTGTGAAGAGAGTACCTGAGATTGCACGCGTAGTCCTCGCGGAGTCCATCTGACGGCGCTCGCGCTCTTGCATAGATAGCAGAGACTTTTGTGCGTTCAGAATAGTTGGAGAACGTTTGTGAGTCGTATCTGCATTTTTGGATCACATTTACTTGAAAATGGTATTGGGGTAACTAGAATCGAGAATTAAGGCGGAGGCAGCCTCGAATATTCGAGGACAAGTTAATCATCTTTGTTTTCAACAATCTACTTTCCGCGCCAATAAGAGAGAGAAAGTCGGAACATGATGTCAGCGAATCGGCAACGTGAGATCCGTGCGCGTTCGCAAAATTCGACATTACGTAAACTTCGGCCCGGATGGGCCAATACATGCCAATTTGGGAGGTACCAATGAAATCAGTGTTCACGCGGGCAAGCTTCCTCAGTTTGCTCTGTTTAATGACGACTGCCCTTCTGCTCCTGGGAGCCACGACAGTTGGAGCGCAACCAAGCGGTTGCCCGACCGGGATGACCGGCTTTTGGAGGTTTGATGAAAGCATTGGTGGACCGTACGACGATTACTACGGCATTAATGATGCAATCTGCACCAACTGCCCGGCAACTGCCACGGGAAAGCTCGGCAATGCTATTGATTTTGACGGCGTCAACGTTCGAGTGGACATTCCTGATGACGGCAGCTTCGATTGGAGCGCGACGACAAGTTTCACGATCGAGTTCTGGATGCGGTCAAACGGATGCAGTTGCACCCAAACGGGATATGACTGCAATCAGGTAATTGCCGGTCGCGTCGCCGCTGGATGGTGGATTGGTGTCAACTGCCAGACCGTTCCGGCAGGAAACACGAATAAGCTGCGCTGTTACTTCGGAACCAGCGGGGCTGATTTGTACAGCAATGCTTCTGTCAATGATGATGTTTGGCATCATGTCGTCTTTGTATTTGACGCAACAGCTGGTGAATACCGTCTGTTCATTGACGGCGTACTTGACAATAGCGTTTCGGCAGCTGGCGGCAATCGTGTTGGTGCCGGACCGCTGCAACTGGGATACTACTCAACTGCATACCAATATGCCGGGCTACTGGACGAGTTTGCGCTTTATAACAGTGCTCTCACAGACTTAGAAATAGAGAATCACTTTTCAGCCAGTGCTACCGGCCAAGGTTATTGTGACGCTCCGACGCTCACCGCAATCGTCTCTACACCTGTAACAGCAGCAACCGTTGGCACGGTATACAACTACGACGTTGATGCCGTTGGCTCGCCGATACCGACCTACTCGTTGCTGTTAGCCCCGACAGGCATGACAATCGACGAAACCTCAGGAGTGATCAGTTGGACACCCCAGTATGTTGGGACCTTCGATGTCCAAGTGCGGGCGAGCAATACTGAAAGCAGCGATGAGCAGGCGTTTTCGGTCAAGGTAGACCCTGCCTGTTTCTGCACACCTGGGTTAACGCACTATTGGAAGCTTGATGAGATGACCGGCAACACTTTCGCAGACTGTCAGGGTGGACACAATGCGAATTGTGGCAACTGTCCTACCCCAATTGGTGGACATATTGGAGGCGCTCAGGCATTTGACCGGACAGATGACGGACTGAGTGTACTGGACGACGGCAGTTTGGATTGGAGCGCGACGGACAGCTACTCAATCGAATTCTGGATGAACGAATCCTCTGTTTGCGGCGGTACAGTACAAGCCAATAACGAAGTCATTGTCGGGCGTTCCGGAGCCGGATGGTGGGTCGGCGTCAATTGCGAGTCGCCGCTGCCGGTGCAGAGGATACGCGCTTACTTGCAAGGGACAGAGCTATTCAGCACCACAGTCGTAAACGATGGTCTGTGGCACCACATCGTATTCGTTCGCGACGCGGTCGCTGGCGCATTCACGCTCTATGTTGATGGAGTTGCGGAGGCGACGCTGGTTACGGCGGGAAAGAACCTTGTCGGAAATGATTCCCTGACGATTGGTTACTTCAACGGTCCGGCACTGGGCAAGTATCGCTACGGCGGCATTCTTGATGAACTGGCATTTTACGGCAATGCGCTTACTGAACAGACAATTGATGAGCACTACAACCACGGCGTAGGCGGCCGCTACTGCTACGGTTGCGGTGATGCCGACGCGAGCGGGGCTGTTACAGTCTCTGATGTTGTGTATTTAATCAACTTCATCTTTTCGGGTGGAAATGCCCCACAGCCACTTGCCTCTGGCGATGCTGATTGCAGCGGTTTCATCACGATTTCGGATGCTGTCTATTTGATAGGATTCATTTTTAGCGGTGGGCCCGCGCCCTGTGCTACGTGTCCATAAATGGCGGTTCATGACAAAAGCAAGGACGAGGAAGCTGATCAAGAGATCATCTTCCCTACCCGATTCGGGGTCGCCGGGTCATGTCCCGGCGTCTGCATTGACGTAAGGAGAAAGAAATGACAATTGGTAAATGGTTTTCTTGGTCGATCTGGATCAAAGTATCGGCAATTCTTCTGACTATTCTGGTATTCGGCCTGGTGGTCCCGGCTGTCGCACAGCCGAGCGGATGTCCCACCGGGATGACCGGATATTGGAAGTTTGACGAAGTGTCAGGTGGGCCTTATGACGATTTCTTTGGCAGCAATAATGCCACCTGTACAAACTGTCCGGCAACGGTGATAGGCAAGCTTGGCAACGGGTTGGATTTTGATGGAACCAACGATCGAGTTGATATTGCAGATGATAACAGCTTCGATTGGAGTACGACGACGAGCTTCACGATCGAGTTTTGGATGCGATCTTCGGGATGCAACTGCACGACACCGGTAGGTGGTTACACTTGTAATCAGGTAATAGTTGGCCGCTCAGCAACTGCCAGCGGAGGCTGGTGGATTGGCGTCAATTGCGAGACAGGTAATGTAGGCAAGCTGCGTTGCTTCTTCACTAACGTTGATATGTACAGCAACGTTACAGTCGCAGACGATATGTGGCATCACGTGGTCTTTCAGTATGACAATTCAGCTGGACAGTATCGATTGTACATCGACGGCTCATTGGACAGAAGTGCTTCGGCAATTGGAACTAACCGTGCCGGAACTGTGCCGTTGCAGATAGGATACTTCAGCACGGGTTTTCAGTACTATGGCATGCTCGATGAATTCGCTGTTTACAATCAGGCATTGACTTTGAGCGACATTCAGAATCACTACAACTCTGGGAACGGGCAGTCCTATTGCTCCGCCAATCAGACTCCGGTAGTGACGGACATTCCAGGCGAGACGATAGCTGAAGGTGGCACATTTGTGACGATTAATCTCGATGACTACATCTCAGATGGTGACCATACTGATGCAGAGATGACGTGGACATACTCGGGAAATTCACAACTGACAGTCTCGATTGTCAATCGCGTGGCGACAATCACGGCACCGAACGCTGAGTGGTCTGGAAGCGAAACGATTACTTTCACAGCAACTGACCCGCTCGGTGCGTTTGACTCCGATGATGCGACTTTCGCAGTTACGGCTGTCAATGATCCGCCGATAGTGACGGACATTTCTGGTCAGACGATTGCCGAAGGCGGATCATTTGCGACAATCGCATTGGATGACTACATCTCGGATGCTGACCATTCTGACGCGGAGATGAATTGGACATACTCGGGCAATACCGAACTTACAGTTTCAATTGTCAATCGCATGGCGACGATCACGACGCCGGACGCTGAGTGGTCGGGTAACGAAACGATCACGTTCACGGCTACTGACCCGCTTAGTGCATTCGACTCCGATGATGCGACTTTCACAGTTACGGCTGTCAACGATCCACCGACAGTTACAGATATCCCCGGTCAGACGATTGCTGAAGGCGGAACATTTGCGACAATCGCATTGGATGACTACATCTCGGATGCTGACCATACTGATGCGGAGATGAATTGGACATACTCGGGAAATTCCGAACTTACAGTCTCGATTGTCAATCGCGTGGCAACAGTCACCGCTCCAAACGCTGAGTGGTCGGGTAACGAAACGATCACGTTCACGGCTACTGACCCGCTTAGTGCATTCGACTCCGATGATGCGACTTTCACAGTTACGGCAGTCAATGATCCGCCGGTAATGACAGATATCCCTGGGCAGACGATAGCTGAAGGTGGGTCATTCGCGACTATCAATCTCGATGATTACGTCTCGGATGCTGATCATTCTGATGGGGAGATGAATTGGACATACTCGGGAAATTCTGAACTTACAGTCTCGATTGTCAATCGAGTTGCAACAGTCACCGCTCCAAACGCTGAGTGGTCGGGTAACGAAACGATCACGTTCACGGCTACTGACCCACTCGGTGCGTTTGACTCCGATGATGCAACTTTCACAGTTACGGCGGTCAACGACGCGCCGATAGTGGTGGACATTCCCGGTCAAACGATTGTCGAAGGCGGAACATTTGCGACAATCGCATTGGATGACTACATCTCGGATGCTGACCATACTGACGCGGAGATGAATTGGACATACCGGGCAATACCGAACTTATAGTTTCAATTGTCAATCGCATGGCGACAATCACGACGCCGGACGCTGAATGGTCTGGAACCGAAACGATTACGTTTATAGCTACTGACCCGCTCGGTGCGTTTGACTCCGATGATGCGACTTTCACAGTTACGGCGGTCAACGATCCACCGATAGTTACAGATATCCCTGGCCAGAGCATTGCCGAAGGTGGGTCATTCGCGACTATCAATCTCGATGACTACATCTCGGATACTGACCATACTGATGCGGAGATGAATTGGACATACTCGGGCAATACTGAACTTACAGTCTCGATTGTCAATCGCGTGGCAACAATCACGACACCAGGTTCGACCTGGACCGGCAGCGAGATAATCACATTTACAGCGACTGATCCTGAATTCGCTTCAGACTCGGATGGTGCGACTTTCGCCGTGCTCTCGCAAGGGTGTCCCGATGGCATGATACATTACTGGCAACTGAATGACACCTCAGTGCCGCCGCTGGAAGACAGCTATGGCAGCACAGATGCGACTTGTAGTGTCTGTCCAACGCCGGTTGCCGGACTGGTCGGCAGCGCACAAGAGTTTGACCGTCTGACTGACCTGGTCACGGTACCCGACGACGGCACATTCGATTGGACAGCTGCTTCGAGTTATACTATCGAGTTTTGGCTGAACAAGAGCACGGGATGCGGAGGATCGGCGCAACCAAACAACGAAGTAGTAGTTGGCCGTTCTGGCGGTGGTTGGTGGGTTGGAGTCATGTGCGAGAGCGGCGGACACCAGACCAAGGTGAGAGCCTACTTTGGCGCGACTACAGATCTATATAGCACCACTTCGGTGACAGATGGAGATTGGCATCATGTGGCGTTTGTCCGTGATAACACTGCCGGCGAATGGCGGATGTATATCGACGGTAATCTCGAAGTGACGCAGGTGTCTGCGGGCAGAGCTTTGGCAGCCTCGGACCCGCTCACCATTGGGTGGTTCAACGGTCCTGATCCGGGCAAGTACCGTTTAGGCGCCATTCTGGACGAATTGGCGCTCTACAGCTCAGCACTTTCCGAGGTCGAGATTGACAACCATTATAGCCTCGGACTCAGCGGGCTGGGATACTGCCAACTTGGGGTTCCGCCGCTATTCACCTCGACTCCCGACACGGCTGCCCTTGGCAATCGTAGTTACACCTACGACGCGGAAGCCACAGGTTCGCCGGAACCGATTTTCACGCTGACAACGTATCCGGCCGGGATGACTATCGACTCATTGACCGGCGTGATTAACTGGACCCCGGGTGCCACAGGAGCATACCCGGTGTCGATCTCGGCAATAAATGCGGCGGGCGTTGATTTTCAGTCATACACCATCATCGTGTCAGCACTGGCACCGTTGATTACATCTGCTCCGGTAACTTCGGCATTCGGCGGAGAACCTTACGAGTATGATGTTGAAGCCTCAGCGCAGCCAGCAGCGACATACTTCGTGTTTGGCACTCCTCCTTTCGGTTTGCCTCCGGGGCTTACGTTCAACGCGACGACCGGGCTGATCTCCTGGCCAAATCCGCAGCCGGGCACACATCCAATATCAGTGCAGGCAGTGAATGTCTTCGGCACCGACCTTCAATCCTATGTCTTAGAGGTGACGCCAGTGGCGCCACTGATCACATCTTCACCCCTGCTTGTGGCACGAACTGGTTCGTTGTATCGATATCAGGTACATTCAAACGGTTCGCCGGCGCCATTTTTCTATCTGGATATTGCGCCCTCCGGCATGGAGATCGATTCGGTGAGCGGTGAAATTACGTGGTTGCCGACTGTGGCCGCGAACTTCCCGGTGAAAGTTCGTGCAGCAAATACCGCCGGCGATGACGCGCAAGTTTATGTCATCGCGGTGGCAGAAGGCATCACGGAGTGTACTCCGACAATGCTGCACTATTGGCGTTTGAACGAGCTGTCAGGGCCGAGCTATGCCAACTTCCTCACACCGTTGACAGCTCAATGTGTCGGCGCCTGCCCTACCGCCGTTTCCGGCAATGTTGACGGCGGCCAGCGATTCGGAGCGGGGAATGTCGGTTTGCAGGTTGCGGACAATGGTTCGTTTGACTGGATCGGTATTGAGGATTTTGCAGTCGAATTCTGGATGAGACGAGATATCGCTCCGGCGATCGATTCCAATGAGGTCATTGTCGGTCGATGGGGACCACAGTGGTGGATTGGAATCAATCACGATGGAGGAGCTTCAGACATTGGTAAGCTGCGTTGCTGCATGAGCGGAGTAAACCTCCTAAGCAACTCCGTCGTCAACGACGATTTCTGGCATCACGTGGTTGCATCGCGGAGTTCTGGAGTATTGAGTCTCTATCTGGATGGTGAGTTGCAGTCGTCCGCGCCATCCGCGACAACACTTGCAGCAGATGACCCGCTGACAATGGGATATCTCAATACCGGAAGTCCGATCCTTGGATACTTGAGGTACAAGGGCGTCTTGGATGAGGTTGCACTGCATAGCGACGATTTGCCTCTCACCGTCGTTACAGCTCATTACAATAACGGAATCGGCATTCGCTATTGTGCACGTTGCGGCGATTGTGATGCAAACGGTAATCTGACGATTTCCGATGTTGTCGCTTTGATCGGCTACATCTTTTCCGGAGGAGCTGCTCCGGAGCCGCTGCTAACTGGAGATACTGACTGTAGCAACATGGTGACCATTTCCGATGTTGTTTACATGATAAACTTCATCTTCTCAGGAGGATCGATCCCGTGCGCTAATTGTAAATAGCCCTTCGTTCGGTCTTATTTCTTGTCGAAGTGAGCTGATCTTCCCGATAGATCAGCGTGGAGGCCGGGTTCGCCAATCAACGAACCCGGCTTTTCTTTTTTTGCCGTCATGTTGCTCTTGAACAAACCGAGCGATTCTTCAGATTTGGCGTACGCTGTGAGCCTTGGTGTAATTTCGACAAAAACGTCCAAAAACCGAAAACAACGCGGTCACTGATACGTAAGTAATCTTCAATGGCATAAGTCTTACGGACTTTCCTCGAGGGAGATATGAAGAAGAGCAACTACCTGATCGTCGGCCTGATATCATTGACGCTAATTCCCTTGGAGTTGACATGGACTCGCATTCTCTCTGCCGAGTTCTTCTATACCTTTGCCTTCCTTGTCTTGTCGGTAGCGATTCTTGGACTGGGACTCGGAGGACTGGCACTAAGGTTGTTCCAGCGCCTAAATCAGAGCCGCCTTATCGGACTCTATCTTTGTCTCACGGCGCTTTGCGCAGTCGCAGGGCCCGCGCTGGTGTTTGCGATTGCACCTGATTTCTCCCTGCTCTTTTCGAGTTGGTTGACGGTGGGCAAATTGGTGCTGACAGTTTTCGTCTTGATGTCTGCCTACTTCTTTGGCGGGATGGCACTGTCTTTAATATTCAAGCTCAACCACTCGCACATTCCACGGCTGTATATGGCAGATTTGATTGGCGCCGGTGTTGGAGTTGTCGCAGCGATTGTCGCCATGAACCAGTTCGGGACGCTTCAGGCCTCGATACTGGTATCAATTCCTGTCTTAATCGCATCAATCATTGTTAGTCGTGGAGTATGGAAGACGGCCCCTATTATTATGGCTATCATTGTGATTGCCGTATCCCCCAGTTCCGATGAGTGGCTGGGGCTAGAGCGGACCGAACGTGCGCCGGTGATTTTCACTCATTGGGACGCGATGTCGAAGATCAAGGTTTATGACTACGGTCCTGAGGCCAGAGGCATCAATATAGACAACGTTGCTAATACGCCGGTCTATCGCTTTGATGGCGATTGGTCGGCGATTAATGCCGATTCTGCTGAATGGGGTATTGATGTTTCGTACCTGATTGATCAATTCGACTCGTGTGTCTTTCTTTCATTGGGATCAGGAGGCGGGTCAGATGTGTTTCAAGCGCTAGTAGAAGGAGCCACCGAGGTCCACGCTGTCGAAGTCAATGGATACATCAATCAGATGATGCTTGTAGCAGACACCGGCGGTTATTCGCGCCCCAAGCCACCGGAACCCGATTCGACTGGTGCAATCGATTCCACAGCACTCGAGGCTTGGCAGCAGCCTTTGACGAGTGTAGCCGACTTCTCGGGCAATTTATTTCGTGATCCCCGAGTTAAAGTCATAACTGAAGATGCACGCGCTTATGTCAGGCGGAATCACAACAAGTTTGATGTCATTTATTCTCTAAGTTCCAATAGTTGGGCGGCGCTTGCTTCAGGCTCGTTCGCACTAGCGGAGAATTATCTCTTCACGACTGAAGCGTTTGTCGACTACTGGAATGCGCTCTCAGACAGCGGCTTCATGATGATGGAGCATCAGGTTTATGCGCCAAGGCTGGTGACCGAGGTCATTGACGCACTGAATCGAAGCGGTGTAAAGGCGCCGCTCGATCATTTTGCTGTCTACGATTTGCCGCAGATGCGTCGAACGATGATCCTGCTTTCCAAGCGGCCGCTCTCGGATGATCTTCGCAACCGCGCATTCGGAGAATTGACCGTCGAAAGATTCGGCCAGATTCACTTGATTTATCCGCCTGCCAATGATTCGGTTGCGAACCACTTGATTGCCCGGATAGTCAAGAATGGCTGGAAGAGCGAGGCCGATACGGCGACTGTGGATATTTCGCCAGTCACCGACAATCGTCCGTTTGTCGCGCAAATGGGACTGTGGAGAAATTTCACCTCGGAGAAACGCGCCAAAGTGAATCCTTATGCAGAGTTCTCAGGCTTCCCAATGGCAGGTGCAATACTGGTAATGGTGTTGGGCATAGTGGCATTGATTGCAATTCCCGTGAATCTGATTCCCTACTTTCGCGAGGGTCCGCGATTGCTTCCTGTGCCGTGGCTGTATTTCTTCTGCATCGGTATTGCCTTCATGGCAGTTGAAATTGTGCTGATACAGCAATATTCGCTGATGATCGGTCCATCTCTTTACAGTGTCGCGGCAGTGCTGTTGACGTTGCTTGTGGCGTCCGGAATTGGCAGTCGTTTCGCAGGATCAATGAGCGACCGCACGACATTCCTAAGCATTGTTGGCTGGATTGTCCTCGACGCACTGTTTTTCGGTTACGTGTCCAATTGGGCAGGACATTATGAAATGGGAATTCGAATTGTCATTGCTGCTATGTTGATTTTCCCGCTCGGATTCTTCATGGGGATGCCCTTCCCCAAAGGTGCGCTTCGTGTAGGTGAATTGATCGACTGGGGATTTGCAGTCAATGGTACGGCTTCCGTTCTTGGTTCTGTATTGGTCCTAATGATTGCATTCGCCTGGGGATTCTCGATAGCGTTGCTCTTTGCCGCCTTGATTTACTCGGCTTCATATGTCCTGTTTGGTGCAAGCAACGCTTGGAACAATAGTCAGACTCGATCAACAAGCTGAAACCTAGGTTAGCTCATGGCACCTTGAAGACAAAAGCCCTCCGAAGTGACTACACTCCAGAGGGTTAATTTGGTAGCGGGGAGGGGATTTGAACCCCTGATCCGCCGCGGCGGATTATGAGCCTTCTCTGCTGACGTTCTTGAGGAAGTCACGACCGACACCAGACTTCAGCCATTTCTCGCGTGTCAGGGCTTCACGCCGAGTGGCGAAAATCTCGAAGAAGATGACAGACCAATTAGTGCGACGTTTCGTCCAAAGACTCAGACCACTATTGTGTTGCTCGAGCCGCTTCGGCAAGTCGGCCGTTTGGCCAACGTAT
>JADJGC010000025.1 GCA_016708315.1 bacterium
GAATCGACCTGGAACCCGCTGACTGGGTGTACCAAGGTCTCTGACGGATGCAAGCACTGCTATGCCGAACGCATGGCGCGGCGGCTACATGCCATGGGCGTCGACAACTACCGCAATGGCTTCAAGCTGACCATGCATCCGCATGTGCTCAAAAAGCCGCTTGAGTGGAAGACGCCGCAGTTGATATTTGTCAATTCGATGAGCGATTTGTTTCACTGGGAAGTGCCGGTCAGTTTCATTCAACAGGTGTTCCAGACCATGCGCGATGCGCACTGGCACAAGTTTCAGATTCTCACCAAGCGCGCCAAACGACTGCCGAAGATCGATGCGCAACTTCAGTGGGCTCCGAATATCTGGATGGGCGTCAGTGTCGAAAACGACAAGGTGACGCAACGCATTGATTATCTTCGACAATCGAGTGCAATGGTAAAATTTCTATCGCTGGAGCCGCTGTTGGGACCGCTGCCGAATCTTGATTTGAGCGGAATCGATTGGGTAATTGTCGGCGGCGAGTCGGGACCGGGTGCAAGACCGATGGAAGAATCATGGGTACTTGAAATTCGCGACCAGTGCGAAGCGGCCGGTGTGAAGTTCTTCTTCAAGCAATGGGGCGGCACAAACAAGAAGAAGGCTGGACGAATTCTCGATGGGCGCACCTACGACGCTATGCCGGCGACGCCGGGCGAGGAAGCGGCGTAAAGCAAAAGGTTCCTACGCTCACCGCGACCAGTCTTTAAGGTCGCATATTGCGACCTTAAAGCAATTGTGATTCAGACCTAGAAACTGACCGTTACTTCAGCAACGTCATCTTGCGCGTGTCGGTGTAATCGGCAGCCTGCATGCGATAGAAATAGACTCCCGAGGCGACCTTGCGGCCCGAGTCATCGGCACCGTCCCATTCGGTAGCGTAACTTCCAGCAGGCAATTCCTGGTCAACCAATGTTTTGACTTTCTGACCGAGCGAATTGAAGATGTCTACTGAAACCCGGGATGCCACAATGATTCTGAATTCGATGTTTGTTGTCGGATTGAACGGGTTAGGGTAATTCTGTGACAACTGGAACGACCACGGATGAGGTACGTCGTCGATTTCACGCACAGCAGTAATTGTAGGGAATGTCATTTTACCCAGCCAACCGTCGGTTACACCGGCGGCGATGGTCATTGTAGTCGGACCGAATGTAATTGTTGTACTGAACTGCCCGCCTGAGTAAGCCGATGTTCCGGCAGCATTGGTCGCCATACACATGACTCCGCAACTGGTGGCAAAAGTATCACTGCGTTTCGCCCAGCGCCGAACTCCGTCGGAACTAAGGCGAATCAATAACACATCGCCGCCGCCGGCGATAGTGATCGTTGTATCGGCAAATGTCACGCCGATTCCGTAACTTGCGGAGATCAGAACATCATCGTTTGCAAGCACCCTTACACCATAGGCTAAGGCACTTGACCCATTTGTGCCGCTACTGCCCTTTACCCACTGCAAGGCACCCTCACTATCGTATTTTGCGGCGAACATCCCAAGAATCGCATTTCCGACGGAGATCGAGTCTGTACCGAACCCGGCTTTGCCGCGGTACTGGCCGACAAGGTAAACGTCGCCGTGAGGAGAGGTCGTTATTCCGTGGCCGATATCTTCCTGCCCCGGTGTTGAGACAGCACCAGCCTTGCGTGCCCACATCACAGTTCCGGTCGGGTCATACTTGACGATGAATATGTCGGGATCGTTAGTGCTCGAAGATGTGAGGACATCTGTGCCATAAGTAATGGTGCCCTTGAACTGACCGGTAAGGTAAATGCAGCCCCAGATGTCGACAGTGACATCGCGATAGTCGACGCTGTAACTGACACTGGTCGGGATCGTCCTTGTCCAAACTGTATCGCCGTCCATTTCAAACTTGGTGAACGACCTTCCGATCGCGACGTAGATGTGGTCGAAACCATAAGCAATTCCGCCGGGACCAGCGAACACACCCGGAACGACCTTCGCCCATTGGACATCGCCATCGCTATTGTACTTGGCGAGACCGACGGTAGCACTCCCGAAAGGAAACTGCTGTGTACCGAAATCCCAATTGCCAAAGAAACTCCCGCAGACGTAGACATTTCCGGCTGGATCATTCGTTATGTCAATTGACTGGTCGAGAAAACCCGACGAGCCGAAACTTCTCACCCATGCCGCTGTTCCGGCGCTGTTGAATTTTGCGACATACATTTCTGCGCCACTGCCAAAGCCTTTGACCTTGGTACCGCCGATCAAGGCGCTGTCGCCGTAGTCGCCGATTACATAGATGTTTTCATTCTGATCTACAGTGACTCCGCGAACCTTGTTCGTTCCAAAGCCACCAGTTGAGAATGTCGCGATTTGTGCAGCCCAATTCCAAGTTTGCGAATAGGCGGCAGTTGAGGTCAGCAGCACTCCGAGAAGAAGCAGCCGCCAAACATTGACTAATTTCATGCATTTACTCCTGTTGTTGAACTAAGATACTGCAGCGGTGGAAATTGGCAAGCGGAAACTGCTAATCGCTCTTGCGGGTCCCGACCTCGATTGGCACCCAAGTCACAATTCGTCCGACTTTGAGCGGCGAGCTGAGGCGAGAATTTCGTTGCGACATTGGCGAAAATGGCGTACAATTTGTTGTCTGATACCGTAGTCTCGAGGTATCGGCGTTGGGTCTTCCACCAGTATAACCGCGAGGAAATTGTGAACTTGAAACACGTCATTGTCCTATTTCTGTGGGCATTTGCCTCTATTCCGGCATTTGGCCAAGGATTCTATGACGTAAACAGTGTTCGCACTATCGAACTCATTTTCCCGCAATCAAACTGGGACGAAATCCTTGATAGCCTCTATGAAGCGGGCGACGAAGAGCGATTGATTGGAACGGCGATCATTGATGGCGTGGTTTTCGACAGCGTTGGAATCAGATATAAGGGGCAAAGCACTTACAGCACTAATCGCGTCAAAAGCCCATTCAACATCAAGCTCGACCACATCAGGGACAATCAAGAAATAGACGGGTATGGCACGCTCAAATTGTCCAATGCCTGGTTTGATCCGAGTTTTGTTCGCGAAGTCCTCGGATATGAGATTGCTCGCAAGTACATGCCGGCTTCGCTTTCGAATTATGCCAATGTATATGTCAACGGAACATTGCTGGGGCTGTATGTCAACGTCCAGGACGTTGACAAGCTATTCATGCGGACACATTTTCACAGCGACGGCAATGCCCGTTTCAAGGGAGAAATCAGCGGTCCGTCGCAGGTTTATGTCGTTTGGGGTTACCTTGGACAGGATTCGGCGGCATATCAGATTCAATATGAGCTAGACTCGGACGCCGGATGGAAGAACCTCATCGATTTCCTCGACACGCTGAACAATTTCCCGGATGATGTGGAAGCAGTACTCGACATCGACCGGCACTTGTGGATGCTGGCGTTTGACAATCTGTTGGTGAATCTTGATTCGCCGATCAACTTCGGGCACAATTTCTATCTTTATCAGGATGATTCGCACCGCTTCAATCCTATCATTTGGGATTTGAATATGTGCTTCGGCAGCTATCGAAAGGTCTATGGAACCTCGGGATTGAACCTGACGCAAATGCAGGAACTGTCGCCATTTTTCAACGAGACAAATCCGAATTATCCGATTATCAGCAAGATATTCACGAATCCGACTTACAAGAAAATGTACATCGCGCACATGAAAACAATGCTGGAGGAGAATTTCCTTAACGGGTGGTATCAGACGCGAGCTTTGGAACTTCAGGAGATCATCGATGCAGATGTAGCGGCAGATCCCAACCCCTATACCAGCTATGGAGCGTTTTTGAGCAATATCAATGGCACTGTCGGTATGATACCGGGCATTGTGCAATTGATGTCGGCGCGCGCCGCCTACCTGAGCGATTTGTCACCGATTGATCGCCCTGCACCAATCATCTCAACAATTACGCACTCTCCACAGGTTGTGGAAGCGAATCAGAATCTGACGATTGTCGCAAGTGTTACAAATGCGACAGTTGTAAGGCTCGCTTATCGGGACAATCGAATCGAGCCATTCACAAGAATCTCGATGGTTGACGATGGTTTGCATAGCGACGGCGCGGCAAATGACGGCGTTTATGGGGCAACGCTGTTGGCTGGATCGACGGACATTCATTACTACATATATGCTGAAAATGTCAACGCTGCCAAATTCGAACCGCAGCGGGCAGAGTATGAAGATTCTGTCATCACCGTAATCTCGAGCAGCTCTTCCGACATTGTGATAAACGAATTCTTGGCAAGCAACTCGACCGGGATCCTCGATCCGGCTGGTGAGTACGAAGACTGGATCGAGCTGTACAATCCAACATCGTCGGCGATCTCGCTCACCGGGCATCATCTCTCTGATAACATTGCCAATCCGGGAAAATGGGCTTTTCCTGATACCTCAATTTCGCCGCAGGGCTACATCATCGTGTGGGCCGATGAAGACGGGGGCCAGCCGGGACTGCATGCAAGTTTCAAGCTGTCCGCCGGAGGTGAAGCCGTGGTATTGACCTCACCCGAGTTCGTTATGATTGACTCTGTCACATTTGGTGCGCAGACTACGGATGTTAGCATGGGCCGCTGCCCTGGCGGCAGCGAAAGCTGGACGTTCATGACACCGACGGCGGGTACGGGTAACAATTGCCCGACTGCAGAGTGCGGTGATCTGGATGGCAGCGGCGCAATTACGATTGTTGACGTAGTATTCTTCATCAACTATATGTTCTCCAACGGTCCGGAGCCGGAACCGTTGGCAGTAGCGGACGTTGATTGCAGCGGCAGTGCCAACATCTCAGATGTGGTTTTTCTGGTCAACTTCGTATTTGGCGGCGGCAACCCTCCCTGCTCTGAGTGTCAATAGGCAGTATATACTGTCCATTCCAAGACGACTTCTTCACATTCAAGCAGAGAAATCGCTTAGCTTAAAGGCTGTTTTTTTGTATTCTTGCCGATAACATCGAATGCAACTACCACGCTTTGATAAAGCAAGTTGGTTGCTCTTATTGAAAAATCTCCTCGATTGAGGAGCAACGTTAGTCTATGAGAGGTTGAACATACATGGCGAACGAAGAGACTACTCGCCCGTCAAATTTCATCAAGCAGATTGTTGATGAAGATCTTAGGACCGGCAAATTCGAAGGTCGGGTGCATACCCGTTTCCCCCCGGAACCTAACGGATACCTGCACATCGGGCATGCGAAGTCAATTTGCCTGAATTTCGGTTTGGCAGCAGAATATGGCGGCAAAACGAATCTGAGAATGGATGATACCAATCCTGAAAAAGAAGAAGACGAGTATGTCAAGGCCATCATTGATGATATCAAATGGCTCGGCTTCGATTGGCAGGATCGTCTGTTCTATGCTTCAGACTACTATGAGCAACTCTTCGATTGGGCGATTAAGCTAATCAAGAAGGGCAAAGCGTTTGTTTGCGATTTGACCGGCGACCAGATACGCGAGTATCGCGGCACGTTAACTTCGCCGGGCAAGGAAAGTCCATTTAGGAACCGCTCGGTTGAAGAGAACTTGGATTTGTTCGAGCGGATGCGCAAAGGGGAATTTCCCGACGGCAGCAAAACGCTACGCGCTAAAATTGACATGACATCCGGTAATATAAATATGCGCGACCCTGTCCTTTACAGAATTCTTCGCAGTACACATCACCGCACTGGCGACAAGTGGTGCATCTACCCAATGTACGATTACGCGCATGGACAGTCGGATTCGATGGAGCAGATCACGCACTCGATCTGTACCCTTGAGTTCGAAGACCATCGTCCGCTGTACAATTGGTTCCTCGACGAACTGGAGATTTATCATCCGCAGCAAATCGAATTTGCCCGGCTGAATCTCACTTTTACAGTAATGAGCAAACGCAAATTGCTGCAGTTGGTCAAGGAAGGTTTGGTCGGAGGCTGGGACGACCCGCGAATGCCTACGATCTGCGGCATGCGCCGCCTTGGGTACACGCCCGAAGCGATTCGAGAATTCTGCGATCGAATCGGTGTCGCCAAAGCCGCGAGCACGGTGGACATTGCGTTGCTCGAACACTGCGTGCGCGAGCACTTAAACAGAATCACTCATCGAGTCATGGCGGTATTGCGCCCACTCAAGGTCGTAATCACCAATTATCCTGAAGGGCAAGTCGAACAGCTTGAGGCAATCAACAACCCTGAGGATGAATCGGCCGGGACAAGGCTGATTCCATTTTCACGTGAGATCTATATCGAACAGGATGATTTCCGCGAAGATCCGCCGAAGAAGTATTTCCGTCTTTCACCGGGCGCTGAAGTACGGCTGAAGAATGCCTATATCATAAAGTGCGACGAGGTCATCAAAGATTCAACCGGCAATGTTATCGAGTTGCATTGCAGCTATGATCCGGAGACTAAGAGTGGTTCTGCCGGAGAAAGCCGCAAGGTGAAGGGTACACTTCATTGGGTGTCGGCACAACATGCGATTCCCGCCGAAGTGCGTTTGTATGACCGGTTGTTCCGCAGCGAGAATCCCGACAATGTACCGGAAGGTCAGGATTGGAAATCGAATCTGAATCCTGAATCGCTTCAGGTGCTGAATAATGCTTTGGTTGAACCGGCGTTGGCTGGCAGTGAACCGGGAACACGTTATCAATTTATGCGCACGGGTTATTTCTGCACTGACAAGGATAGCGCTTCCAAACGATTGGTTTTCAATCGGACGGTCGGTCTTCGCGATACCTGGGCAAAGATTGAACAAAAGGAAGGATAGCCGCGAGGCTCTTTCGAAAACATCGGAGCTTGCACAACGTCCAATAATAATGGACGTTTGCAGCTATGACTTCTCAAGCAAGCATCTTTGACTGGTATTTTCTCCCGAAGAAATTTGAAGTTAGCGGCGTGCTCTACCGCGCGTTGGGGGTTGGTGTTTTCGGACAAGTAATCCGCGCTACCGCCGGCCGCTTTGTACTTGCGTTAAGACCACGCAAGGAACTCTACACTTACTTTGTCGCAAATCCTCGCTTGATCGAATCAATCAAAAGAACCGAGCGCTGGTCGCGATTCAACGAGATCGTCCATCTGCTGTTCTTGATATTTTGCGTTGCGATGACTGTTGTTTTCGTGCGACGTGGTCAAAGCAGCGGAGGCGTGTTTATGACGTTTTTCGGTTTGTTGAATTTGTACCTGACTCTGCTACAAAGATACAATCGCACGAGATTATATCGGATGATTACCCTTAATCAGAAACGAAGTAACCGCTAGATCTAGACCGGGCAAGACTCCCCTGCCCGATTCGTGCTACTTGACCAGCAAAGCTTCCAGTTCATCAACCAAACGTCCGAATAACCGCGCTGTTGCCTCGATGGCGTCGGACTTTGTCAAGTCGACACCGGCCTCCTGCAAGGTCTCAATCGGATACTTGGATTCGCCGGACTGTAAGAATTTCAGATATGCGACACGCTGCTGTTCGTCGCCCTTGAGCAGGCGTTCAGCGATCATTGTCGCTGCCGAGTAACTTGTCGCATATTGGTAGACATAGAATGCACGGTAGAAATGCGGAATGCGCAGACAACTTATATCGGAGTACTCTTCGAGAATCATTTCCGGTCCCCAGAATTTCTGGTATATCTTCCGGAAAGTTTGACGAAGTACATCCGCGGAAAGCGGTTTGCCTTCTTCGACATCCTTGTGAATCTCATACTCAAATTGCGAGTACATCACTTGCGTGAAGAATGTCCCGACAATTTGCTGTATGTAGTAGCTTAACAAGTACGCCTTCTGCTCTTTTGTCTCGACGCGGTCGAGCATGTAGTGCATCAGTAGTTCTTCGTTGGTCGTGGAAGCTACTTCAGCGGTAAATATCGAGTGGCCGGAATAAATATACGGCTGGAACTTCTTCGAATAATGCGAGTGCATCGCATGTCCCATCTCATGTGCGAGAGTAAACATGTTGTCGAGCGTATCGTTGTAGTTCATCAACACATACGGATGCGTCGCGTAGGTGCTCCAAGAATAGGCGCCGCTGCCTTTGCCTTCCGATTCGTATACGTCAACCCAACCGGATTCGAAGGCGGTCTTGAGGTCCGCGAGATAGTCCTTGCCCAGGGGCCAAAGTCCCTCGAGGATTCGTCGAACCGCATCGTCGTAGGAAATCTTGATCTTTGCATCGGGAACCAGCGGGACATACATGTCATAGGGTCTGAGTTCGTCAACCCCGAGTACTTTCTTGCGCAACGCCGCATAACGGTGCAATACACCGACATGCGCGTCGACGGTTGTTACCAGATTGCGGTAAGTCTCTTCGGGAATATTGTCTGCATCAAGAGCTGATTCGAGGCAAGTATTGTACTGGCGCGTCTTGGCGTAGAAGAGATCCTTGTAAACCGACGTGGAGAGTGTTGCTCCAAGCGTGTTGACGAAGCCCTTGTATGCACTGACAAAGACTTCCATCGATTCTTTGCGAACGCGGCGATCCTTGGACTCAAGGAGGTCGTAGTAACGCTGTTTTGTCATGGCGACCTTCTCGCCTTTTTCGTCGGTGACATCGCCAAACTTGATGTCGGCATCATCAATCATCCGGAAAATTTGCGACGGCCCGCGGCTGACATTTCCAACCAGCGCCAGAATACGCTCTTCTTCCGGCGAAAGTATATGGTCCTTCATCCGGCGCATTTCATCGAGATGGTGATCATAAAGGCGTAGTTGAGGGCACTCAGATTTCATCTGCTCCAACCTGTCGTCATCTATTGCCATGATCTCGGGCGTAATGAACGAACCGGCCTCGGCGAAGACTGTTGAAAGCGCCGCTATCTCGTCAGTCATTGCTTGATACTGACTATTGCGATTGTCTTCATCGAGTTTCAGATGTGCATAAATGTAGAGCTTATAGAACAAGATTGATGCGGTATCGCGATGGTCGAAGCACTCAAACAGAACCTGACCAGACGAAGCGAGCCGATTCTGAAATGTGGCGACTTTGGGCAACATATCCTTGACCTTAACCAGATCGCCGCGCCACTCATCGGCTGACGTATAGATATGCTCCAGCTGCCACTTGTATTTCTCAGCAATTTCGCCTCGCTGACGAACGCCACCGGACTTTGCTGGTGCGGCAACTTCCATAGCGAGCGCTAACCCAGCTCTGAAAATATCATTGATGTCCGACTTCAGATGATGCATCGCGTTTCCTTTCCTGACCAAAACAATCTAACTGGTCCCAATTTAGGAAAACAGCGGCGCTGTGCCAAGTGTTTCCTGATCGCAACAAAAAGGGCGTCCTGAAGAGGACACCCTTATCGAATCAAAAAGTATAGCCGACTGGTTATTTGAATCGCTTTGGTGAGCGAAGTTCCCACTCAGCTACAAGTGTCGAAGCGACGAAAATCGATGAGTAAGTACCAATCAACAATCCAAATGCCAGCGCGAGGGCAAAGTCGCGAACAACCGGCCCACAGACGAAGAGAATCACCAAAATACAGATGATGGCGTTCAACTGCGTCACCAAGGTGCGTGAAAGCACCTGATTAATCGACAGGTTGATTGCATCGACGAAGTCGCCCTTCTTGCGAAACATCTTAAGGTTCTCGCGAATTCGGTCAAAGACCACGACCTTGTCCTGCAAGGAGTAACCAATCAGCGTAAGAAGTGCCGAAAGAACCAGCAGTGAGATTTCGCGCTGTAAGATGAACATTATCCCAAGGACCGCCAACACGTCATGGAACGTCGATATGATTGCCGCCACCGAAAAGCGGAAGTCGAAGCGAATCATGATGTAGATCAAGATGCCGATCAGGGCTATGATCATTGCAACACCGGCTTGGCGCTGAAGCTCTTTGCCAATCGTCGGCCCGACTTCTTGAACCGAGTCGAGTGTGAAACGGTTTGTCGGAAATTCACGCTCAAAAACTGAGATGATCTTGTGTGCTTCAGTTTCTTCGCCACTACCGCTTGTCGCGATGCCGACGCGCACCAGGAACATATTCTGAACTGAGCCAAAGACCTGCTGAATGCTGGCGTCCTGATAACCGTCCTTTGCGAGTGCGGAACGCACGTCACCGACCGAGACGGGTTGGTCGAAGTTGCCGCGAATCATCGTTCCACCGGAGAAGTCGATCGACAGATCGGCTTGCCCTAAGAAAATGATTGCCAAAGAGACAATTCCGAGAATCACCAGAATACCGGAAAGCACGTAGGCGTACTTGCGTTTTCCGATGAAATCTATCTTAGTCTGACCAATTAACTGCATTTCTCAAATCTCCAACTATATGCTTAGTTTAGCTGCGCCCTTGCGCAGGTTGAATGCGAGTTTACCGATGACGAGAGCGGTATAGAGTGATACCATAATACCGACACCCAATGTGACCGCAAATCCTTTGACCGTTCCACTACCGAAGTAATAGAGTACGCCGGCAGCGATCAGGTTCGTGATATTGCTGTCAATAATCGGAACTGAAGCCCGCGAGTAACCCGCATCGATAGCAGCTTTGACCGTTTTTCCGGCACGAACTTCGTCGCGGATACGCTCGAAAATCAGCACGGAAGAATCTACGGCCAAACCCATCGTCAAGATGATTCCAGCGATGCCGGGAAGCGTCAAAGTCGCTCCCAGACCGGCCATCACAGCCATCAGGAAGAACACGTTAGTAATCAAGACCAGATTAGCAATGATGCCGGAGGTCCGATAGTAGATAAGCATAAACACAACAATCAGCACCAAGGCGACACTGAGGCCGAGCTTGCCGGCTTCAATGGAGTCTTTTCCAAGCGTCGGACCAATGACATTGTTCTCTACGATTTTAACCGGCGCCGGAAGTGCACCAGCGCGAAGAATCGTGGCAAGGTCCTTTGCATCAAAGAATGTCGCCGTACCGCCGAGCGTGATTTGACCTTTGTCGCGAATCTTGGAACGAATATTCGGAGCCGATTCGACCTTGCCGTCGAGCAAGATTGCCAGCGGCTTGCCGATATTTGGACCGGTTACGCGACCAAACATTTCGCCGCCTTCACGATCAAACACGAAGTCGACGACCGGTTTGTGGAATTGATCATAGTTGGGATTGGCGTCGGTCAAATGAGTACCGCTCATTTCGACCTTCTTCTTCAGGAGATAAAGCGGGCGAATTCTTTGGCCATTGACCAGTTCGCTGCGAGTACTCCAGGCAAATTCGACATCGGGAGGAATCACCGCCTTAATAGACGGATTTTCGAGAATTCGGTCAACCGTGTTGAAATCGCTTTCAGCGACGGCGTAGAACGGTCCTGCATAACTGATGTATTGCGACAAACCAGTGGCGTCGGAGTCGTCAATATCGGCAAAAGCATTCGCGGAGTCGGCCGTTTTGGTGGTATCACCGAAGGGATCTACGAATGGATTGGCTGATGTATCGGCAGGTGTTGTGGAGGATTCTCCGCCTTCGATCTTTGCCGCTATTGGATCGAGACGCTTCACCAGCATTTCGCTGTTTTCAGGGCTTTCAACGATCTTAAACTCGAGTAAAGCCGTCTTTCCGATCAGGTTACGGGCGCGTTCCGGATCTTGAAGAGCCGGCAGCTCAACCACGATACGATTGTCGCCTTGGGCCTGAATAACCGGTTCAGCAACGCCAAACTCGTCGACGCGGTTGCGAATGATCTCAAGAGCGCGTTCGCGAGCATCTTTGCCGGCATTTTCGTCTAGTTGTGATTTATCAACTTCCAGCACGACACGCATGCCGCCTTGAAGGTCGAGTCCCAGTTTCAGCGCTTTCTTTTGGAGTGCGGCAAATCCATCCGGATCGCTCGTTCTCATTGTTTCCCGCGCAGAATCACTCATCGTGAAATACTGGTAGGTGGGCCAGAGATAAAAGATAGCAGCTGCGATTAGAAGAATCGTCAATACTACCTTCCAGGTATCGCCTTTCATATTAAGGAATATCCTCCGTCGTTAATACAGATGAACCCAAACGAGGTCTTAGACAATTAGTCGCGTAATATACGAACAAGGAGTTGAGAGTCAACAGGTATTTGCCCTATCGGCTGAGTGGAATCTGCACAGCCTTCGAACCGATCGACATCGCGCAAGTTGTTTGCTTTTGGAGAGTTATTGGAGGCGTTTCTGGAGTTGACCGCGCAGAGCGAATGAAGCGCCATCGATTGCCCGAGAGACGGCAAGTATGCCATTAAGATGGTCTATTTCGTGCTGTAAGAGCTCGGAAAGGTCATCATTGATGTCTTCTTGCCGCTCTGTCCAATTGCGGTCGCGGTATGTCACTCGACAGCTACGGTGGCGACGAACTCTCACAAACAGATCAGGAAACGACATACAATCGTCCCAAAGCTCGAAAGTCTCCGAACTCAGTTGATCAAGAACTGGATTGAAAAATACTCTTGGTTCGGAGATGTGCATATATACGAGTCGTTTCATGACTCCGATTTGCGGCGCAGCTATGGCGCGACCGGCATTATAGCGACGGCGAAAATCAAACAACGTGTCGTGAAGATCCTGGATGGCCGGACCCAACGATTCGAGTTCGTCGCGGTGAACCTCATCACACGATTGGAGCAAAAGCGGATTGCCAAGCAAGAGTATTTCGCGGACAGCCATTTGGATTACTTGGAATAGGTGATCCGGTAAATCTTATCGCCGTGATCATCGGATATCAACAACGAACCATCGGCAAGTTGTTCGATATCCACCGGGCGACCGGTTGGACCGGAAGACGTCAGCCACCCTTCGGCAAAGACTTCGTAGCCGACCGATTTGTTGCCTTCAAGCCGAACTGTCATGACTCGGTAACCGATCGGCTTGCTGCGATTCCATGAACCGTGTTCGGCAATGAAAATTCGATTCTTGTATTCGGAGGGAAACATTGACCCTGTGTAGAAGCGCATTCCCAAAGACGCAACATGAGGTCCCAATCGCTGGACAGGCGGGATATACATCAAGCAGTTCTTGCCCTCTCCCTCTTCGGGATCCAGAATCGTGCCGGCGTGGCAGTACGGGAAGCCAAAGTGCATTCCTTGTTGCGGGGCATGATTTAGCTCATCTGGTGGAATGTCGTCGCCGAGCATATCCCGGCCATTGTCCGTGAACCAGAGTTCCTTGGTCAGCGGATGCCAATCGAAACCAACGGTGTTGCGGATGCCGCGCGCGAATACCTCAAGGCCGCTGCCATCGATGTTCATGCGCATAATGGTAGCGTAGCGCTGGTCCTCGCGTTCGCACACGTTGCAAGGAGCACCGACCGGGATGTAGAGTTTTCCGTCCGGACCGAAGCGAATGAATTTCCAACCGTGCCAGGTATCGGAAGGAAATGCGCTTGTGACAACTACCGGCTCTGGAGGATTGGCGAGATTCGATTCAATATTATCAAAGCGCAAGACACGGTTAACCTCTGCGACATAGAGCGAGCCATTGCGAAACGCCACTCCGTTTGGCATAAACAGCCCTGAGGCAATTGTGAATTTTTCGTCGGCGCGAAAGTCGCGGTTGGTATCGCGGAGAGCATAGACTTTGTCTTCTCGTGTCGAGACAAAGAGAATTCCTTCGCTTCCCTGTGCAAACGAACGCGCACCTTCCACTCCATCGGCATAGATGCTAATCTTGAATCCGGGCGGGAGCTTAATACTTGCGAGGTCGCCTGTCGGGCTGTTCGTGTTTTGTGAACAAGCCAGTGAAGTTGTGAGCAAAGAAACTAAGATAAGAGCGACTAAGCTCCTGCGAAACTCATGAGTAGATATTGTCATACCTTTCATTATACGTTTCACGAACTCGATTTGTCGCGATCAAGGTTTGAGGTAGTCGAGTATTTGATAGTGAATCTCTCCATTGCTTGCAAGGAGATTGGTGCTGTCAATTCCGATTTGGTCTCCTGAGAAGTCGGTGCATTTGCCACCTGCCGCTTCAATTATCGCAACCAGGGCGGCTATGTCCCAAATGTGGATCATGGATTGCACAACTGCTTCAAGCCGGCCGGTGGCAACCAAATGGAACGGATAGCAATCACCAAAGGCACGGACGCGATCGATTGAACTAAAGAGATTGAACAAGTTTGCCTGTGGAATGTACTCCGGCCAGCGATTGAGGCCCGCAAAGGAAATGGCCGATTGAGCCAGCTCTGAGATATCACTCACTCGAACAGACTTGCCGTTTAAGAATGCCTCTCCATTCGCAGCATAAAGCAACTCGCCTATTGCCGGCATACTTGAAACGCCGACAATCAACTTGTCCTTGTGCATCAGGGCGATCTGAGTCCCGAACAGCGGGATGTTTCGGATGAAGTTCTTGGTACCGTCAATTGGGTCGATTATCCAGACATAGTCGCTTGAATTCGACGACTTGCCAGTTTCTTCGCCAAGAAACCCATGATCGGGAAAGTCGGCTTTGATTGTCGCGATAATCACCCGTTCGGTTTCACGGTCGGCAACAGTGACCGGTGATTGATCAGGCTTGATTTCAACGGCGACATCGTTGCGGAAGTACTTCATTGAAATCTCGTCTGCACAGCTAGCAGCAAGGAGTGCAGTCTTGAGAAATTCACTCATCTTCGTTCTCCGTTCCGCAGCTTGCACCATCGTTCTTTGTGTATTCCTGCATTATCCCTATGCTCTTCCCTGCTAACCAACCGGTGCTCCAAGCTGATTGAAAATTGTAGCCACCGGTGATTCCGTCAATATCGAGCACTTCGCCGGCGAAATAGAGCCCGGGGCAAAGTCGGCTTTCCATGGTCCGAAAATCAACTTCCTTCAATTTCACACCACCTGCCGTAACAAACTCCTCTTTGAACTCGCCCTTGCCTGTAACTTTGAAGACGGCGCGCGTCAGCTCGTCAGCTATCTGCTGCATTTGCTCGCGGGTGATATGCGACCAGCTCGCGTCGTCATCAATACCGGCTCGCCGCGCTGTGCGCTCCCAGTAGCGCTTGACTATCGGCAGGAAGTTATGGCCGATGACCGTGCGCTTGGGAAATTCAGTACGGTAATCCCGCATCCGTTGAAGGACTTCCTCGGTATTGATGCTACCGAGAAAGTTGACGGTTAGCTCTGCCTGGTAACGGCTGGAAAAGAGCAGTCTTGCTCCCCACGCTGAAAGTTTGAGAACCGCCGGCCCACTCAGACCCCAATGGGTAATCAAAAGCGGGCCGCTCCATTTGAGTTTCTTGTTCTCTGGAAATGAAAGTTCAAGATGTGCGTTTTCGAAACTCAACCCGCCAAATTCGCGCAGGCGATCATCTTTAATATTGAACGTAAACAACGATGGAACCGGCGAAATGATGGTGTGTCCAAGCGACTGAGCGATTTTGTAACCGGACGGACTTGAACCAGTAGCGATCAGCACACGTTCGAATTCGTGCGTCTCGCCATCTTTGATTGCGACCAAGAATCCGGAATCACCACGCGGACTCACCGAATCGACCCGGGCATGCAACCACAGATTAACACCTACCTCGGTGGCAGCATTCTGAAGGCATTCGATTATAGTGGCTGAGCTGTCTGTCACCGGAAACATCCGGCCATCCGGCTCGGCCTTCAATTTGACACCTCGATTGGCGAACCAATTGACGGTGTCACGAGTAGCGAACTTGTGAAACGGCCCGATTAGTTCTTTGTTGCCGCGCGGATAGCCCTTGAGAAGCTGTTCGATCTCGAAGTTGTTATTGGTAACATTGCAGCGACCGCCTCCGGATATTCCAACTTTGTAAAGCGGTTGACGACTCGATTCTATCAAGACGACACGAGCACGGCGAAAACTTTCCGCGGCTGTAATCGCCGCGAAATAGCCGGCGGCGCCTGCACCAATGATGGCAATATTGGGGAAAGAGTCTTTCAATTCATCACTCACTACTTGGTTGCTCCCGGAGTTATTGGCAATATCGCGATTGCCCTATTTGATGCAGTGGCACCAAGGCGAAGATCGCGGTACTTGTTGCGTACACGCATTATATCTCGAAGAGGGAACTAATTGCAAAAAAGAATTAAGAAGGACGTTACGTACTCTACGGAATCGTAGTAAGGTGAACGAGTCTACTTGTTGCTGAGCTGCAGTTTTGCCGTAACGATTTTGGAGATATCGAGAATCGTCAGACTTTGAGCCTGCTCCACGACCCGCTCTTTGAACTTCATCCAGCTTTCGTGAAAAGCACAAGGCGCTGCGGAAGTACAAGAGTGCAGTCCCATGACACATTCGTCCTCAAGGGCAGCAAGACTATCAGTAGCTGCCATGATTCGGTAGAGAGTGACAGAACCCGGATCAACTGCCAATGCAAAGCCGCCATTGGGGCCCTTGGTGGAAGAAACAAAACGCTTTCGGACTAACTGGCTCAGAACCTTTGCCAAGAATGGCTCAGGAATATCCAAGGTTTGCGCCAGCGTTCTGGCTTTGATTGATTCACTCGGCGCAAGCGTTGCCAAGTAGCCAAGCGCTTCGATGGCATATGCCGTTGACTGTTGATATAGCACGGTAATCCTCTTGCTTTAGCTATGAGCGAATTCGAACACGCACCACATATCTCCAATTGTATTTGTGACTCACTAGTCGCAATCTAATCGTATTGACAATGCTGTCAACTCTTAACTGGGATTTTATGGCTCTACTTTCTATTGATTCCCTCTTGACCACTGCAACAGACTAATCTGTTATTTACCATTGGTTTATCACCAACAATTCCGTTATAGAGGCAGCGCATTAGCAAATAAGATGAAATTCATTCGTTTTTTATCGTTGACAGGATAAAGTTAGTCCTATATATTGACGATAATTGAATCGGAAACTCTTAATCACGAAATGGCCGTAAGAAGCCAAAGGAGAAGTCGATGTTAGCTGCAAGCAGAAACCGTAAAGGCGAGTTGGTCTCGATTGTGTCCGAACAATTGGGTGCCTCTGAAAAGGGACGAGTTCTCGTTGTCGAGGCCAATCCCTGCGATTTGACACATGCCAGAATTGCGATGGTAGGGCAAGGATTCACCTGTATTGACACTGCCCTGTCGCTGAGACAAGCATACGACTGCACGAAACACACGGAGTACCAGGTTGTTTTGGTCGATTCTTCGCTTCCGGATGGTGATGGATTCGAGTTACTCGAGTGGTTGGACGATAAGTGCGAAGTCATCATGCTCTCGGGACACAGCGCGCAGGATCGCAATGTCGGCACTGTTGCCGTATATCAGATGACGTCGCAAGCTGGGAAGTTAATGGCAGTTTAGCACGCTGAATGCTCGTATGAGCATCACAAAGGGGGAGCTTTCGCGCAAATCAAAATGTATCCGAGTTTGACAATTCTTGACAATATCAAGATTTTGTCGACCAAACAGCTCCAATTTCCGTAAGTCGTAACTAATCTACCTCCTTGGTACCCCCAAGGCTTGCGAGTGACAATGCAACGAAGGAGCAGTTTGTGAACCACTTTTCCAAATGGTTAGACAGCGCAACCAATCGACGAGTGTTCTTGGGAACGGCAGCTACAGGTTTTGCGGCAGTACTGGCGCCGAAACTTGTATTCGGGCAAACGATGAATCAAGATACAGCCGCTGTGGTAACGAAGAAACCAGGCAAAGACAAGGGACCACAAGTCGAGGCCAGTTTGGTCAAGGAGTTTGTGCGTGTATCACACTCCGACTTTGACGCGGTTCAGCGAATGCTCAAGGAGACGCCGCAACTTCTGCACGTAAGTTGGGATTGGGGCGGTGGAGACTTTGAGGCCGGAATTGAAGCTGCTTCGCATGTAGGAGATCGAGATATTGCACTTTTCCTCATGGAGCAAGGGGCTCGAGCGAATTTGTTTACGGCAGCGATGCTTGGGCACATTGACATCGTTAAAGGATTCCTCACCAGCTATCCATACATGATAAACAGCGGCGGAGCGCACGGGTTAGGTCTGATTCACCACGCCAAGAAAGGCGGAGCAGAAGCAGCACAAGTCCTTGCATATCTGGAATCACTGGGAAATCCGTAGATGAGGGCTTGACCGGCAAATCTGAATAGTCGATACTTGCTGTCACCTGCGGGTGCTGTTAAGTATGATTCAATTTAAAGATGTTAGTTTCGGATACGGAGCCAGTGCTTTTGCGCTCCGTGATATCAACCTCACTATCTCAACCGGCGAACGAGTGTGCCTGCTTGGCCGCAACGGCTCGGGCAAATCAACGATACTCAAACTTGCTGCCGGAATAGTGACGCCGCATACAGGCGACGTCAAAATTGCTGGTGTGTCCACTAAGGACAACAAGCAGTTTCGCAATCTCAGGGGGCAAATCGGTTTCATTTTTCAGAATCCCGATGACCAAATCTTGACCGCTTCAGTTCAATCGGAACTGGCGTTTACTCTCGAAAATCTCAATGTAGATCGAGACGAGATCGCGAGAAGAATTAAAGAATTTGCCAAGCGTTTCCATTTAGATAATCTTCTGACTCGTCACCCAACCCAGCTATCAGCGGGTGAAAAGCAAAGACTGGTGTTGGCTGCGACGCTGATTTCGACTCCGTCAGTACTGATTCTCGACGAACCAACAAGCTATCTCGATAGCGACGGTCAGAAACTTGTCAATGAGGCAGTTTTCGGCTCAAGAGATTGGAGCATTATGTCAGCAACTCAGAATTTTGCCGAAGTGGAACTGTACGACCGCGTTGTATTCGTTGAAGGCGGCGAAGTCATTTTCGACGGTACAGTGAGTGAGTTCCGCTCCACAACGACCTTTGCCGATATCTCACGAATTGAATCTTCAAGCAGCCCGAGACAGCACTCTCACAACAAGAGCGCTCCTGCCGTTGAATTGTGCAATGTTAGTTTCAAGTATCCAAATTCTAATAAGGTGACGCAAAATCGCAATTTGTCTGTTCATGCGCGAACAATAACAGTCATTATGGGGTCATCGGGTTGCGGCAAAACTACAATTGGTCTGCTGATCGCTGGCCTGCTCGAACCTCAAGGCGGCGAGATTCTACTTGATGGAGTCCCCTGCTCTGCACAAGAGCGTCTGATGCGAGTCGGAATGATTTTCCAGATCCCTGAATTTGCGTTTTTCGCCGAGACGGTATTTGAAGAAATCGCTTTCGGACTCCGGAATCAAGGTCTTGCAGAAGACACCATTCGAGACAAGGTCAGAGTTGCGTTGGAATTGGTCGGACTTGGTCCAGATGAGTTCCTCGACCGCAACCCGTTTACACTGTCCGCCGGGGAGCAGCGATTAGTCGCGATTGCATCGATTGTGGTTCTCGACCGACAAATTCTCATCTTTGATGAATCCACTGCCGGTCTGGATTGGTACGGCAGGGTGCGAGTGCAAGAGTTGATCATGCGACTGCTTGAAGCGGGCAAAAGCATTATTGTGATTACACATGACAAGGAATTCGCGGAGAAGATTTCGAGTACATTCGTCATCATCGCGAACGGCAGCGAATGAGGGGCTGATAAGATTTCGACCGCAGGACTCAACTAAAGCGTATCGTGTTGGCGCACAACGCCATAAAAGGGTTGCCGTAAACTGACAAGTTTCTACATTGTTGAGGGAAATAACCGACCTGTTGGTCTGTATACTACGTAGCCATCAGGCGGGGTGCATTAACTTTGTTAACGGAGTGGGAATTGCCAATCACGAAAGTTCTTCTGATACAAGGCGGACTATGGGAACTGCTTTCTCATATGTCATTTTTTGGCTGGTTGATATTGGGCGTATTGCTGGTAATGAGTTTGATGACCTGGGGGATCATTCTCAACAAGTGGAAAGTTTACAAAGCAGCACACGCCGACGGCGCGCGGTTTCATCATACTTTCCGGCGCAGAACCAGCGTCAAGGAAGCGCACGCCAAGTGTCTTCTATACAAGTCGTCGCCGATGACGCGTGTTTTTGAAGAAGGCTACCGCGAATGGGAGTCGTTGATTGCTGCCAAGAACGGCAGCGAGCGCAAGCCCGGAGAAGTGGTCAAGCTTGAGCCGGATGAAATGGAAGCTATCGACCGAATCCTCGAAAAGGAGTCCAACGAGCAAATCAAGATACTCGAGAAGAACGTCGCATTCCTTGCAACGGCAGCGAATTCGGCGCCATTTATCGGTCTGCTTGGGACATGCTACGGAATCATGAACTCCTTTATGAATATCGGCCAACAAGGGTCGGCATCATTGGTAGTAGTCGCGCCCGGTATCGCTGAAGCGTTGATCGCGACGATTGTCGGTTTGGCAGTCGCAATTCCAGCAGTTATGGCCTACAACTGGGCGAGTACGAAGTTGAAATTCTTTGCTGACGACTTGAACAACTTCTCGCTGGAATTCCTTGCTGCATTGACCAAGGAGCAGATTTAGTGGCTCACAAACGCCGGGAGCGCTCTTACACCAAGATGCACGACATCAACGTTGCAAATCTTGTGGACGTCGTGCTGGTGATCTTGATCGTCTTTATGATCAGCGCGCCTTTGATGCAGTCGGGGATTAATGTCGACTTGCCGCAGACAAAGGTTGCTGACGCTACCCTCTCTGAAGGCGTAGTTGTTACGATCGATGAACGCGGCGTATACTACATAGATGATCGTGTTGTCGAACCGGCGCAGTTTGAAGAACGGATCAAGGAAGCGTACGCGAGCGCCGAAGAAAAGGCAGTCTTTCTGCGCGCCGACAAGTCGATCACACATGGTAATGTCATTTTGGTGATGGGTTTCATCAAAGCGGCAGGAATCGCTGAGGTTGGACTGGTCACGAAATTGCCAGAAGGCGACCTCAAACCAAAACCAGCTAAGAAGTAAGTCGGGAGTAATAGCAGGGTTTCATGCTGAAGAAGGATCTGATCATATCGCTAGTCGCACATTTGGTGCTGATAGCTGCGATTGCCGTCATCAATCCGATTTCTGCGATGTTTCGTCCAAAGGTGGAGATCATCATAGTCAAGACCTATGAGGAAATGGGCGGTGGAGCCAAGCGTGCCGACCCGGAACCGGCAAATATTGCGCCGCCTAAATCCGGCAAGACACCGGATGAAGTCGACGACACGCCAAAGATAAAGCCACCGGAGAAGAAAGCTGCGCCGGTCGAAAAATCAAAAGAGAAGAAGAAAGATCCTGAGAAGAAGAAGAAGGAAGATATCCAAAAGCGGACTGAGGAAGAAGAGTCAGAATCGAAGACCGAAAGCAAGGACAACACTCCTAAGGTCAACAGTGACGGTGGTATTGAAGTAAATGAGAAGGTCGGCGGCACCGGAGCCGGAACCGGGACAGGTGCTGGCAGCGGGAATCTGCCCTACAATATCGGAATGGTATTGAAGGTCATTGAGCGCAATTGGCGCAATGTCGTAACCGATGTCAACCCGATTACATGCACAGTGTATTTTCAGATTGACCGATATGGATATGTCGTTGGCGAGCCAATTATCGAAAAATCATCAGGGATGACAGCATTTGATCAAGGCTGTGTCTTGGCAATAAAACGCGCTGGGCAATTCCCGGCATTTCCAGCGAGTTTCGACTATCAGTACATCGGACTGCATCTTGATTTTGAGTACGTACCGGGAATGTAATTGAAAGTGAGAATTCAATTGAGTAATCGCACATGGACGCGCAGTTTCGCCTATTTCACTACAACCGTAATTCTATTGGCAGTCGTTGGGTTTGCGAACGCACAGACTCTCGATCTGGCACAGAAAATCCGCACCGGTACTTGGAAACCATACAAAGTCGCAATTGGCGATTTCAAAGTCGTCGGACAACTCTCATTGGCAACCGATTCGCTCGCGAAGGCGATGCAGAGAATTGTCACAGACGATTTGGACTTCCACATCTTCTTCGACACAATCCCCAAGAGCCAATTCTATCTTGATGTTTGGGAGATAAAGGATATCACTCCGGATGTTTGGCAGAGAATGGGCGCCGATTTCTTGATCGAGGGTGACGTGGAGTTGGTTGGCGGTGACGTCAAGGTATTGTATCGCATCCATGAACTCAGTCCGCGAATCCAAGAGTTAACGTCGGAGAAGTTATCAACAACGGTTGCGAACCATCGTCGATTAGCGCATATGGTTTCTGACGCGGCGGTTGAGCACATTGCCGCCGAAAAAGGATTTTTCACGACAAGGATAGCCTATGTATCCGCCGAAACCGGACACAAAGAACTGTATCTCTGCGACTATGACGGCGCCAACCCGATTCAGATAACAGCCGATAAAACACTCAACCTTTCACCCGCCTGGGATCGCAAAGAAGAGAAACTGCTATTTACGACCTACCGAACCGGACGTATGGAAGTCTGGGAACGTGATATTCGCACCGGCAAGTCACAACCGATCTCGACCTATCCGGGGTCGAATAACGCAGCCGAGGTTTCGCCGGATAATAAGGAAATCGTCATTACGCTGTCAAAGGATGGCAACTCCGAGCTTTATGTGGTGGATCGCAAGGGCAAAGTTAAGCGTCGCCTAACCCAATTGCCGTCTATCGAGGTATCCGGCACCTGGTCGCCAACTGGACGGGAAATCGCATTTTCCTCGGACCGGGCCGGTCAACCGCAGATATTTGTCATGGATTCTGAAGGATTTGGGGTAACGAGACTTACCTACGATGGCAAGTACAACGACTCTCCAAGATTCTCGCCTAAGGGCGATGTTATGGTGTTCGTCTCGCGCGGGGATGACGGCAGATTCCGGGTCTGCACGATAGACGTGACAGGACAGAACTTCCAGAAGCTCGACCAAACTGGCTCTAATGAAAACCCTCATTGGTCACCGGACGGCTGGCATTTGGTCTACTGCAAATATCAAGGCAAAAAAAGTGACCTTTACATTATGGACAGGTTCAGCCAAAAGATTAAGAAGATCACAAGTGATGGTCAGTCATCGAATCCGGCCTGGCAGCCGTATATTCCATAGGCAAACGCGATTTCAGATTCCTGTTTAAGTTGACACAGGGATAAAAGTGTGTATATAATCAAACGGAGATTTTCTGCTTGAACGATTGCGGGAACGCGCATTCGTGGGTTAGTGTAAATATTGTGGACTTTTTATAATCTAAACATGGAGGAGACGTGATGAAAAAATATCTCGTTGTCTTGACTTTGCTTACGTTTGCGATTCTGGTTTCCGGCTGCGGCAAGAAGCCTGCAGTGGAATCAGAGATGGGTAACGACGGTACCGGATCCACAGGAAGCACGGACACCGGGAATCCGGGAAACACCGATCGCGGTGAAGAGGTGAATCCCGAAACCCCACTTGACTTCGTAACGATATATTTCGATTTCGACGAGTACAATCTTCGTGATGACGCCAGATCGGGATTGAAGAACAACTACGAAGTTATGAAAGAGAGAAACGACGCTCGCATCCAGATCGAAGGCCACTGCGATGAACGCGGCACGGTTGAATACAATCTTGCACTGGGCGAAAAGCGCGCACGTTCCGCGATGGACTATCTGGTCAGCCTCGGAATTTCGAGAGATCGCATTTCGATCATCAGCTACGGCAAGGAACGTCCGGCGGCGTTTGGTTCAAACGAAGACGCTTGGGCGAAGAATCGAAGAGCCGAGTTTGTAACAAAGTAACCAGCAATCAAGGGCGGTTTCGACCGCCCTTTTTGCTTTGCAACAGGAAGGTCAATGAAAGCAGTACGGATACTGGGCATTTTGGGGCTGGCGTTGTTATTGGTCAGTTGCGCTTCACGCAGCGAGATCGAGACGATGCAAAGTCAATTGGATTACCTGTACAAATCCTCCTCCCAAACACAGGAAAACATCAGCCGGCTTGATTCGTTATATAAGCTCACTATTGAAGCTAATGTCCGTTATCAGGCTGATCTCAAGTCGCAGTTGGCAGAGATGATTGATCGGATGGGTGTAATAGACGGTCGTCTGACCGATATCGAACGGCAGTTAAGAGATATTCAAGATCGACGCCAAACCGGTTCAACATCAACCAGACCGCTCGCTCCCGAAACCACTGGTACCGCTTCACCGCAAACGGGACTTCCGACCATCGATCAGAACAAGATGTTCGACAATGCTTTCACTGATCTCAAGTCAGGCAACTACGACTTGGCGATTCTTCAATTTGAAGAATTTATCCGGCAGTTCCCGGACACACCTCGCACGGATGACGCTCAATACTGGTTGGCAGAATGTCATTACGGCAAGCGCGACTATGCGCGGGCCATCATCGAGTTTGAGAAAGTCGAGAAGAGCTACAAGCAAAGCGACAAGCTCGGACCATCGCTGTTCAAATTAGCGCGCTCTTTTGAAGAGACCGGCAACAAAGTCAAGGCCTGCGCGGTGTTTAAGCGAATCACCGTCGATTTTGCGGATTCGTTCGAAGCCCGTCAAGCCGGAGACAAATTGAAGGATTTGCAGTGTCCCTGATCGTGGTGAAGACGGTCGCGTCGACGCGTCTGTTTCCATGTCGAGCGTTTTATGACACGATCGGTGACACGTTGTCTGTGGGGATCAAGCAAAAGGGCAAGTTCAAGAGCAGTATCGACGGCGAGTTTTGTTCGTTTGATCTGACCCGTGACGGCAAGCTGCTGAACATTGATATCTGGAAAGCGCGCAAAGCGTGGAAGATAGAAAAGGCGATTCACCCGCCCGAGGAGTTTACCACAGCAAATGTGATCTTTGACTCAACTGCTGATGCAGAATTAGAAACTATCGACCTACTAACAAATTCAGAGCGGACTATTCTCAATGTCAAGTTTTCGCGTGAGCGGGTCGCCAAATTCGTTTCGCCGGCAACGTCCTTGATATTTGAACTGAATGACAAAGATGAGATGATCGGATTCTGGTTGACTGAGATCGTCGATGACTTGAACTTCCAGAAGGAAGGCGATTGGCGTCGGGCAGTCAAAGCGATATAGTCTCATCATATCACTTCGTCTAAATGAAAACAGCCCCTATCCGCAAGGACAGGGGCTGTTGTTTTGTCGACTCAGAATTACAGTTCGAACAAATCGATCTCGGTGACAGTACCGAAGATTTTCAGCTTGTCGCGTAACTCGTCGGCTTTGCCGACAACGACAATCAGAAGGTTTTCCGGATCAATGTACTTCTGCGCTGCGGACCGAACCGCCGGGGCAGTGACTCCTGCGATGTTGTCAATGTACTTGGCGAGATAGTCCTTCTGCAAGCCGTACAGCTCAACAATTGAAAGTTGATTGGCTACTTGTTCCGGCGTCTCGAACTGGCGCGGGAAGTAACCGGAATAGAAGGAGATCGTCTCGCTTAACTCTTGTGCGGTAACGTCGGCTTCGCGGATTTTTTTGAGGTGCTCAATCGTTGCACCAATCGCTTGCACGGTCGAGTCGGTTCTGGTCGCTACCGACACAGTGAACTCACCCGGATAACGGTCAAAAGAAAACTGCGAGCTGATACCATAGGTGAGCCCGCGCTTGTCGCGAATATCGTCCATAAGGCGAGAGCGGAATCCGCCGCCGCCGAGGATGTAGTTGAGCACACGCACGGCATAGATATCAGGATTGTAACGGTCGATGCCCAGATGTCCGATCTTTACGTTGGACTGGGTAGCATCAGCTTTGTTAATCAGCACAACCCTCGTACCGTTGACTTTTGGTGCAGGTGGGACATCAATCTTGGCAAGGTTGCCTTTCAACCACCCCCCAAACTGGGCTTCAATCTTGGGAATGACATCAGCGGCAACGACGTCGCCGGCCACAAACAAAATCGAATTTTCCGGGACGTAGGTTGCTTTCCAGAATCCAACGATGTCATCGCGCGTAATGCCGGAGACTGACTCGATTGTGCCGCTGCCGGGCTGGCCATATGGGTGCTCGCCGAACAGATATTGAGCGTACTGAATGTTGGCAATGGTCTCGCCATCATCTTTCTGCGACATAAGACCCGCCATGGTCTGCTTGCGCAGACGCTCGATTTCGGCCTCTGCAAACGTCGGATTGAGCACGATATCGGCAAGCAGGGTCAAACCAACATCAAAATGCTTGGTGAGCACTTCGGATGTAACGTTGGTCGCATCGAGTCCAGCTCCAGCGCCGAGATTGCCGCCGACAAAGTCGATCTCTTCAGAAATCTTGGTCGCATCGCGGGTCGCGGTGCCTTTGCGAAGTAGCCCGGCAGTCAGGTCTGCAAGTCCAGCCTTGCCCTTGCCGTCTGCGGCAGTACCAGACTTGATGAGCAAGCGCATTGAAGCTACCGGTTGTTCGCGATTTTCCACGACGATGATCTTGAGCCCGTTGTCGAGCGTCTTCTCAGTCATCGTCGGCAAAGTAATGGCGGCGAGAATCGGCTGAACACTCGTCAGCAGAAGCGCAGCCGCAAATAGTAGAAGTATATAATTCCGTTTCACTTCAATTTCTCCTTACATACCCATCGGGGCAGCGCCCTTGTTTTCCTGAATTACGTTTACTACGGTTCTGCTGCGCTCACCCAAATAGGTGTTGGCGACACGCATGATGTCTTCGGCAGTAACGGCGTTGTATTTATCTGCCTGTTGGAAGATGAGCTTGTAGTCGCCCATGATCGTCTGGAAGTAACCGAGCTGGCTTCCCTTTTGATCATTGGACTGGTTGCCCATGTAGAACTGCGCTTCGATTTGATTCTTGGCTTTCTGCAGCTCTTCAGCGGTAACGGGCTCGGTCTTGAGTTTTTCGATTTCCTCGTACAACGCCTTCTCGCCATCGGCTGTCGTCTTGCCTGGCTGCATCATGCTGAAAGCAAAAAACACTCCACCCTGCTCCATCGACTGATATTGGCCTCCTGCAGCTATAGCAATCTGGTCCTTGTAAACCATGCGTTGATATGCGCGCGAAGACTCTCCACCGGAAAGAATCGCCGAAAGGACGTCTAGCGCGTAACTGTCTGCGTGACCAGCCGCCGGGCACTGATAGCCGGCGATGAACAACGGTAGTTGCGAGACTTTGTGGTACGAGACGCGACGCTCGCCTTTCTGTTCCGGCTCATTATAGATCGGGCGAGGAATTTTCGGATTGGCAGGAATCTTGCCAAAGTACTTTTCAACGACCTTTTGAACTTCAGCACTCTTGACATCTCCAACGACAACGACCACGGCATTCGCCGGATTGTAGTAGGTGCCATAGTAATTGAGACAGTCTTCCAGTGAAATATTCTCGACGTCTTTGCGCCAACCGATAGTCAACCAACCATAGGAATGAGCAAGGTAGACGTTGGCCATCAACTGCTCAAGGACATCGCCAAAAGGCGAATTGTCGATGCGCATATTGCGTTCTTCGAGCACGACCTGGCGTTCGGAAGCGAGTTGCTTGTCGGTGATTGTGAGATACTGCATCCGGTCAGCTTCGAGTCTGGCAACAAGTTCGAGTTGATCCTTGCCGAACTCCTGATGATAAACCGTCATATCATTGGAAGTGTAGGCATTGATCATACCGCCGCTGCTTTGGACAAGGCGATCGTGTTCTTTGTCGGCGAAGTTTTTACTTCCTTTGAACATCATATGCTCAAAGAGGTGAGAGATACCGGTGATACCCGGGCGTTCATTTTTTGATCCGACGTTATACCCGACCTGGAAACTAACGGCGGGCGTCGACGCATCTTCAAGCGTCAATAGAGTCAGTCCGTTCTTCAGCGTGTACTTCTGGACGGGCCATTCTTGCACGGCAAATGCCGACGCTGTCAGCAGCATCAGTATTGCCAGTGATAACAAGAGTTTCTTCATTGTTCCTCCACTGTGGAAAAAATCTTCCTTAACATTATAGGATAGTTAGTAGACAAGTATCATTCAATCGAGAGATTATACGGCATCCGCATCTGAAGATCGGTACGATCCACAGAAAGGAAGCCTGTTCTCAACGCTGCCAACGGATTGCTGTTTTCAATACCCAGTGTCTTTGTGAAGGCAGCCATCGCCAAACTGGTCAATCTTGGAATCAGTCGTCGCTGCGGCATTTCGACAACCACAAAATCATTGTCGGGAATGTTCGACTTCTGCCGCGCCAATTCGACGGCATCAAGTATACTTCCGGTTGTATCCGCCAAACCAAGTGCAAGCGCGCGTTCGCCGCTCCATGTCCTGCCCTGCGCTACTGCCGCGACTGAGTCTATCGAAAGCATACGACCTTCAGCGACAACTGAAATGAATCGCGAGTTCATATCCATGACGTGCCGGCGTACGATAGCACGCTCTTCATCTGTAAGTGGTTGAGTCAGCGAAAACATGTTTGCGTGTTTGCCGCGGACTACGGTCTCGGTATGCAGTCCAAGTTTGGAATAGAGTCCGGCAATATTGGCTTTGCCGGAAAAAACGCCGATTGAGCCGGTAACTGTCGTAGGCTGAAGAAAGACCTTGTCTGAGGCAGACGCGATGTAGTATCCGCCGGAAGCACAGACGTCGGACATTGATACTATCACTGGTTTGGATTTGCGGGCTTCACTTAGTTCCGCCCAGATCAAATCGGAAGCAATGGCATCGCCGCCGGGAGTATTGAGCCTAACGACTATAGCGCGCACATCGCTGTCTTGGCGGGCAGACCTGATAGCAGAAACAACAGTCGCCGAGCCGGCAGTTGAGCCATCCAGATAGTCGAATCCTGAAGCTCCTTTAACGATTCCTCCGTCGATGGCAATGATGGCTATTTGCGGCGGCTCGCCAAAGCGTTCCCGGAATCTCGGTGTGTGCATGTATTCTGATTCGGAGAGAATTCCATAATATTCGCCGTACATCTCCGGGATCTTGGCTTCAAGTTCATGAGAATAGAATCGACCATCAACAAGTCGCAGTGATTCTGCTTGTACCGATGTAAACGGTCCGCTGTCGATAAGCGCGCTTAGTTTGGCGACCTCGATATTGCGGTCGGCTCCAGATTCGGCAAGCATCTGACCATAAAGATCGTCGAGCAATACCTCAATGGCTTCGCGAAACGCCGGGCTCATGGTTGTGTCGGTGAGTACTTCCGGATAGCTTTTGTACTTGCCGGATCTCTCCATTTCGGCTTCAATGCCGAGCTTGTCCATTGCACCCTTGTAGAATGTGACTTCGGCGCGCAGACCGGTTAAGTAAAGGGCATCCACCGGGAGCATGTATACTTTGTCAGATGCAGAAGCCAAATAATATGCGCCGTTACCAGACGAGGGCCCCAGATACGCAACGACCGGTTTGCCGGAAGCGCGAAAGTCCTTGACAGCTTCGCGGAAGTCAGCGAGACGCCCCCAACCGATCTGCGGATTACGGATGGTCAAAAACAAGCCGCTGACTTGCGGATCGGTTCTGGCAGCTTCAATTTTGGATAGTTTCTGATAGACTGTAGGCGGCGCTTTCTTCCAGAAGAACGGCTTGATTGACTCTTCTGGAATCTCACCGGCCAAATCGACATGAAGAATCGAACGATAGTGGCTAATCAGTTGTTCGCGGCTGGCAGCGGACAAACTTCCATACAGTGTCGAACCGGTATACTTCGCATCATTGTCGCAGAAACTCTCCCCGCCAGCTTGGACACGCCCAAACTGAAGCTCCAAGCCGACCCCAAAAGAGCCGTCATTTCCAAGTGCCGCGAAGACTGCGAGACCTTTTCTGACGTTTGCTCTTGTGGATAAGCGCCAATCGATATCGCTGATCTTCTGTCCGCTGTACATGCTGGCGTTGCCGCCAATCGTGATCAACTCACCTATCGGGCGGTAGGCTCCGCTGAAAATGTAACCGACTGCCGACTTCTCACTGTAGAATCGGTGCTTATTGATGTTTTCAGCTTGTAGCGAGATTGCTGCCTTTCGGCCAAAATGGTAGAGGAACGAATAGTTCCAGGAGTGAGCCTTATCGATGTCTTTCCAGTTTGACTTGTAATATGTGTATGAGATTCCAGTGTAAAGATTGCGAAACAACCTGCTCGAAGCTGCAAAATCGAGACGCTTCACCGGGTCGCCAAGGCCGAGCGATAGTCTCTGATATCCAAATCCGAGTCCGGCCGCGGAAATTAAGTAGCCGTTGTCACCGGAGAAATCATCTTTGCCAAAGCTGTGATATCCCGCGACGGAAAGCGGCTGATTGAGATACAATGCGGCCGGATTGAGTACGAGCGCGTCGCTGCCTGCGATAGCGGCTCGCGGCACATCGGGAAATCTCAGCGACAGTTGCAGGGGCAGGTTGTCGGAATGGAGAATCGACGAGAATAGTAAACAGATGATGACAATGGGAATGATGCGCAATGACAAGGTCAGCCTTTCGCTACGAGGTCGGCATCAACATCAGCGGTTGGATAACGACGCCGTGCGAGTGCCTTCCAAATTTATCGTGCCGACGCCTGTCATGTCAACCTCGATTTTGTACTGCCCGTCACCTATTTGACCTTGAAGCAAGGTTCGCGAGATTCTGTCAACACGAATTGGCAGCTGGCGAGTATAGATACGACCTCCTTGATCGACCTGAAGCATCACTGCTGCCGAGACGGACTCAGGAACCGTCATCTCGATCTTTCCGTTTTCACTGCGAACGGCGAGGTCGCCGGCTATGACACTTGCATCAAGCTTGATATTCGAGTTTTCAGTTGATAGTGTGGACCGCCCCGACTCAAATCGCATGCGGGTAGCGCTGATCTGAGCGAATTCAGTTCGTGCGTCTACCTCGCCCCGCACAGAATCAAGTGAAATCCTGCCATTTTGATTGCGCAAACGTATCGAGCCGAGCTGGCCGTCAACGTTCACCAGATTTATCGGGCGATTGGAAGTCGTCACTTTCGTCGGGCCGGAACAATTTTCGATATTGACTGCGCCGTTATCGGATGAGACGTTCACTTTGTTGGTGATTTTACGCAGTGTGATGTCGCCGAAATTGCTGGAGATGTCGGCTGCGGCAAACGGGCCTTCAATGTCGATCTCGAAAAGCGATGTGCGCGCGAAGATCTTCATGCTGTTCTTGAGCGGAACCTCAATCTCGAATTCCACGCCCGCTGAATAATCAGTTCCCCGCCACGGCGGTGACGGCCTTGTTTCGGCGGAGATTGCGAATTCGTTTTCCAAGTCTTCAAATGCAACCGAAACGAAGCCGGAGTATTCTTCAGCCTGCTCCTCAGATTCTACCTTGTATTGGAATTTGTAGGTAATCCGCGCAGTCGGTATGTCGACAGCACGAATGCTGAGTCGCCCTCCCAGATACGAAGACGACGTAAACGAGAGGTTTTCGATACGATCAAGGGAAATCGTCTTGGTGATTGCCGCCGATTCATACCGGTCGGGCCTGACACGGATTAGGCGCTGTGCCTGTAACGAAGTGCCAAGGAAGAGTCCAATCAACCCAACCAGCGTCAAAATTCGTAGATTATTCATTCTCTTATTGTTACGATACATATTCCCCGCTGGTTTCACAACAACTTCATCTTCTGGCTCATTTGATAGATTAGAATTGCCGCCGCGGATGCTACATTTAATGATTCGACTTCCCTCGCGATAGGGATTTTTACCACCGGGTTGCAGATACTTTGGATTTCCCAACTTAACCCCTCCGCCTCTGCTCCTAATGCTATACACAGCTTGGACTTGGGCTCAAAGCTATCGATTTCGACTGATCCGTCACCGTCTGCCCCGATTAGCTCTACTTGATTAGACTTCAAATAAACTGCCAGGGTTTCGGCCGAAATCTCAGTCGCAATAGGCATTGCAAAAACAGCCCCAGCGGTTGAGCGCAACACTTTGGGATTGGCGATATCAGCGCACCCGGGAGACAAGGCGATAAGGCTAACGCCAAGCGCAGCACTGGTGCGAATAATGGTCCCGACATTGCCGGGATCAGCGACCTTATCGAGATAGACGGCAAGACGAATTCGCCGCCACGCGGCCTCCGGCGCTTGCAGAGAATCTCGATTGACCAAAGCGATGATGCCCTGCGAATGCTCGGTATCGGAAAGATGCGTAAAACGTTTCGCATCACATTCAAACAACGAAATTCGCTTTGAAGCCAATGTCTTGAGGAACTGGTTGCCCGGTTCGGATAAATCTCGTGGTGAAACGACAATACACTCGGGAGTTACATCTCTTTCGATCATTGCAGAAATCGAGCGTATACCTTCAATTAGCACCTTGTCGGACTTCTTGCGCCCGTGACGCGAAGTCATTGACCGGATTTCCTTCTCCAATGCCTGGGATAGTTGGTACATATCTTCATCATAGACCGCATCTTTGTGATAGTCAAACAGTTTTGCGCTTGATGTTCGGGTCAAGTAGCGATTACTTGTCGTTGTGGGACTACAAATGCTCCGGACCATTCTTCAAGCAGCAGTAATTTCAGGGCTTCTGCTTACAACGCTCTACGCCCAATCGGCAGGCGACTTTTCGTTACCGCTAAACGACTTGTCACCCCAATCCCTTGATCGGAGCTTGAATCACAATGTTCGAGGATTCCGAATCGGTATTGCCCTATCCGGGGGAGGTGCACGAGGATTTGGACACATCGGTGTCTTGCGAGCACTCGAGGAGGCCGGAGTCGAAGTCGACGTAGTTGCCGGTACATCGATGGGGGGAATAATCGGCGGTCTCTATGCAACAGGGATGACCCTAGATCAGATCGAGCGAGAGGCGCTTGCAATTGACTGGAGTACCTTCTTCTCGGACAAGCCACAGCGCACAACGATGCTATTCACCAGACGTACTGAGACTGAAGGCGGGTTGGTGTCAATCCGATTCGATGGCGTGGACCCTCAGATACCGACGGCTCTAAGTACCGGGCAGAAGTTGGTGGATGTTCTCAGCGAGCTGACTCAAAGCTCTGGTTATTTCTCGGGCGGCAATTTCGCGAATTTAGAACGGCGCCTTGCCATAGTTTCTACTGACCTCGTCTCAGGCAATAAGGTCGTCTTCACCAGCGGTTCTTTGGCGGAAGCCTTGCGGGCTACCATGGGTGTACCACTTGCTTTCACGCCTCTCGAGCGGGATGGCCAGTTGCTTATGGACGGCGGATTGCTCGAACCGGTGCCAACTGCGACCGCAAGGAGCATCGGTGCCGACTTCGTGATTGCGATTAACACGTCGTCGGACTTATTGCCCCGGAGCGAGATTACGGATCCGATCGATATCGCCAATCAGACGACAACAATTCTCTCTTCCAAGATTCGTGAGGAATTGCTCGACGATGCGGATTTTGTCATCGCTCCCGACTTGAGTGGAATCAAGTCAACCGATTTCCAATTGAGCCAAGAGGCGATTCGACGCGGCTACGCGAGCACGCAGAAAATGCTAACCGGGTTATTGAAGCTGATTGCGCAAAAGTCGGCCCAAGACTCTGCAATGATAATCGGGCAAGTTGATTTTGCAGACGCGCGCTCTCGCGAGTTATCCGCTTCTGACAATCGTATTTTGACCGAAATGAGTCGGGAACCACTGACCTCCAATCAGCTAAAGGGGCATTTGCTCGACTTGTTCCGTACAGGCAAGTACCAGAGTGTTCAGTACCATCTTGATGGTGTAGACACGACAAGTCTAGAATTGAGGCTACTGCCCTTCCCGACAATTACGGATGTGACCTTTGAAGGCAATCGTGTTTATCAAGACTCGGTTTTGCAGGAGGTTGCCAATGTTCGCAAGAGTCCAGTAAAGACGATTCACGACTTACGAAGTCTATACAAGAACATCCTGGATTTCTACCGGGAAGAGGGCTACGATCTTGCACAGATCAAGGGCGCTTGGACAGACTCGACTCACTCGAATCTCACGATTGTCGTTGACGAAAGCCAGATTGTCAGCATGTCTGTCGAAGGAAACTCCAAGACGCGATGGTGGGTCGTTACCAGCTATATGCCGCTGCATATCGGTGATTTCTACAACAAGAATCGCGCGATTCGCGGAGTTCAGGAAATCTACAACTCCGGTCTATACGACAACGTCAATTTGCGATTGGAGGAACGCTCCGGTGGCGTCCACATGACGATAATTGTGAAGGAGAACAAATTCACCTTTGCCCGGCTTGGTGCGCGGTACCACGAGGAGTATCATCCCGAGGCATTTCTGCGTGTCGGTTACTCCAATCTCTTTGGTACCGGTCATGAGCTATCGGGATATACACGATTTTCGGAGCGAAGAAAGCTTTACCAACTACAGCTTCGTGCCGACCGAATTTTCCGCACGTTTGTTACTTATAAATTCCAGGCATACTACTCGAATGACAAGATCGGACTCTTCGATGGCGATGAGACATTCGGACATCGGACAGTCAAACGGTGGGGCGCAAAACTTGGTATTGGCCAACAGCTGTTCAAACTTGGACTACTGGAAGTTACCGCGCGTTACGAACAAATCCGGTTTACGAATCCTCCCAATGGACCGTTGTCTGAACGGCGCGTTGCGTCTCTGATTGGCTCGCTACAATATGATACAAAAGACCGTTACACTTTCCCGACTCGCGGTGGAACTTTAGAACTGACGGCAGAGGCTTCTTCGGACATTCTTGGCAGCGATGAAGTCATACGAAAATTCGAAGGTACGATTGAATCGTTCCAACAGGTGGGAAGGAAAGTAAACGTGCACCCGCGCGCCGCGATTGGATTATCTCAGACGGACTTGCCGATTTACGATCGCTTCTATCTCGGGGGCAGCCGTACTTTCTTCGGTTACAGAACCGATCAACTTGTCGGCGACAAGTATTTGTTGGGCAGTTTGGAACTGCGAATTGGTCCCATCTATAGCTTCTATCTGAGTGGCCGCTATGATGTCGGGGATGTATTTGGGACATTGGAGGATATCAGATTTGAGAATTTGCGTCATGCTTTTGGAATAATACTGGCGCTCGATACTCCGCTTGGCCCGATCTCCTTTGGTTATGGCAGGGCCGAACAGAGGACAGACAATCTCTACTTGAATTTAGGATTTGATTTCTAACGGAGTAGTGGGATCAACTCGGCAGCTAATTAGTCGTCATCTTCCTGTTCATCATTGCGCTCCGACTTTCTGGTGCGACCTTCGACTACCAATGTAATCTCGCCTTTGAGAACTCTTCCAGCAATCGCCGTCCGCAACGACTCCAGATCACAGCGAATCGTCTCTTCAAATTTCTTTGTCAATTCCCGGCAAAGAACTACTTGTCGATTTCCGAGCAATTCATAGAGCAACTCTATCAATTTGTGAATCTTGAACGGCGACTCATAAAGGACAATCGTTTCTCGCCGATCGGCCAATGAATCGATTACTGTCCGGCGCTTACCTTGAGTCTGTGGCAAGAAACCGTGGAAGATAAACGCATCGGTCGGAAGTCCGCTTATTGCCAAAGCAGAGATTGCCGCCGAAGCACCGGGAATGGGAACAATCGGAACTCCCGCGGCAATGGCGCTGCGCACAATGATGAATCCCGGATCGGAGATGCTCGGAGTTCCTGCATCGGAAATGAGAGCGATGTTTTCTCCAAGTTGGAGTCGACTGATCAACTTCTCGGTGACTTTGCGCTCGTTGAAATTATGGTAGGACACGAGCGGTTTGTGGATGTCGAAGTGATGCAGAAGCGTCTGCGAAGTGCGTGTATCTTCGCACGCAATGAGATCGACCTGCCGCAAGGTCTCGACAGCACGATAGGTCATGTCGCCGAGATTGCCAATTGGTGTCGCCACAATGTAAAGTGTACCGCTTGTTGACATGCTAAGAATAACGGCGGGAATTAGAGTAAACGCAAGGGGGAAAGAACTCGAGTCGGGAGCCCGACCTTATGAAAGAAGGGCTCCCGAAACATCGATTACTTACACAAAGCGCAAGGCGCGGGGCCACCCGAGAAAATGTAACCGATCAGATATACAGCGTCGGAGATGTTCACACCGCCGCTGCAATCGGCATCGCCCGATAACAAAGGCATCGGCGCTGGACCACCAGAAAAGATATAGCTGATCAAATACACGACATCCGAAACCGATATTGCGCTGCTCCCATCGGCATCACCGCAGAGGTAGGTCGGAGGCAATGTTCTTCCGAATGTGTATGTGTCCGAATACTCCGTCGAATCCGCCCCGACATTACGAAACGCTTTGACCCGCCAGTAGTGGATCGTACTGTCAAGAGTACCAAAGAAAGTAAAATCGTTGTTGGTCAGACTGTCGATCGAGTACTCAAGTGTCGCAAAATTTGCCTGTTTGCTGACTTCAAGACGGTAGGTGTCATTCCACTCGTGCCAACTGGTTGACCAGCGAAACGATGGCGACGGGTAAATATTCGTATCGCCGTCGGCGGGAAGATAGAGCCGTGGTTTTTGAAACGGCATGATAAAGCGCGCTGAATAGGCATCTTGATTGCCGTTTCGGGTATCCGTCCAAATCGTTGAAATCGTGTCACGCTTGGAGTGAATCCCGATGTATTCGGCAAACAGCCCCGCCATCGGACTGCGAGCTGGCTGGCGCTGGAGCAGCATCGTGCCATCTTCTTCGCGAATATCATCAGGCACATTTACTTTGTCGGGCGAAGCAAACGCCGGATTTATTGAAACATCAGAGATACGCTTGTTCGTGATGTAAGTCTCGCCGCCGTCAAAGGACGCGGAGAAGTATGCATTGAACAGTGTGTGACCAACGGGATCATCGCGCTGGTCATAGAATAGCAGCAGCACAACACCGTCTTCGTTTACATAGAGCCACGGATGAAACTGATCGATCAACGATTCAGGGTCGTCATCGTTGACGACGGCCGGCGTGCTCCAAGTCTGACCTTTGTCGGTTGATTTGCGGACGATAATGTTGGTTCGATCATTGTAACCATCTGCCCATTGCGATTGCGAGATGTAGATGGTGTTGTCATAGGGTCCACCGGAAATATCGCAATCTCCGTTCGGCATGCCGTATGTGTTAACACCGCCGTCAACATTGTAGTATCCGTAGTTCGTCACAAACGCGATGGTATCCGGTGAAAATGTGGCGCCGCCGTCAGTTGACATGACGTGGCGGATACAATACTCGAATAGACATCCGGGAGATACTTTGTAACCCTGCCAGAACACGTGCACATCACCATCGGCATCAACTATCGGTATCGAAAACTGCCCGGCGTCGATATCGTCGTTGCAGAGCGGCTCGAAGTTTGGTTTACTAAGCTTAACGCTATCGTCAAAAGTGGTAATCCCATCGGTCGATCTAACGAATATGATGCGCGTTGGATTCGGGAAACGCGTCCACGACACATAGTAGTTGCCGTCATGGGCGCCGCCGGTCCTATCAACTGCCGTAAACTGCTTGTCTTCAAAGGTATTGCTGTTCGCTGGATGTGTTGGAACGGGCGTCGACCAACTGACGCCATTGTCGGTGGATTTCATCACTACTATCAGGCTATTATTGTATTGATCGACATTGTCATAATTCAAATGATTCGCATAGAAGTTTCCGAATCGATCTCCAACCATGCACGGATCCGATTGGCGGTCGAACGGTGTATCGACGAAGAGATCGTCGTTCCAGGTTGCACCGCCATCTGACGAATATCCCACGCCAACACGACGGAATCCGAGACGCCAGTCGCGCCAATTGGCGACGACTATGTTTGCATTGAGAGGGCTGATCCAGATTTGTTCTTCATTCTGCAGATTGGTGGTCACTGAATTGACCCGAACATTTGGCGGGGTCTGGGCAATCAGCAGTGCCGCCCAAATTGCCGAGATAGCGATGGTAAGCGCTAAGACCATACGGAGCATAACAATTTCTCCTGGGGTTGCGACAGCAACCAAGTGACGAGTATTCGATCGGATAGTGGATTCGACAGTACAGATACAATCAACTGCATGGCTCGAAATAAGCAAGGTGAATAATGAGTGCAACAACGGGAATATTCCCAATTTCCGCCTGTATTCTGATTGGTGGAGGCTAATGCGAAGGCGAAAACCGGTGACTTCGTATTCAGCAACCACCGATTCGCAGACGTTCGAAACAACCATCTACTCATAAGGGAGGAACCCATGTTGTACAAATCGTTAACTTCTTGGTTGCTCGCCGTAGCGATGCTGTCGATTGGTGCCACGGCTTTGGCTGTAGACACGAAACTCGACTCAAAGATAACTTCCGTGACAGTTTTCAATGATCGTGCGCTTGTCAACCGAACCGTTGAAGTCGATTTAGCGGTTGGCAGTCATTCTATCACGATACCGGACATTCCTCTGATCGCTGACGAGCAGTCGATTCGAGCGTCGGCTACCGGAGAGAACATGGTGATTCAAGGATTGAAGCACGCAATTGTTTCCATGCCCTTCGATAGTGCGCGAATAGAGGCGCTAAACCATATTCTTGATACTCTCTACAATCACCAACTGGCTGCACTCAATGACCGCAAGTCGGTACTGGAAATGCAGAAGTCGATGCTCGATCAACTCATCGCGAATGCGGGTAAGACGCTCAGCGATGACATGACAAAGGTAGCTTTTGACGCCAAGAATTGGGAGCAAGCGTACACATTCATTTCGCGAAACCTGAGTTTTGTGGTCGATTCCCTTCGTGCCATCGGTCTTGAGTCTGCGGGAATCAGCAATCGTTGCTCCAAATTGGAAGCTGAACTTAACCGACTGAAAAGTGATGCAATGCAACAGACCAGGCATGTCACCATTGACGTCGAGGTTGAATCTGCGGGTCGATCGCATCTGTCGATTGCTTATCTTGTAACACAAGCAAGTTGGTCGCCGATCTACAATGCGCGGTTGATCGACAGCGATAGCGTCGAGTTAAGCTACTTCGGGCAGGTAACTCAGAATACCGGTGAGGATTGGGAAGACGTGAAGCTGACTCTGTCGACGACATCGCCGAATCGAATCATGTTTCCCGGTGAGCTGAGTGCCAAGACATTGGCGACTCGAGAAGGATTTGACATTGAATATGGTAACAGCGAGTCTGGTATAATACAGAAAGGTGAATATGAAATAGTCATCGCAGAACGAGACCTCCTTCGGGTCTCTGATCTCAGCCAGATTAGAGCCGAAGACATCAAGAACATGCCAGTAGCAACTGTCAGCGAGTTGCTTAGACTCCGAACAGGAGTTGTCGACTGCCGGGCGGGGTCTAGTCGCTGTCAACTCGGTGTCCACATCACTCTCAACCAGTTTCATCGTCTTGAAGCCGGAGACAATTCCCTCCGGTGAACAAAGCACAAGGACCACGATTGCCCAGTGGGTTCTGGATGGAGACGAGACTTTGATTGCTCGTCCGCAGAACTTTCAAAATGTCTTTCGATTCATGAAAATGAAAAACGCAACGGGCGTGCCGCTGTTGCCGGGGACAATTAACCTGTTCGCGCAGAACGACTACATCGGCCGATTCAATTCGCCATACCTGGTGCTTCCCGACGAAGAATTCGGGATGCCATTTGGAGTCGATGATGGGATCGAGATCAAACGCGAAATCAATGACCGGCTCAATTCCGTAGACGGCGACAAACGCGGTCATTCCGAGACGGTGACTATCACATTGGTCAATAAGTCCGGTTTCGAGAGAACTGTCGAACTTGAAGAGGCATTATTTACAAGCAACGATAGTCGGGTTAAGATTGATTTTAAGTCGATCGTCCCGAAGCCAATTGAAACAGACCGTGAGAACAAAGCGAAGTGGCAGGTCAAACTGGCGCCAAGCGGCAAAGAGACTGTCTCGATCAGCTACAAGATCGAGTATCCTCATTCGATTCAGTTGTCGGGGCTATAGTCGGTGAGAAAACCAACCGTTGATTTCTACTTCTTCACACCCGCTGCCGGTAGTTCGGCTACGATCATCGCGACGAAGATCAACAGCCCGCCGGCAGCGCTGCGTATGACGAACTCCTCGCCACCGAGAGTCCACGCAAAAATCGCTGCAAACACCGGCTCGAGCGCGAAGATCAGACTCACACGAAACGGCGAGGTCAACTTCTGGGCGTACAGCTGAATCAGAAAGGCGCTCAGTGTCGGAAGCAAAGTAAGGAAGATGACTGTTAGAATCGAGGTACGGTTACCGATCGAAAACGGCAGATCAAACAACCATGCGGTAACAAAACTCAGTGCTCCAACCAGCAAGAACTGCTGGGCACTGATAACAATCGGGTCGCGACCAGCTTTCATGTACTTGTCGCAGTAAAGCAGGTGCAGCGCATAGAAGAATGCGGCAATCAACGTGATGAGATCGCCGAAGTTCATTCCGCTTATGCCTCCTGTGAGGAACCACAGACCGGCAAGCGAAAGAACGAGTGCTACGGCTTCCCAGCGTGAAGGCTTCTTGTGAAACAAGGCATACGCGAGAATTGGCACAATCACCACAAACAGCCCGGTTATGAATCCGGAGTTTGCGGCGGAAGTGAATCCCAATCCGATGGTTTGCGGAATGTACAAAGCCCAGAGAATAACGCCGAGAATCAGACCATCTTTGAGTCCCACGAGCATTGGCACTCGCTTGATCGCGAGATAACCAGCCAATAGGACACCGGCCAAGGCAAAGCGATACCCGACCAATACGACCGGGTCGATGAAAGAAATGACATCCTTGACGATGAAGAAAGTCGCACCCCAAATTGCGGCTGCATAAAGAAGGCCTATTTCGGCGAGTATACGGTGACGGCGCGGAGCCAAGTGGGTCATGTCTTAATGTATCGCAAAGCAAACTGGATTTGGCAAGAACTGCAATACGCTACAACGAGTTTGCTTCGCCGGACCATGCTCATATTTGCCGGAATCTTCGTAAATTTAGTCCGACCAATTCTGAGGGCAAATTCCTTGACAGCGATGGTTAATTGTTTATATTGGCGCCCGATATTAGAAGCAAATACACTCCCCGGTAGCTCAGTCGGTAGAGCAGCTGACTGTTAATCAGCGGGTCGCTGGTTCGAGCCCGGCCCGGGGAGCTTTTTATTGCAGAACACAGAACTGCTCCTCCGCTGCCATTATTCCCATTGCCTTTTGTCACTTCAGGTTCCGGATAAGTATAGGTTATTGATACCTCTTTGCCGGTGACAGTTATTCGCTTCACAAACGACCTGATGAACCCCTTTCTCTCAAAGATCGACCCCTCAGACAAGAGCTGCCGAAGGTCGCTTACGTATTCGTGCAATTCCCGCTTGGTCAAAATATTCAGCGGTTGGTGACTTGACGACTCAAGCTCCGCAAGCTTCCGTGCTGACCCATCGACACTCAATCTCAATTCCCTGATTCGAGGTGCCAGGTCTTCCAAGTCGACCTTGCCTGATTCAACAGCTTTATAGAGATTGTCGAGCTTTCGCTTTTCCCTTTCCATGTGGCGCTCTAACTCCGAAACTTGGTCGGAGTCTGATGTCTGCATTTCGACGAGTGCCTCATTGGTAAGCCTCAAGAGATCCCGCAGATTGTCTTCAGTTAAAACACGAAGCTTCAACTGCTCGATAACCAGAGACTCAATCTTGTCACGATTGATCATGCAAGCGCTACATTCAGTCTTGCCCTTCCGAATCGAATTGAGGCAGCCGTAGTAGTGGTATCGCCCGGACTTGGCTGGCATACCTTGCAGGGAGTATCCGCATTTGCCACAGTAAATCAGCGCCGATAGTAGGTAATCCGACGTAAGCGATCTTGGCCTGCACGGAGAGGGCTCTTGCTACCCACAAGTCTGCGAACGGCTGCGAACTGGTCCATCGAAATTATTGCTGGATGGTTGTCTTCTCTCCTAATTGGCTGTTGAGATTTGTCTTTTCGACCCCAAATCAGCGTACCCGTGTACAGCTCATTGCCAAGAATGTACAGGACACCATTCTTATTCCAAGCCTTACCTCGATTGTTCTTTAGACCTTCCGAGTTCAGACTCTTCGTGATTTCCTTCGCTCCCTTGCCTGAAAGAGCCATGTCAAAGATTCTCCGAATGACACCCGAGTAATTCTCATCAAGAACGAATCGACCCTTGCCGTTTGCCCCCTTCTCGGATCGGTCAATCAAGTATCCAATCGGTGGAGTCCCTCCGCTGAAATAGCCCCTGCTTGCGCTTTCCCTCATACCGCGTTTTGTGTCTTGTGCAAGATTGGCAGAATAGAATTCGTCCATGACTTCGATCATGCCTTCGAAGAGCTTACCGGTTGGAGTATCATCGATTTGCTCGTTGATGGAGACAAGTTGGACTCCATGCTTTCGCAGAAGTGATTTGTACATGATAGAATCTTCGCGATTGCGGGCAAACCGCGAGAGCTTCCAGACCAAAATCACATCGAATTGCTTTACTCTATTCTTCGAGGCTGCGATCATCTCCTGAAATGCCGGTCTATGGGCTGTACGAGCGCTCTCAGCTTCGTCGACGTAGTCCCTAACCACATCATATCCCTTCGACTCAGCGTGCTTTCTCAGCGCCTTCAATTGCGCTGGAATCGAAAGATCTTTCTCTGCTTGTTTTTCTGAAGAGACACGTGCGTAGAGTACTGCTTTCATGATTTGTCCCTAAATGGTCTGGTCCCATTTTTCGATGGTCATTGGCCGACAACGGAGAATCTGTTGTCGTAATGCTGAATTATCCTCCTTCAAGATCGCAATCACGATCAGTCTATCGATCCCCTTTGCACTCAGATGGGGACGGATCACAACAGAAAGTGGATACTTCTCCCAATAGTCGAGGCCTGTCAAGGTCTCAATGTACAGCGAGCGATTCTGCGTCAGACAACGCTTCAAATGGTTCTTGATTGGCACCAATTGTCCCCGCTTAGCAAAGAGGGCGTTGGGCATCATGCCTCGCGACTTATGGTCAAATTTAGGATTTCGAAACGCACCGCCTGAACGAAGGAAACCTTCCGGCACATCCTTTCTTATCTCGTAGATGGCTCCCCAGAACGTGAAGCGACGTGGTAACTTGGCTAAGTTGCGGATGATGCGCGTTAAGGCCGTACGGTATGACCTATTGTACATTTTCCCAAGTCTAATCGGATCGAGACCGTGTTCGAACACGTTCAGTCCAAAGGCGTCATCTCCATAAATGATTGTGGCTGCGAATGCATCAGCCTGAGCTTCAAGGTCTTCTTCGCGTGCATCGACCAGCTTTGGGTGAATGTCTTTGAAGCATGCTCCCAGAATCTCGCGCAATTCATGGGCGAGGGTAAACAGCTGGACCTCTTCAGTCGTCAGGGCGAACAAAGATGAAGATTTCGTCACCTTCTTTGTTGAACATGCCTCCGGGTCCAGCGTCTGCGGATAGGGCACTATTGCGGTCACTCCCATAGTTCCCAAGAGCAGCCTTTTGAAGCCCTTGAGTGTAAGATGCCCTTTGATTCCATAGAAACGCCTGCACGCCATCGCGAGATACTCTGGGTCCTTGATTCGACGCCGACCTGAAGTTCTCCAGAAGTGATCGCAGAAGTTCATCAACGATTTGTCAACAGCTACTTGAACCTGCTCCAGCATTTCTAACCCCCGCTCTTCCCCTTCCCCTTCTGCTTCAGCTCGCGGTAAAGATTCGCTATTACTCTCTTGGCTTCAAAACTTAGATCACCTCTGAATCTGTGACCAACATTTACAGTCTGGTCCTTCATCGCTTGCTGAAATAACTCTTCGACATCGAATCTGTCTTGCTCCTGCACGGTTGCGTCAAGATATCCAGCGATCTTCATCAACTCTTCCAGATCCTCTCCGTATGCCGCTGCAAGGCTCTTAAGTATCCGTGGATGTGGGTCTTTCCGTTTTCCGCTTTCGATCAAGCAAAGATAGGCATTAGAGACGCCTGACAGCTCCTCGACCTGGCGGAGCGTCATTCCACGCTCCTCTCTCCTCGCCTTCAAATAGGCTCCAATTTTGCTCACCAACCCTCCTGTTAGGTACATCTAAACTAACAGAATCTGCTAACATATGCAAGCAGTTTTTACAATTTTAGATTTAGGACTTGTTGTCAAGTTAGCAAAGTCTTTCTATTGTAAGCAAATGTTAACGAGGCTATGCAAGATATCATGAACCGTACAAAGCTCCGACTCGACACGATTGTTGATCTCCTGACACGAAAGAACCTTTCGCAGAATTGGCTGGCAAAGAGACTTAACATATCCAGCGGCTACATGTCGCAACTACTGACCGGACAGAGAACTCCATCGCCAAGTCTGCGTGCCCGAATTCTCGAGCACTTTCCCGAGACCACGTTTGACGATCTGTTCGAGATCATGAAGTGACGATCAATAACGAGGGCATTCAGGGAGGATTGGAATTGCTCGCGAGGATCATTGCCCGCAAAGTGATAGCCCAAGAGTCAACTCAATCGACTTCCCCGCCAATCAGTGGACAGGGCAAGTTGATTCGCCAAGAGACGACTCCGACGCCATCCAGCAGGAAGCTGCTGGCTCTCCACCGAAAGAGGGAACGCCCTGAAGCGGTCACTTTACAACCGGATTAGGAAGATCAAATCTGCGAGGTCCTATACCATGGCAGAGCTTGCTGAACTTTGAAGTCCACGTACGAACCGTCCAAGCCTGGCATAAGGCGGGCCTCACACCAAACAATTCCAACAATCGACCTCTCTTGTTTCGGGGTGATATCATCAAGGCATTCCACACCAAGCGTCGAGATCGGGGGCGTCACAAACTAAGACCCGGCGAATTCTACTGTCCAAGATGTCACGAACCCAGAAGACCAAGACCTGATTCCGTTACTTTTGAAGTTACAAACAAACGTGTTGGCAAGACGGCGCTACAAGTCATGATCCGTGCATCATGTCAGACCTGCGGCTGCCATCTGAACTTGATTTCGACTGACAAATACCTGGAACGACAAAGAGAACAAATGAATCCGGTGCAGCAGCAGCGAGGATTAGAGTGTGGGAAATTGGTCTTCGTATTCACTGACTTGAAAGCAGGATAATGTTATGATGATCAACTCGGAAAATGAGAGAATCAAGAAATGTACTTGATCGGTTGAAAGAGCCTGGCGGCTTTTCGGACGACTCTATCAATTCGATCTCGGGAGCGCTTCTCAAATATGACCAATATTCCAATTCTGAAGATTATGGGCTGATGTCGCCTGCGAAAGCAGTGGCGTTCAAGAAGTGGCTTTCAGAGCAACAGGTCAGAGGCAGACCAATTTCCCTGACGAGCAACTATCACACCTTGAGGCACGTCCGAGGCTTCGTCAAATGGCTTACCGGCGAACCGGGATTCAAGATACAAAACTTGAGAGATTCGATTGACTATCTGAACCTCGATCAAAATCAGATCCGGGAAGCGACCGCTCCTAAATATGCCGAATCCCCGTCACTCGAACATACGAAGCAGCTTGTGGCATCCATCGATCAATCAGGCGAAATCGGAAAGCGCGATGCTGCGCTCATCGCGTACCTCTTGCTGACCGGAATGCGAGACTTAGCAGTGGCGTCATTCCCTATCGTTTGTTTTGACCGGACCACGCTATTGATCAAGCAGGACCCTGCAAAGGGCGTCAAAACCAAACGAAGAAAGACCATTTACTCGCAACTTCTCCAATTCGATGAATCTCTCGTAAGAGTTGTTCTCAATTGGTACGATTACCTTGTGAATGAAAAGCAATTCAAACCAACAGATCCCCTTTTTCCCCAAACCGACATTCGGCAATCTGTAGGCGGGTACTCCTTTGAATCACGTGGGGTGAAGCCGGAATTTTGGCAAACAGCTTCGCCCATTCGGAAGATTATACTTGATCGCTCACGAGAAGCGAATTTGCCGTATTTCAAACCGCATTTGTTCCGCCGTGCTGCAATCCGCCTTGCCACCCCCTTTGCGAAAAACGCCGAGCAGATAAGAGCCTTGAGCCAGAACTTCGGCCACGATAACATTGGCACAACGCTTATGACTTACGGTATGCTTGATACCCACCAAGTCATCGAAATCGTAGGAAAGATGGATTTTGGTGCGGTTCCAAAGGGAAAAGTCGATAAGGCGCAGATTGCCTCGATGATAGCCTACCTTCAAAGTCTGAATGATGAATGATGCACCTGCAACTAATCAGAAAGAGATTGCAAACTCTCCCTGAATCGCATTACTTTTTGAGTCAAATTGACAGATCGACTGTCGGAGGTAAAGCTGGATCAACTTGAGCAAAAATCCACTTGCGCCAGTAACAGAAGGGAACGAGTCTGGAAGGCTTAGACAAAAGGACTGAGGGCATTCTCTCTACCTACCTAAGAGAAATCCCGAGACTCTCCAATGAGTCTGCAAAGACTCATCGTTTCATGGGACTCATCAGTGACCTCTTTACAGGAACATCTGCGTCAATCGACGTGGCGCGAGGTATTGAGAAGATCGTAAGGATCAACCTTCAGGATCGCGTGAAAAAGGGTAGGATTGATGCTTATTACGGCAATGTCATTATCGAGTTCGAGAATTCGCTAAAGTCGACTGAAGCCATCGCCAAAGAGCAGCTACGAGAATACGCATCAGGCGTCTGGTCAAAAGAGGGACAGCCCTTTCGAGCGTTACTTTGTGTCGCTACCGATGGTATCGAGTGGAAGGCCTTCCTACCTCGGCATAAGCAGGATCAAAAGCGAGCTCCCAGACCAGACGAAATAGTACTTGAGCCATTTTACGAGGTGACTCTTACTCCAGACAAACTCCGAGAATTTTGGATATGGTTGACCAGCCTCTTGTTCAGAACCGAAGCCACAAACCCGACTGCGGAACGATTCAGCATTGATTTCGGAGCGATGAGCCCCGCGTACATAGACGCGTTGGAATCGTTGCGCCGGGCTTGGACAGAAATTGGCAAATCGCCGGAGCCAAAATTGGCTTTTGAGACTTGGCGCAATTATCTGGCAGTCACCTATGGTAGCGTCGGGAATGAGTCGGAGGAACTTACGACTCTCTTCTTGAAGCATACTTATCTGGCCAGTGTTGCTCGTTTTCTCGTTTGGGCTGCATTGTCGTCTGGCAAGTCGAGCGGCAAATTTGGTGACATCGCCAACGAGATTCTCTCTGGAGAGTACTTTCGCACAAAGGGAATTGAGAACCTGGTCGAAGATGACTTCTTCCAATGGGTGAGACATCACAAATCCCAGGATATTATGGGACCCATTTGGGAGAGAATAATTGCACAAATGCGTACTTATGACTTGAGTAGAATTGGACAGGACGTTCTCAAGGGTATTTACCAGGAGCTGGTTGATCCCAAAGATCGACATGATCTGGGAGAATATTACACGCCCGATTGGCTTTGCGACCGAATCATAGCAGAGCTTCTTCCAAGCAAAGGGTTCGCGAGTGTCTTAGATCCATCGTGCGGCTCCGGTAGTTTTCTTCATGCAGCCATTACACATCAACTCGAATCAAATCCGGCGAGTAGTAATCCGGAGAGCTTGAAGGCGATACTCAACAACGTGGTAGGGATCGACATCCACCCGCTTGCTGTCACTATTGCCAAGACAACTTACTTACTTGCAATTCTGCCGCTCTTGAAGTCTGCAAAGCGACCGGTACAAGTACCTGTGTATTTGGCAGACTCGCTATTCTTACCAGGGGATGTCAAACAGTACGAGTTGGGCCGCAAGCCTGGGTTTGAAGTCAAGTTTGGCGGGCAATCAGTGATTATCCCAAGTGAACTCATTACCAATGCAGAGTTGTTTGACCCCGCAATCAATGCGTGTGCGAAGGTTGCCTTGGACCATGCAAAAAGCGAAAAGGAGAGTCGCAAAAGTCTTGCGCGATACTTGGAAAAGGCAGTTCCCGGATTAGTGGAGCTAAATGACTCCGAGGAAGCAATCACCGCCCTTTGGGATTTTACGGAGACACTTAGTCGACTAATCACAAAAAAGCAAAACTCGATTTGGGCATTTATAGTACGCAATGGCTATCGACCAGCAATGCTGCGGGAGAAATTCAAGTATATTGTTGGAAATCCGCCGTGGCTGTCCTACCGCTACATTGCCGACCCAAATTATCAAGCCGAAATCAAATTTCGGGCAGTCGATCAGTATGCTATCGCACCCACGTCTCAAAAACTGTTCACGCAAATGGAATTGGCCACGGTCTTTCTCGCTCACTCCCTAACAACCTTTGGCGAGCTTGGTGCGCGTCTCGGGTTCGTTATGCCCCGTAGTGTTCTTTCTGCAGATCAGCACGAGACGCTGCGAGGACGCAAATATCGTGCTCCCTTCTTGATTGATGGGTATTGGGATCTCAAAGAGGTAGCACCTGTGTTCAGCGTTCCGACCTGTGTTCTCTTTGCAACGAAGACAAAGGAACAGCCTGCTGGGACTATGAGCTACACTATTCCAGCGACAGAATGGTCAGGTCATTTGCAACATCGCGATGTTGGTTGGGCACAGGCGAAAACTGACTTGAAAAAGCGCGAAACTAATGCGTCCCTGATTTACATCGGGAAACGCAATGCCCTATCTACGTCATCTGGTTCAACCGAGCCGAGCTTGCCCAGCGAGTATCTTAGTCGCTTTAATCAGGGTGCCACCATTGTCCCGCGTAGTTTCTATTTTGTTCGAATTCAAGGTTTGACGAGTCGAATTGACCCAGACAAGCTCTATTCGGCGGAAACTGACCCGGAACAGGCGAAGCTGGCAAAGAAGCCGTACGATGATGTAGTTCTCAAAGGTCAAGTCGAGGGGCGATTCATTTTTTTGACCTCGATTTCTAAACATGTCCTACCGTTCGTGATGCTGAATCCGGCGCCTGTCGTACTCCCGTTGTCGGTCACTCATGGCAAACCACTGTTGGTAAGCGTCGAGACAATGCGCAAACAGGGGTTTCGCGAATTCGCAAAGTGGATGGGGAAAGCCGAAGAAATCTGGGCAACAAAGCGTGGTGACAAAGCCGGGAATCAGAGCATCTATGAGAGACTCGATTACAATCGGGGGTTGACTTCTCAAATCCCAAACGCCCTCTACATCGTGTTATATAATGCTGCCGGAACTGATGTCTGCGCTACTCGGGTTGACACTTCTACAATGACGACCCAGTTTGTTAACGACCATACGCTCTATCGGGCTGACTTTCAATCCGAAGAGGAGGCGGACTTCCTGACCGGAATACTGAACTCCAATCCAGTAAACGAATTGATAAAGCCATTCCAATCGATGGGTCTTCAAGGGGAACGTCACGTACACAAGAAGGTTCTCGAACTTCCCATCCCACTTTACAAATCGATTGATAAGCTTCATGTACGACTCGCTGAACTTTCAAAAGAAGCTCACCGGTCTGCTGCTGCCTTTGTCGTCACGGCAACGCTTCAAAAGTCCCTCGCTCGTCAAAGGGCCGCTATGCGCAACCATTTGAAGGGCACTATGGATGAGATCGACGTCATAGTCGAGAAGATTCTCGGTCGATGACTCGCCACCGCATGTTCGAGCATTGCCCAACGTTGATTGGTGATGGCGAAAGCACCGAATTTACCACGACTTCATCTTCACTGCGAACGACAAATCGAAATCCAGCGACTATGATCGCGTGTACGTGGTCGAAACAAAGGGGCTTCACCTTGCCGGTAATCTCAAGACCGACTACATTAGAAAGATCTTCGATATCTGCACCAAACAGGCCAAGTCCAAGACTTGGACCGAGCTTGGTCTTGAAATGAAGGACAAGGACTTGCGCTTCGAAGTCCTTTCAGAAGATGAGTGGGAAGCGAAGTTGAATGAGATACTGTAGTCTTGAGGCGAGATAGCGACTCTCAGTCATTGCAGAGTTATACTGACAAGGGCAATTGCGGCAGGGATTTACGGGTCGATTGGGATTACAGAAACTCCGACTTAACGGCGAAACACTACTATAATGATCCAGGTAATCAATTAAACTATAGGCAATGGCGACAAGATATTGCGACTGTTTAGCTGGCTTGACCCTGGGAACATCTCCAAGCTTTGATTGTTAAACCGAGGGCGAAACTCAAATTGCGCGATCTCTATCCGAAATGTAATTCGTTGGAGTATAGATAATTTTAGTCTTTGATCTTGTGGTTGAACTGGATATCTTAATGTTATGTTTTTGGACAGTCTCATGAAACCACTATACGTCTGGGTAATACTTCTGCTGATTTGCAATGCTCCCATTCGCGGACTGAATGTTCTGTGCGTAGGCGAATCAGGGCACATGGAGCTCGAGTCGGCCTGGTCAGCGTGTTGCACCGCAGACGCAAAGCCAAACGACCAATACAACAGTGAACTCTGCGGCATCGATAATGATTGTGGTTCTTGCGTCGATGTGGCATATCGAATTGATTCTGCACTTCGGACCGCTCCAAACACAAATGCTTCGTTATTACAGATTCCAGTTGGCATACCACTTGGTTCACTATGCAGCTCCACCGCTCCATTAGCTGAAACCGACGACCTTATTCGATATTGTTTCTTCGACTCGGCCCATGCAACTCCTGCAATTGCGCTCCTCCTTAGCGGCGTAATCCGCTGCTGATTCTCTAAGCATTCCTGACTTGATATCACGCCCTGCGATTACGCGGGCTCATTGCTCTCCCTTGGGGATAGCTTGTTACAATGCTTGGAGGATAATTGATGAAGAAACTGACACTTGCCTTTTTGATTTTCGAAGTACTTGCTTGCTCTACCTTGGCTACTGCCGAAACCCAACTAACGGACACGCTCGAGCTACCTGGTATCTTTGGTGAGTCGGGTGTCTCTCTTGGTGTGAATGTCACAGCAGACACCGTAATCTCAATCTCTGATGCCTTGGGGCTCGCGATTTCCCGCAATCCGCTTGTCGGCATTGCACGAGCCAGAATCACTGCAGCCCAAGGGCGACTTCAGCAAAGCGGTTATCGACCAAATCCGGAGTTCTCCGCAGAAGTAGAGGACTTTGGGAGGGGTGAAAAGTCCTCTCCAGCTCAAACGACCATTGGCGTCGAGCAGCCATTTGAATTGTTCGGTAAGCGCGGCGCGAGACAGGCGGTAGCCGAAGCGGAACTTTCGGCGGAAAGGTATTTGGCGCAGCAGCCTCTCCTTGATCTGTATCAGTCGGTTACAATAACATTTGTCTCGGCACTTGGAGCTGGCGCAAGTTTTTCTCTAACCCGCCAAAGACTCGACCTCTCACGCAAGATCGAAGAAGCTGTTGGAACCAAAGTTGCTGATGGCGCTGTGCCCAAGGCAGAACTACTCCGAGCACAATCAACAACCAAGCTGGCGGAAATCGAACTTTCAACCGCCGAGGCTATTGCCGCACAGCACCGCCTGGCGCTCGCGTCATTGTGGGGCTCGGCAGAGAGCGGATTCCGTGTTGAAGGCTCACTTGACGATTGGTTGATTTCCGAATCGACAAGTACCCGAGAATTCCAAATTGAAGACAATCCGGAATTGGCAAGCCTTCGCGAACAAGTGCGTGCCAGAAACGCGGAGATCCGTTTGGCAAAGGCTACCGGCAAACCCGATGTAAGTTTAGGAGCAGGCTACCGACGACTTCACGACGAGGGCAGCAATGCATTTTTGGTTTGGGCTGCAATCCCATTGCCTTTCTTCAATCGAAACCAGGGTGGTGTTGCCGAAGCCGTTGCACGGTTGAGCCAGTCGGAAGCGGAGCTGGCAGCGACCCGCCAAAGGATCGTGGGCGAGATTAGTCAACTACTGGTGCTTGCGAAGGTTCAGCGGAAACAAGTCAGTGTTCTCAGGGAACAGGTGATCCCGCCCGCCCAAGAGGCGATGGAGGAAATCGACTTCGCTTATCGGCTTGGCTCGCAACCTTACATAAACGTACTCGACGCCCAGCGAACGTTGTCTGAACTTCAGAGCGTGATTGATGCACTCGTTGCTGGAGCTCGGTCGACTGCCGAAATAGAACAACTAATTGGTCACCGATTAAGTCCGGTGAGGAGATAGCCATGAAGACATCTGTACTCATAACCATTGTAGCGGTCGCAGTATTGGCTGTCGCCGGATTTCTCGTGCTTCGAAGCGAGCCACCGGCAGCTACTGACGAACACGATCACGCAGCGCATGCAGAAGGATCCGGCGACCAACCCGCTCACGAAGAGGAGGGCAAAGTTGACGGACACAGCGAAGACGAACACGCCGAAGAGAGTCACGAGGGACACGACCACGAGGGCGGCGAGGAATCCGAAGGGGAACACGCCGATGAGGTGATTAGCCTGAGCGATGAGCACCTTATTGAAAATGATGTGACGTTTGCCAAAGCTGGACCTGGCGTGATTCGATTTGAGATCGAAATGCCGGGTGAGATTGTACTCAACGCCGACAAAGTGGCGCATATTGTTCCTCGATTCCCAGGTATCGCACAAAAAGTTTACAAGGACTTGGGTGACGAGGTTCAAGAGGGCGAAGCCTTAGCTGTCATTCAGAGTAATCAAAGCGTTGCTCCATACGAAGTGAAATCACTTGTCAGTGGAACCATTATTGAAAAGCACTTGACACTTGGGAATTTGTCCGAGACGATACTGATGTCTACGTAGTTGCAGACCTGTCAACCGTCTGGGCGAAGATCAGTGTTTATGCGAAATATATGCAGCAGGTCAAGAAGGGACTAAAAGTACGACTAACCGCTACCGGAATTGGCGACGTTGCCGAAGGGAGCATAGACTATGTCGGCCCAATTGTGGGGAGAGAAGACTCGCACGGTAGCGCACGGGTAGTGCTTCAGAACAGGAATCGAATGTGGCAACCGGGTGTTTTCGTGACGGCCCGGATCACGATCGACCAATTTTCTGTGCCCCTTGCAGTACCTGATGAAGCGATACAGACCGTCGAGGGAAAACCGAGCGTCTTTGTACGCGCTGCTGGCGGATTTACTGTTCGTTCAGTCGAGCTTGGCCGCTCCGATGGCCAGACCGTGGAAATATTACACGGACTCGCATTGGGCGAGTACGCCGCCTCCAACAGTTTCTTACTGAAGGCGGAACGAGGCAAATCTGAAGCAGCACACGAACATTAGGAGAGCAACATGAAAGAGATTAGAGCAATAATACAGCCGCATATGCTCTCGCGTGTCCGCGAAGGGCTCGAAGAACTTTCACACTTTCCAGGCATGACCGTCACAAAATGCCGTGGATTGGGTCGTGGTCGTGGACAAGGCGGCAGCTTCGTACAGACAGAAGACGAACTTCAGTATCATGACAGAGAGTGTCTATCATTGTCTGTAGTGACGAACAATGTTCCGAGATCGTCGACGTTATCGCTTCAAAGGCACACACCGGCAACCCAGGCGACGGTATCATAAGTCTCTGCGAAGTGGCCGTAGTCACGCGAATTCGGACTGGTCAAACCGGTTCGGACGCGGTATAGGAGTATGACTCATGCTTGACAAGATTCTCAACTTCTCGATTCAACACCGATGGCTGATCATGATTGCAGCGGCGGGTATTGCGGTGCTCGGCATTTTCAATTTCAACAAACTGCCAATCGATGCCGTACCCGACATTACCAATGTGCAGGTGCAGATCAATACCGAAGCTCCTGCCATGTCACCATTGGAAGTCGAAAAACAAATCACATTTACAATTGAAACAGCCATGGGCGGCATCCCCGGTGTTCAGTACACGCGATCGCTATCGCGTTACGGACTCTCGCAGGTTACCGTGGTGTTTATCGACGGCACGAACATCATTTTGCACGCCAACTTCAACTAACGCTTACAGGAGGCTAAAGGAAATCTGCCTCCAACAGCCGGAGAACCTACCATGGGGCCGATCTCCACTGGCCTGGGCGAAATCTACAGTTGGACGATTGAAGCGGAGCCGGGAGCGACCAAGCTGGATGGCTTGCCTTACACTTCGACTGACCTTCGTGAAATTCAAGATTGGGTCGTCAAACCTCAATTGCGAACCGTTCCGGGTGTTACCGAAGTCAATACTATTGGAGGCTATGAGAAACAGTTCCACGTGACTCCCGATCCGACTAAGCTCGTCTCTTGCGGGCTAAGCTTTCACGATGTCATGGAGGGACTTTCACGGAACAACACAAGCGCCGGGCAGGTTACATCGAGCATAGGGTGAGCAGTACCTTATCCGCGTGCCTGGGTTGGTGAGTGATATCAGCGATATTCAGAATATCATTGTAGGCGAGGATGACGGAACCCCCATCTTTATCCGCGACGTTGCGAACGTAAATCTCGGAAAGCAACTACGCACAGGCGCTGCCACTGAAAACGGTGAAGAAGTTGTCTTAGGTTCAGTCTTTATGCTGCTGGGTGAAAACAGTCGAACAGTTGCGAAGCGTGTTGGCGATAAGATGGAGGAAGTTAATAAGAGTCTACCCGAAGGCGTAATTGCGCGGACGGTGCGGGACCGGACTCAGTTAGTTGATGCCACTTTACGTACCGTCCGTAACAACCTCTTCGAAGGCGCAGTCCTGGTAGTCGTCGTGCTGTTTGTGTTGGTGGGAAACTTCCGAGCCGCACTCTTGGTATCTCTGACAATTCCACTCTCAATGCTTTTTGCTGTAACAGGGATGGTACAGTCAAAGATTAGCGGCAATTTGATGAGTCTCGGAGCAATCGACTTCGGCATTATTGTCGATGGCGCTGTTGTGATGGTAGAAAATATCATAAGGCGATTTGCTGAACGGCAACAGCACTTGGGAAGGGTGCTTTCGCGTGGTGAACGATTGGAAGAAGCATTCGAGAGCGCACGCGAGGTCGCCAGGCCAACGCTCTTCGGTGTTGGTATTATCATGATCGTATACTTGCCGATTCTCACTTTAGAGGGAGTCGAAGGAAAGATGTTTTTGCCTATGGCAGAAACCGTGCTACTCGCTTTGGGCGGAGCGCTCATCTTCACCTTACTTTCATTCCGGCGGGGATTGCTCATTTTCCTGTCTGGCCGAATCTGAAAAGGAAAGTATCATCGTCCGAGGTGCAAAACGAGTGTACGAGCCGCTCCTCCACGGGGCAATTCACAATCGGTGGGCTGTTGTCACGGTTGCGACCGCATTCGTTGCGTTTTGCTTGCTGGTTTCGACTCGTATGGGAAGTGAGTTTATCCCCCAGCTTGACGAAGGCGACATGGCAGTTCAAGCAATGCGTATACCATCGACCAGCCTGTCACAAGCGGTTGAAATGCAGAATCACCTTGAAAAGGCAATCCTGACTGTGCCCGAGGTCGAACGAGTTTATGCGCAGACTGGTACACAGGAGGTAGCTACTGATCCGATGCCTCCATCTGTATCAGACGTCTTTATAATTATGAAACCCCGTTCTGCATGGTCCGACCCGGACAAACTGAAGACAACTCTTGTCAAAGAGGTCGAAGGCGTTATCGCTGATTTGCCGGGCAATAATTACGAATTCACTCAGCCCATTCAGATGCGCTTCAACGAGCTTATCTCCGGCATTCGAAGCGACGTCGCAGTAAAGATCTTCGGCGATGATCTGGACGTGATGCTCAAAAGCGGTCAACAAATTGCGAGTATCCTTCAAGACATCCCAGGGCAGCAGACGTAAAAGTAGACCAAGTCTCTGGACTACCGATTCTGACAATCGACATCGATCGCAATTCAGTCGCCCGTTATGGGCTCAATATCGCCGATGTGCAAGAGGTCGTAGAGGTCGCTGTCGGTGGCACTTCGGTTGGAGAAGTCTATCGAAGGTGATCGCCGATTTGAGCTCGTCGTTCGGTTGCCGGAGGAGGTTCGCCGAGACGTTGAGGCTCGGAGTTCCTGCCAATTCCTTTGCCGGATCGCCATGGGAGAGTGGTTCCGGTGCAAAACTTACGAGCTTTGCGTTTTCCTCGAGTCGATCCCGGCTATGTGACTCTCGGCGCTATCGCTAACATTAGTATCGCCAAGGACCGAACCAAATTAGCCGTGAAAATGGAAAACGTCGTGTCGTAGTGCAGGCCAACGTTCGCGGACGCGACATCGGCTCATTTGTCGAGGACGCACAGCGCCGAATAAACGTGGAGGTAAAGCTACCGGCAGGGTATTGGAAGACCTGGGGTGGTCAGTTCGAAAATCTCCTTGCCGCAAAGGAGCGTCTGTTGTTTGTAGTGCCGGTCGCCTTGCTACTCATCTTTGCGCTGCTTTTCGCTACATTCAATTCGATAAAAGACTCGATACTTGTATTCACGGGCATTCCACTTGCACTCACTGGCGGCATCTTAACACTCTGGTTTCGAGGGATTCCACTCTCCATTTCAGCCGGAGTCGGATTCATTGCACTTTCGGGAATTGCTGTGCTGAACGGTCTCGTCATGGTGTCATTCATTAACAAGTTGCGCGACGAAGGCCTACCACTTGAAGATGCGATCAGTCGCGGTGCCCTTACGCGGTTGCGTCCAGTACTTATGACCGCTCTTGTAGCCTCCCTCGGCTTTGTACCGATGGCGATTGCTACCGGATCAGGTGCGGAAGTGCAACGGCCACTTGCGACTGTTGTAATCGGGGGCATATTGTCGTCGACCTTTCTAACGCTCGTCGTTTTGCCTGCGCTGTATCGTATATTTCATGGGCCAACTCCTGCTCCAGAAGCCACAGGCACGTAAGCCCAAATCCGCGTAGAGTATTCTCTAACATGGAGAGTACTTTACGCGAACTAAAGAAGTCGCTGCAGCAACACGGCAATATGGGGCTAAGCGGCATGCTGATGAACATCGACGCGGACATGTATGGCGGCGGTATGGTCCATTTTCGGACAAGGCCCTAAGTGAGATTGAGCAGACGCACCGAATTGGGCAAACAGTTGATTGACTGCGTCACGAACATGAGTCTGACTTAAAATTGATGACTTACATACAACAATACTTCTTGGCACTGGGCACGCTCATCGGCGACCTCTGGGTTTGGTTCTTGGTCGGATTTCTTGCCGCAGGAGTAGTTGCAGAATTCGTTCCTCGCACATTCATCGCCCGCCATTTCGGTCGCAATGACCCTTTATCCATCTTCAAGGCGGCCATATCTGGGTTGGTTGCATCGACTTGTTCATGCGGAGCAATCCCAATGGCGGTATCTTTGCGCGAAAGGGAGCAAGCACCGCCGTGGCTTTAACGTTTCTATTAGCAACGCCTTGGTCCGGCGTGCCGCAGTTCCTTGTATTGAGCAACTTTCTTGGAGTACCTAATACGGCACTTCTAATGTCTTGTGCCGTGATCGCCGCATTTCTTTCAGGCCTCGTATTATCGTATCTCGAAAAGCATCGCCTCATAGAAGCACCAAAGTCGGGTGTCGACCATGCGAACGAAACTTGTGTCGACGCTTGCTCTGATGGCTGTGATGTTCGAACAGAACATCAACACGTTGGTTGGCAGGGGCGATTTACAGGAGTGCTGCGGAATGCTTGGGACAACTTCCGGGACCTTGGCAAGTATCTTGTTGTTGGCCTATTGCTCGCAGCAGCGCTCGGTTTCGTGCCGACTAACGTAGTGCAGCAGTACCTCGGAACAACCGAATCGCCATGGTCAATCTTACTCGCCGTGCCTGTAAGTGCCGTGATTGAACTGTGTTCGGAAGGTTTCAGCGTATTTGCGGGTCAACTCTACACAATGGGAGCAAGTCTCGGCGTTGTCTTTGTCATGCTCATGGTAGGAGTGACTACAGACCTCACCGAGATTACTGTCGTTTGGGGAAAATTCGGACGGCGCTCCGCCATCGCTTATTTACTGGTAAGTACAACCATGTCGATTGCGGTTGCTTATCTAATAAACACGGTGCCTCAATAGGCAACAAGTTCGAATGAAATCAGACTGCCAATTCCAACTCGAAGGATCAGCTCTCCGAATTCTTGACTCAGTTTGTTGATTAAATGTCGGGAGCACTACATCACGGGTGAACCTAACCCAGGAGGAAATTGAACCTAAATATCATGGCTATCAGATCGTCAGCTTCAATCTATAAGCCAAATGTCAGCACGAAAGTTCTGAGTTCCGCCCTATGCGGGGAGCAAATAGAAGCCAGCGACTTAGCTTGTTAGTCAACAGGTTAGGTCGCTGGAAACTGTGACAATCTGCAAACATCTTGAACAGACTTTTCCCTTCTACTCCATTAAATGATGGAGATAATACCCTATCCACCCCGTCTTCATCTATACTGCGACCGACAAAGGAAACTCCGAAACTATGACCTCATCTAAATGATCGAGACCAAGGGACTTCACCTTGCCGGTAATTTCAAGACAGACTACATACGAAAGATCTTCGATATCTGCAACAAAACTGGCCAAGTCCAAGACCGGGACAGAGCTTGGTCTTAAAATGAAGGACAAGGACTTGCGATTCGAAGTTCTTTCAGAAGATGAGTGGGAGGCGAAGTTGAATGAGATTCTCAAAGATTAATGAGGCTGCCGCTATATCCTGCCGTTACTCCAAGACGGCCAACGGCATACTACTTCTGGACCACTCGGTTCAGATGCCACTTCAAGACTCCCTTGAGCCTAAGAGCCGGATGTGATTCCGTTCCAAAATGCAGAGCTTACAAGAGTCTCAGCGGTAATGCACCAATTCAATCCTTGGTGCCGGTCGCAGGCATGCCCTTTCGCAGTTGAACCTTGCAGTTTGCACCGAGACCCACCTCGTTGTGAATCTCGGTAAGCTTCTGCCGATCGACTGCTGCTATCGATGCTCGCGACGCAAATCCGCAGCCATCTCTCTGATTTCAGATAGATCTCGAACCATTTCACTCCAGCCGTACCAGAGCGCATAGTCAGGGTTGGCGTGAAAGGTGCCTTGGAAGGCACGCATGCGATGCTCCAAGTGCATTTGAAAAAGCTGCTGTTCGATTACGGTCGGTGCATCATGGAAGGTCAGCAGATCAGGAAATGCTGTTGCGTATCCTTCCGGCTTAGCCAAAATACCATCTTGATAGAGACTCGCTATGATTCGGATAGCCTCTGCCAGCAGGTGATCCGCTTCCCGAATCATGTCGTCACCCTTGGCAAGCTCTGCTTTCGCGAAGTTCTCTGAGTGGCAATCACCACAGATACTCACCATTTTATTGCGCTCGATATCAAACGATTCCTGAGTGAGTCGAGCAACATCTGCCGCCTTGACAACATCCAATCGGCCCGTAGGATTGCCTGTCGGATCGAGGACACCAAGAGCCTGGAGGATGGTCACCTGATCCGCTTTCCAAACCGAGTCCTCAGCAAGTGGGAGTCTCACAGCCAGAAAACCCCACGCGGTCCTGACTTCGTGATTCCCATCGGCCATGTGGCAAGTTTGACACGTGGGTGCAGCAATCGTCTCTGACAAAGTGCCGTTTTGCTTGAGCAGATAACGGACACCATGCTTTGATGCTGAGTACATTTCCCACTGGGGATGGTCGAAGCCCATGTGACAGGTTTGACATGCTTGCGGCTGTTGGGCTTCAACCTTTGAAAAAGTATGGCGCGTGTGACAGGCATCACATGAGGCATGGCCAAATTTAGAGCCTTCTGCTTTGAGCCTCTTGACTTCTGCTTCACCTTTATCTCCGAGCTTGTGACAACCACCACACCCCTTCATTCCCTCGGTAAGTGCCATCGGTAATGCATGTGTGGTGGGCATCGCGGTCATCGAGGCCCAAGCGAGAGCGTGTTTACCATTACCAAACTGAGCAGCTTGATCCCCGTGGCATTGAGCGCAGGTTGCGAGAGTCGGTGTTTCTGCCTTGGCAGCGTCCAGTTCATTCTGGTGTGCCGAGCCATGACAGCTTTCGCAAGTAACGTCGTTCAGGGAGTGCTTACTGAGCCTCCAATCAGTAACCACGCCTGGTGTCGTAGTCTCGTGACATTCCAGACAAGTCTTGCCGAAGCCGTTCTGTGTTGCGACGTGCATCAAGATGATCAAAGCAAAAGTACGAACTAACATGTAAATCCTTTCAGTTAAGGTGTTTGGCCTAATATCGCTACTTTCATCTTCGATAGACAACAACAAATCCAACAGTTGCCTGTTGAATCAACTTCTCAGATTGGATGTACCTGAACATGATGGCAATAGTCTGCTGATTGAATCTTACCTCATGGTATTCCGGTCACAATTTTGAAAGACTCCTGACGACTGATCCGCGACACCGTATCTCGATACCAATCGGCTTAGAGACTTCTCCAAGAGTATCCTTTGCTTAAGAGTCGGGGTTGACTCCGCCTTGATCCGTAGACTTCGCTTCTCAATCAAGCGGTCAGCAATTGGAAACACGTGATGATCTTCGCTACAAATGTGGCAAGACAACAACGTGTCATATGCTTGGGCACTCGATACGAATTTCTTGCGCCACCCGCGAAGACCGGTGGCCGCTCCGTCGATCGCTTCCGAGATTCGGTGTACCAAAAAGCGACCCATGACGTGCTGTGTGACTAACTGCTCCATCATTCGTCGAAGTGATTTTGGCGCTATCTCAGCAAGCGGATCGAAGAGCAGACTTTCCTCGGCGTGATGGTGAATACTATCAGCATAGACTTTGAAGAAACGCTCCAAGAAACGGAGGTCAGTTAGGGCGACTTGGCGACGTTTCTCAATTCGCTCAGTCACAACCCGCAGGACACCTAAGCCCTGAAGTATCACCTTGTGTTCAGCCATCAAGTCCTTGATCTGAGGGCTTGCAATTGGTAGGGCTTTCTTCATTTTGCAACCTCTCCGGTTTGCTTGTTTGCCATTTGCAGATATGAAAATTCACCTCCGACGTCGTCCAGCCTCTGTGCTGCAGAACTCGGTTTTCCTTGATAACAGCTCCAAGCCGCTGTCGCCATTCCCAGCAATAGTGAGGCAACCAAGACTATTGCGCCAATCGATGACAGAACATGAAGTGTCTGAAAATGTTCGGGATAAGAATGCAAGCCTTTTGGTGAGCCCAGCGTCCCAAGAATAAACTGAGGCACAAAAGTCACGGCGCCTCCGAGCAACATACCTGCAGCTGCCAGATATCCAAGCGAACGCGAATATTCGCGGCTCGTCAAAGTTGGTAGCCAGTGAAACAATCCGGCAAGAAAGGAAGTCACGACTGTTCCAAGCAACACCAAATGAAGTTGCGCCACGGTGAAGTAGGAGTTATGCAAGTACACTCCAAGGGCTGGAATTGCGAGTGCGAGTGTAGTCACTGAAGCAATCATCAATGAGGCCAATTGTATCCAGACAAAAGCCAAAGGTACTGTCAGGAACTTGCGGGCTTCAAACATCATACTGAGGCATGAGAGAAGAATCAGCAACAGTGGGACTATTGTTAGAGCGGCGAAAAGGCTCCCTGTAGCTGCCAGTTTTTCCTGATCAGCCGCAGTGACTAGATTTTGCCCCCAGGACAACATGATGAGAAGACTCAACCATACCCCCGCTACAACGAGCTTCGTGCGTGATGCAAGTAAGGATCGGGATTGAGCTGATAGTATTTCGAATGTAGTTCCAATTGCCGGAAGCAACACTGCAAGAATCGCTGTACCGGCATAAAACCAGAATAACTGCTGGTATCTCACGATCCCTGCTGGATCAAGCAATGAAAGGTATGAGCTTGCATCATTGCGCGCAACCAAAGTCAGCGCCAACGTCACAATGCGAACCGGAGCGACGAGAATATTAATAATCGCCCAAAAAAGAAAAAACCAGACGAAAGCGAGAGTTGATTTAGGCCGATCGCACGGCATCGACGCGAAAGGATGGAACTAACAATGCAAATTGCCTGAATGAAAACTGAGCCAGCGCAGAGAGCGAGTCCGACAATTAGCGAGCCAAACAGAAGCTTGGACACAGTGGGAGGCATGAGCATAGTCCACCCGCTGGTGTACGAACCGAGTTCAACGCTTACGAGGATTAGAATCCCGCCGATGACATGACAGAACCAACCAACGAGACTTAACCCCGGAATGGCGAGATTCCTGACTCCCAATGCTGCCGGGAGTGCAAAGTTCCCGAGCGTACCGGCCATTAGTGGCAAAAGAAATACGAATACCATGACCATGCCATGCTGAGTAAGCGCTCTGCCGAATTGCTCGGGGTCAAGAGAGACAAGATTCAGTTTCGACAAGTCAACCTGAACAGCCAAGGCACAGGCGGTACCTACCAATAGGAAAACGGCGCAACTAACTAAATAGAGAAAACCGATCCGGCGGCTTTCACATTCAATAATTTTGCGAAACGCGAAAATCACTTTGGCTCCCATAACTGAACTTTGTTTATCGCCCTAAAGAGGCTATAGATCCTTATGCCTGAATTGCCGCAACCCAATAAGTAACGGCGTGACTATCCATAAGCACAATGCCACGACCGCAATCGAAACACCCAGACCTGTTCCAAAGAATCGATTGAACACCGCTCCGGTGTATCCCATCAAAGCCGCCCAATCGGTCTGTACCAAAAGCGTGACTCTCGCCAGATCGATCGGGTTTGTCACCACCGCAATTAACAGAGGCGTTTCGAGCGGATAGTCGGAGAACGCCATAGTTGCCAGCATCACCAACCCGTCGTAAACAAGGGCCGTGAAAAGCCAAACACCCAATATTGCCGCCAGTCCCTTCCCGCGGTCGTCAAGAATCGTCGCCAACAGGAATGAAATCGCCAAAAAGATAATGGTCAGAAACGAACCGACAGTCAGCAATAGCAACAGCGACAACAATTGCTCCTGGCTAATCGTCATGAAAAACAAGTACGGCAGGCCGACACCAAGAATGAATCCCGCCACAAGCGAAGCTCCGAGGCCGCAGAACATCCCGACGTACACCGTCCGACGGTTCACCGGCTGGGTCAAGACTAACTCCACGAACTCACGCGAGTTGTAAAAGTAAATGGTTCCAAACAATGAACTGACCAGCGGAATTAAGAACAGGCAGATACTCATCAAACTCACCGCAACCTTGGCAGATTGAGCTTGAAGCTGGAATAATCCGACTGTCACTATTAGAAAGAACGCTGTATACAACAGACCCCAGCGGTTGCGGGCAACATCACGGATAGCATACCAACCGATGTGAAGAGCTAATCTCATGCCGCCTCCCTTTCGAGCAGTCGTGCAACAGCTACTTCAAGTCGAAGCTCACCGGTCTGAAGCTTGAGTTCCCGGATCGCGCCGGCAAAACGAATTCGGCCATCAATGATGATGACAACCTCGTCTACCATTTCTTCCAAGTCACTCATGATGTGCGTGGTAATGAGAACCGTTCGCTTCTGATTGCGATGATCGCCAATGAACTGCTTGAGACGAATGTTGGAAACCGGATCAAGTCCCGCTGTCGGTTCATCGAGGATGAGCAACTCGGGATCGTACATCCCGGCGAGCACCATACTCAACTTCTGGCGAGTTCCGCCAGATAGTGCGCGTGTTCGCTTGGCAAGCTCATGCCGCAAATCGAACCGCTCGACCAATTCACGTTCCAAAGTGGCGGGCTCCTTCCGCAATCCCTTGACGATATCAATGATCTCGTTGCCGGTGAGATCCTGCGGAAAGCGGGCAATCTGCGGTACATAGCCGATCGATTGCCGGTAGTCGCATGCTCCATCCAGAACTGATCCATTGACGGTGATCGTGCCGGACGTCGGATTAACCAAACCGAGCAGGCACTTGATCAGAGTTGACTTGCCGGAACCGTTGGGTCCGATGATGCCTGTGACACTCCCGCGCTTGATCGAGAGCGAGACATCGTGCAACGCGACAAACTTGCCGAAGCGTTTATGGAGATTAGTGATTTCTATCATGAGACCGGCTTCATCCTTGGTTTCGTGTCCGCCAAAGCTTCCGGCGTGAGTGTCGGCATGATGCGCTCCGCGAGATTGAGTAAATCGACCAAAAGGCTGCGAATCAGAACCATGGTCGCCGGTTCAGATTCAACTATCAGAGAATACAGACTGACCGGCCGATACGGCATGTCGCCAAAACCGTCACGATCAAGATCGTACCCATGATAGGTGCTCCAATAATTACCGTCAAACTCACTGAAGCTCTGCCTGCTGTTGGTGGCAACTTGGAAAGAGTTATCAATAAAGTCGTTAGCTATGACCTTGCTCCCGACACAATTCGCCATGATCTTGATCGCCCACCCATTGGCATGAAATTGATTTCCTTCAATGACGATGCGATCCGAGCCCTCGAGGTATATACCGACGGAGTTTCTCGTGATGGCATTTCCCAGGACGCGACTATCTCTGATATCCTTGAGCAGCAACCCGTACGAGGCGCCACCCCAGCTATCTTCAAAAGTGTTCTCTAGCATATCGACTTGACTCGTATACATCACGGCAACACCGGCGCCATTGTGGGCAAAACGATTCTTTTCGTACCGGCAACTGTCAGAGTACATGAAATGCAACCCGTAACGCAAATTGTCCGAACTGTCATTCCCGCTGATAGTACTGTGCTTAACAAACTCTAAATAGATGCCATCGCGCTGACCATGGATCTGATTATCCTGAACTGCAATGTCTCTGCAGTACCACATGTGAACACCGTTGCCGGCGGAAGTCAGTGCCGTCGCTGAACCGAGTATTGAATTTCGAATGACTCGACACCGATTGGAGTGCGCCAGATAAACCGCGAAGAAATTGTCGACAAAACGATTATCGCGAATTTCGCAGTTTTCGGTTTCACTAAGTAGAATCGCAGCGTGTTCTTTGACGAAACTGACCGGGACGCCGCGAAGTTCAAATCCGGCGATTACGACATTTGAAGCGGTCACTTCGAATATTGGCCCGCGACCGGCAGCATCCACAACCGGCCAATCGTTACCGATTAGTGTCAGGGGCTTGATAACACGGAGGTTCGACTCAAGGTAAGTCCCCGACTCGACGCGCACGGTATCGCCCGGCATGGCCAGCAAGAGCGCTTCGGACACGGTTTGAATCGCCCCCCCCGGCTGAACAGTGATCACATCCGCAACAGCAGACTTCGATCCAATGATTAAGCTGACCGCCGTCAGCACTCCGGTAATGTGGCGGAAAAATTCGATGTGACGAATGCTCTGCCCTGTCCGGCATGACTTCGACCAAAGAGTCAATTGCTGTTCTCCAGTTTCCAAGCCACTGTCACGATTTCCTTAACCTCGCCCCATGTTACAATTCTGCCGCCAACTTCATCGATAAGTTTCGTCGCTGATTCTTCCGTACTCACCGCGACCAAACCAATCCCCATCGGGCTCTTCTGGCGCTCCGCGAGAACGATCCAGGCCTTGTTCGCGTCCAGAAATTGACCCGGTTGGCCAAAGTCGGTAACCCATCGCGAGTGCACATCCTGCGATTTGTTTGCAAATACCATGTCGGCAGCGGCTAAACACTCGATGGAATCGTATTTCAATACTTTCCCCTTTTGAGTAATCAGCTCGGAACCGAAACTCTTATCGGCAATCGTCATTTTGCAGTAATCACACTGGTCGGTTCCGTAATGGATTTCTTCCGGTGCATAGCCCGCACACCCAATCAGAGTAGCCGCTATTAAAGTCATTACCAGCGCTGCCGCTACTTGCCTAATCGACATTTGGAATCACCTTTCTTGCTCTGCGCGTTTCCATAAACCAGATCAGCGCTCCTGTCAAGACACTCCCAATCGCAGCCCACCCGCCGAGTCCCGGCAACGACACCGCTTCGAAATTCAGCAATTTCTTGCTGCCGATCAACGGCGGTTGATAGGTCATACCCGGCACTTTGATGATCGCATTTTCCAAATCCAGATTATGGCCGTAATCATATCCCCATAGATAGAAATCCACCAATCCTGCCAATGCGACTAACAGGAAAACAACAAGCCACGCTGTCAACATCCATTTTCGTCCGCTGATGGCCACCGCCAATCCAAACAGCATCACTGCACGCATGATCCACGGCATGATGCGCAGCTCTGGAATTGATTCCGGCTTGATATGCTTCATGCCAATATAGTGATTCAGATTGTTGATCTTGGCGAGATCACCCGGATGCTGCCCCTGCACTTGATTAATCCAAATCTCCATCCCCAAACCTTCGGGATATTGCGGCGCAATCAACTCGATTTCCCACAGGGGCAGGAAGTATGTCAATGTGAGCAACAGGGCTGCGACAGCAATTGATGCTCGAGATAGCGGTTTCATGATTTGACTCCTTGCCTGCTTCCTGCTGCCATTGTTCGGCATCACCGGTTTCCGTATTTCTCGAAAACCGGTATCATTATTGTTGAGTAACGTGACTCCATCAACGTCTAACTGGAAACCCTGATCCAGCCTTGCATCTCCTGATGCAGCGCCGAACAGAAATCGGTGCAGTAGAACGGTATGACACCGGCCATCTTCGGCTCCCACAGTAGTGTGCGGGTTTGTCCCGGCATGACAAGTAGTTCCGATGTCGTCGCACCCATCACACTGAATCCGTGTGGAACATCCCAATCCTGTTCGAGATTGGTCACATGGAAGTAGACTTTGTCGCCAACCTTGATCCCTTCAATGTTGTCCGGAACAAAGTGCGTCCGAATCGTACTCATGTACACATGCACCGTCTTGCCGTCGCGTTCGATACGCGACTCGTTCTCGGCCTTGATCGCAAATGGATTCTTGTTCTCGGCGATTGGATACCACCGCACGGAGCGGTCCTTAATCATCGTCGCCGGTAGCGCCTGCGCGTAATGCGGCTCGCCGATGGTCGGGAAGTCGAGTAGAAGCTTCATCTTGTCGCCGGTGATATCGATCAACTGCGCGGATTGCGTCAGTTCGGGTCCGGTCGGCAAGTAACGATCCTTGGTGATCTTATTCAGCGCGACAACATACTTGCCATATGGCTGCTTGGTGTCGCCGCCCGGAATCATCAAGTGCCCGATCGAATAATAAGTCGGGATGCGATCTACTACTTCCCACGTTCCGATCTTCCACTTCACAATCTCGGAAGACAAGAACATGAAGTGTACCCGAAACCCTGCCCGTCAAACTCTGTGAAGCGGACCTAAGCCCGGATCCCTGACTTCTCCCGCAATTACCGACTCATACTTGACAATCGGTATTCCGTCAAACTCACCTTCGAAATCGCTGGCTTCAGCAGCCTTCTTTAATTTGCTGAACGAGTGCACCGGTATGAGTGCTGCAAGCTTTCCTCCGGCAACAATGTACTCGCCAGACGGATCGATGTCGCAGCCATGCGGCGACTTGGGGGTCGGCAGGTAGTACATCAGTCCCGGGTGGTCCTTGGCCACCAGCACCTTGACCGAGTTCAGAACTTCACTTTGGCCAACATCGGCATCGTCCATATAATTATGGTAATGCGAAGCCGTCCAATCTTGACCCTTACCCTGTGCGATCAGCTCTTCGGCCAGCTTCCAATTAATTGCCGCAACGAAGTCCTTGTCGTTCTTTGACGCATTCACCTCAAGTTGGGTATTGGCCTGTTCCGGAATTGTATGAGCTGAAGAATGACCAGCCGTGCGATGGACCCTTGCCCGAGCGCGACAGATCGTAGTTGATTCCCGGCACGAGAATTTGAAATGCGATCTTCATCCGTCCGCTCACAGAATCGACGCTAATAAACGATATCGTTCCCTTGAAGTTCTCTTTGAACGAGGAGATAGACACATCCTGCTGCGGAATTGGAACGCTAAACCGGGTTGAGGCTACCACATACTCGTTGTTCGGAGTCAAGAATGGTGAACCGTGATTGCCGCCCGAATTGGGAATTTCAATCGTCTCCACGGTTTCGAACGTCGTGAGATCCATGCGCGCGATACGTGGGGTATTGTTGCCGTTGATGAACAACCACCGGCCATCTGACTGCCCGTCGGTCACCGACAGCTGCGGGTGGTGAGCATCATCCCACGGCACAAAACCGTGCGAAGTCATCAGCAACGGCTTCGTCTCTTCCGAATATCCGTAGCCCTTCTCCGGATCGACGCTAAACACTGGAATTACCCTGAACAACCGCCCCTGATGGCAAACCGTATACCGAAACCTGTCCGGAAAATCCACCGGACATGAAGGCGTAAAATTCATCATAACTCCCGGCGCGACATAGACCTTTTCCGCCGCATCGCCGAATCCGCCAACCTCTTTCTTGGGCGAACAGCCGGAGAACAACGCCGCGATGCCAATTATCGATACGACAAATCCCATGGCGACAATAAGGGACTTCTTCATCTTCCGCTCCTTCCAATTGGAATAACTCTCATTAACCTGTGTCATCGAGTATCTCACTTCGCATCCGCTGTAGGCGGGGGCGGCGGTGTTCGAAGCCCGGCTGTTGCTCCATCGGCACTGGTGGGTTTCCAGCTTCAGAGCGCAGGAAATCCAGCAACTCCAAAGCATTGTCCCGCGTGATACCTTGGATGGTCATGAACTGCGCGTACTGCGCAACCAACTGCCTGCCGTCCGGATGCATTTTTCCCATCTGCTCGGGATTCAGGATTTGATTCATGACATACTCTGGCGACCGTCGTTTGGTCACGTCGCGAAGCGGAGGACCAGTCTTCTTCATGTCGAGATAGTGACAAGTTGCGCACTTCTGGACAAATATCGCCTTGCCGCGTTCGGCCAAAGCGTTGTCCACGGCTGCTAATTTAATATCCTCCACGACAGGCCCAATGCCGTGCTGGATCTCCCAACTGGTGAGATTTCCTTGTTGCCATCTGGCTTGGCGTTCGGCATCCGTCTCCGGCGTCGATGAGCATCCGCTCATCCACAAACTGCCGATTACCATGCATGCCGCCAAGAGCACTTTTGAGAGAGTACGACCAAGGGTCATGATTACGGTCCTTTCATTTGATCTAGTAATATTTTGAGCTTCATTTGCTGTGTCATCTGCCCAACTACAATACCGATTTCGGAGTCGGTTATCTGCAATAGGAACAGCATCATTGGCGGGTATCTTCATACTATCAACCTTAATTCCTCAAGCTATTTTTGCTGAAGTCCAGTGCGAGTGTCGCCAGCGTCGTCTTTTCGAACATCCGCTTTAATTCTTCCCGCCGCTTGGACCACGATTGATGCAACGGACAGGGTTTAGCCTCGCCGCAATCGGGAAGTCCCAATGCGCACTCGGAGAAAAGCGACATCCCATCCACCGCCGAAATGATCTGGATCAGCGAGATCATGTTGGCTTCCCGGGCAAGCCCGATTCCGCCGTTTGGACCACGGAAGGACTCCATGATCTCCGCCTCGGTGAGTACCTGCAATATCTTGGTGAGAAAGTGAAACGACAGATCGAGTTCGTCTGCGAGTTCCCGAATGGGGATGAACTTGCGCCCCTCCCGCGTCTCTTTCACCGCCACCAGCAGCGCGGCGCGAATCGCGTATGTACAACCTTTAGAAAACAGCATTGCCTATTCCGGTATTAAGAGTCTCTTGTCTTAATATATCGA